>NZ_JBEYUV010000027.1:0-86103 GCF_040643685.1 Nocardioides sp. NPDC047086
CGAGGTCGAACAGGCCTACTACGCTGACCTTGATTCAGCCCAGCCGGCGACCGCCGGACAGGGAAACCGATAGGAACGAAACCCAGGGCGAATCACTTCTCGAACCACCTCCTCGCGATCGGCCGGCGACCTTAGGAGGGTGAGTCACGCTGGGCGTGACTCACCCTCCTAGGGTTCTGGGCCTTTACGTGGGATAACTGGAGTGTGGAGGACTCGGGTGTCACCAGCGGTCGAGTAGATGTCTGGGAGCGGGAGCACGCGGCCAGGCTGATGGACGCGCAGCGACGTCAGCAGGATGGTGTGCTCAGCCATGCGCAACTCGCGGCAGGTGGGCTGACGCGCGCTGACATGATCAGGATGCAGCGGCGCAAGGAGATCGTGCGGGTGCATCCGCGGGTGTACGTCGATCACACGGGTCCGCTCACCTGGCACCAGCGCGCCTGGGCAGCCGTCCTCTACGCCGCACCCGCCTACGTGTGCGGCCCGAGTGCGGAGGCGCCCCGCACAGAGCGGCCGATGGTGCCGGGTATGGTCCCCGACCCGATCCATGTCGCCGTCGACCAGACCCGGAGGGTGGCGCCTCAGCCCGGCATCGTGATCCACCGCCTCACCAATCTCGAGACCCATGCCCACGGTGGCGTCCCGCCTCGCCTGAAGCTGGAGGACAACGCGCTGGCGATGGCGCACGACGCCCGCTCGGAAATCGACGCGATCGCCAGTCTTGCCGACGTTGCTGGGCGGGCTCATGTCACCGTCGGCTCGCTCCGTGGGGCGCTGAGTCGTTTCCCGTCCCTGCGCCGCCGTGCCTGGATCGCCAAGATCATCGACGATCTGGAGTCCGGCACGAACTCCGTACTCGAGCATGGCTATCTCACCAAGGTCGAGCGCGTCCACGGGCTGCCACGGTCCGAGCGACAGGCGGTCCGTGCGACGTCGAAGGGCAGTCAGTTCCGGGACGTGGAGTATGCCGCGTACGGGCTGGTCGTCGAGCTCGACGGAGCGTTGGGCCATGACACCTGGCGCGACCAGGCTCGCGATGCCGACCGGGTGCTCGACGACCTCGCCGCCACCGGCACCGTCACCGCGCGACTGCGCTGGCATCAGGTCTTCGAGACGCCCTGCCGGACTGCGCGGAGCATTGCGAGAGTCCTGGCAGCGCGCGGCTGGATGGACTTCCCGACGGCGTGCGGCGACGCCTGCCTCCTAGGGTCATCGAGAACGACGGAGCGGATCACCTGATTCCACCTATCGTTGAACCGTGGAGAGGCCCACCCTCAAGGAGCTCGCCGTCCAGGCGCTGTCGTCGGTGGAGCGCGGCTATGACCTGCTGGCGCCGAAGTTCGACGCGACCCCGTTCCGGACGCCGGACTGGACGCTGGCGGCCACGATCACGGCGCTGCGGGAGTACGGGCCGTTCGAGCGTGGCCTCGACGTGTGCACCGGCACGGGGGCGGGGCTGGAGCTGCTGGCGGAGGCGACCGCGGAGCCGCCGACGGGGGTCGACTTCAGCGTCGGGATGCTCGAGCGGGCCAGAGCCGCTCACCCGGACGCCGATCTGGTGCGGGCGGATGCTCGTGCGCTGCCGTTCGATGCTGCGTACGACCTCGTGGTGAGCTTCGGGGCGCTGGGGCACTTTCTTCCGGAGGAGCGTCCGGCCCTCTTCGAGGGCATCCATCGGGCGCTGCGGCCGGGCGGGATGTTCGCGATGCCGGTCAGTCGGGCGCCGGGGCCGACCCACGCGGCCTACTGGCTGCTCTCCGGCTTCGACCTGGTGATGCGGGTGCGCAACGCGGTGTGGCGGCCGAAGTTCGTCATGTACTACCGCACTCATCCCAGACCAGCGCTGTTCGCCGACCTGGCCGACGCCGGATTCACGGTCGAGACGGCGCCGATGCCCGGTGTCGGCGAGCTGATCATCGCTCGCCGGCCACCGGGCTGAGGTGTGCAGGACCTCAGGCGCGGCGCGGGTTCCGCTCCGCCAGCCGGGCGGCGATGACGGGGACGATCACCACCGCGGCGATGAGGTGGGAGATCACCAGCATGATGTTGGTGGCGTAGGAGTCGGTGACGGCGACCAGGCTGGGCACCAGCGAGAGCGCCGTCAGCGTCCAGGCGGTGCGCTTCCAGGTCGAGCGCGGACGCTTGGCGAAGCGGTCGAGGCAGACGGCGATGACGATGCCGATCAGGCCGAGCTCGGCGACGGCCCAGGCGAGTCCGGTCGCAGGGACCGCGGCGGGTGCGAGGCCGGTGCCGGGTAGCGCGACGTTGAACGGCACCCCGACCGCGCGGGCGAGGAACTCGTAGACGCCGGTGACCAGGGCGCCTGCGACGACGGCGGTGACGCTGACGAGCCAGACCGGCAACCGCCCGGCGAACTGGTGGGTGGTGGTCGTGGTCTGGGTGTAGGTGCTGGTGCTCATGGTGGTGCCTCTCGTGGTGGTCGTCGCGGTCCGTACGACCGCTTCTCACCCTCTCCACGAACGCCTCGACGCCGATACGACAGGTTCCCGGAAAAAAGATTCTGAGGGGTGAAGATCACACCCTCCGGGGCTATCCAACGGAAGCAAGTTAGGTGAGCCTTGGTCGGCATGACCCGCACACCTCGGATCGCGAAGCTGCTGGGCCCGTGATCGGGCTGCTCGGCCTCCTGTTCATCACCAGTGGCGCCGCCACCTACTACCTGGCACACACCCAGCTGAAGGTGCAGGAGATCACCGTCGCCGACGACGCCTCGTTCCTCGCCGGAGACAACGTCGACGGCCCCTTCTCGGCCTATGCCCAGGCGGCCACCGTCGAGAAGCACGCGCTGGGGATCACCAAGGGCAAGACGTACGCCGAGCTGGACCAGGAGGACCCGATCCGCGCCGTTGCCGCGGAGTCGTCGTTCGTACGCGCCTCGCTGCTGACCGCGGTCACCGCCTTCGGTCTCTCCGCGCTGGTCGCGGGCCTGGGCGTGGCACTGCTGTTCGTCGCCTTCGCGCTCGGGTCGCTGGCCCGCGCGGTGGCACAGGCGAAGGAGAAGGCCTCGGCGGGGACCGACGGCCTCGAGCCGGCCACCGCCTGACCCTCACCAATCGTCAACGGGCCCGGGAAGGCATCGCCTTCCCGGGCCCGTTCTCCCGTTCTCAGCCCAGTCGCCGGAATGCGCGGACGGAGAGCGGCACGAAGATCGCCAGCAGGACCGCGGGCCAGGCCAACGCCAGGAGCATCGCATGGTCGGCGAGGACGCCGGAGGTGATCCCGGTCGGGTTGCCGAAGAGGTCGCGGCAGGCGGTCGCAGTCGCCGAGACCGGGTTCCAGGCCGCCAGGAAGCCGAGCCAGCCGGGCATCGTCTCGGGCGAGACGAACAGGGCCGAGCAGAAGCCCAGCGGCCACACCAGCACCTGCACCATCGTCAGGGCACCCTCCATCCGCAGGGTCAGCCCGAGGAAGATGCCCAGCCACAGCATCGCCAGCCGCAACCACAGCAGGAGGCCCACCGCGGCCGCCGCCTCGAGGAACGAGCCCTCGATCCGCCACCCGATCAGCAGACCGCCGAGCATCAGTACGCCCACCTGGACCGCCGAGTTGCCCAGATCGGCGGCCGCGCGCCCCAGCGGCACCGCGAGCCCGCTCATCGGCAGCGACCGGAACCGGTTGGTGACACCGCGCTTGGTGTCCTCGGTGACCACGGCCATGGTGCCGTCGATGCCGAACATCATCGTCAGCGCGAGCACGCCGGGCAGCAGATAGGGCAGGTACGTCCCGCCGCCCGGCATCTCGATCGCACCGCCGAACAGGTAGCCGAAGATCAGCAGCATCATGATCGCGAACAGGATCCCGAACACGGGCCCCCACGGCTCGCGCTGCCAGTGCTTGAGGTCGCGAAGCGTGATCACCCAGGTCTGGGTCGCGGTCTGTCGCAGGGTGGTCATCGGTCGGCTCCTTCGGGTGCGGTCAGGTGGAGGAACACCTCGTCCAGGGTCGGCCGGCGCAGCAGCACGTCGTCGACCGTGATGCCGGCGGAGTCGAGGCTGCGTACGACCTCCACGACCGCGGCGCCGCCGCCGGCCGAGCCGGCCTCGACGGTGACCTCGAGCCGGTCCGGGTCGATGACCGCAGCGGAGCCGAGGATGCCGGCGATCAGGGCGAGGTCGTCCGGCCCGGTCGCGGTGATGATCACCCGATCGCCGCCGAGATCGCTCTTGAGCGCGGACGGTGTGCCCTCGGCGATCACCCGGCCAGCGCCGAGCACGGTGACCATGCCGGCGAGCTGGTCCGCCTCGTCCAGATACTGCGTGGTCAGCAGCACCGTGGTCCCATCGGCGACCACCTGCCGCACCATCTCCCAGACCTCGTGGCGACCGCGTGGATCCAGCCCCGTGGTCGGCTCGTCGAGGAAGAGGATCTGCGGGCGGGTGACCAGGCCGGCGGCGATGTCGAGCCGGCGGCGCATCCCGCCGGAGTAGCCCGAGACCTCCCGGTCGCCGGCCTCGGTGAGGCCGAAGGCGTCGAGGAGGTCGCTGGCGCGGCGTACGGCATCGGGCTTCGAGAGGCCGTGCAGGCGGCCGAACATCACCAGGTTCTCCCGGCCGTGGAGGGCCTCGTCGAGCGCGGCGCTCTGCCCGACCAGGCCGATCGTGGAGCGGACCCGGGCGGGGTGGCGTACGACATCGTGGCCGCCGACGCGCACCTCGCCGGCATCGGGCCGGGTCAGGGTCGCGAAGACGTTCACCGCGGTCGACTTGCCGGCGCCGTTGGGCCCGAGCAGGGCGTGCACGGTGCCGGCGGCGACCTCGAGGTCGAGGCCGTCGAGCGCCTGGGTGTCGCGGTAGCGCTTGCGCACGTTGCGCGCGGACAGGGGAGTCATCGGCCCACCTCGATCCGGAACACGGCGCAGCGGCCGGCGACCGCCTCGAAGGCCTCCGGCGTCACCGCGGTGACCACCCCGGCGTCGGCCATGATCCTCGCCCCGTCCGCCATGCGCTCCGGCCACAGCCGGAGCACGGTCAGTGCCTCGTCCCCCTCGACCTCCACGAGGCTCACCGCCTCGGTGGACCGGCCGACCCGCAGCGTGGCGCGACCGGACGCGGCACGTACGTTGCGGGCCCAGTCGGCTCCCGGGAACCCCTCGAGCAGGTAGCGCCGTCCGTCCAGGTCCAGCACCGAGAGCGGGGTGCTGCGGGGCTTGCCGCTCGTGCGGCCCGGCACGGTGAGCACGGGCAGCTCCTTCATCCCCAGCCCGGTTCTCGACAGGGTCACGAAGACCTTGTTCATCGGCTTGAGCCAGCGCGGTGGCACCGGTTTCGCATCGTTCGGCATCCACGTTCCTCCAATTTCGTACGCTGTACGAAAATGACAACGGAGCGACTCTAGCATTTGTTCCGTACGACGTACGAAATTATTTCTGATGAGGTTACGATGAACGACGTGCCGGATCAGCCAGACCAGTCGGACCCGTCCCTGCGCCTGCTGTGGCGCCATCGGACCGGGGCGCGCGAGGAGCCGAGGGCGAAGCGGGGGCCGAAGCAGAAGGTGAGCGTCGACGAGATCGTCGACGCCGCGATCGATCTCGCCGACGCCGAGGGTCTGGCCGCGGTGACGATGCGCGCCATCGCCCAGCGCTTCGGCCTGGGGGCGATGACGCTCTACTCCTACGTGCCCAACCGCGACGCACTGCTGGTGCTCATGGCCGACCAGGTGACCGGCCGCACCGAGCTCCCGGAGCTGCCCGCGGACCCGCGCAAGCGCCTCGAGCTGGTCGCCAACCTCGCGCACGACGAGCTCCGGGCCCATCCGTGGCTGCTCGAGGTGCAGGACGTACGCCCCTGGCTGGGGCCCAACATGAGCGACCGCTACGAGTGGCAGCTGAGCGCCGTCGACGGGATCGGGCTCACCGACCTGGAGATGGACCAGACGGTCGCCGTGCTGATCGGGTTCGCCGGCAACATCGCCCGCAGCGAGCTGATGAAGCGCCGCGCCGAGCAGGTCACCGGGATGACCGAGTCGCAGTGGTGGGAGGCCAACTACGACACCCTGAGCGAGGTCATGGCGGGCAGCCACTACCCGCTGGCCAACCGGGTCGGCACCGCTGCAGGTGAGGCCTACCAGGCGGCCACCGACCCCGCGCGCGAGCTCGACTACGGGCTGGCCCGGATCATCGACGGCGTCCTCGCGCACGTCGGCCGTTAGCCGAGTCGGCTCGTTCTGACGACAAACGCTGCCGAGTCGGCTCGTTTTGACCGAAGACGTCGCCGAGTCGGCTCGTCAAGACGAGCCGACTCGGCGTTGCGGGGGGTTCAGCCGGCGGTGCGGCGGGCGGGGGTGGCCAAGTGCTGGGAGAGGTGTTCGACCAGGTCGGCGGAGTCGTCGCGGGCGCCGTCGATGTAGGTCGAGCGGCGACGGCGCAGGACGGGCAGGCCGGTGACGTAGAGGCCGGGCAGGTCGGTGATGCCGCCGTGGTGGCGGATCGCGCCCTTGTGGTCGAAGACATCGGCGTCGAGGAAGCCGTGGTCGGGCTTGATACCGGTCGCCCACACCACCGAGCCGATCTCGCCGGAGGTCAGCGAGAGCGACAGCAGCGGCTCGGGCACACGGGTCGGCTCGAGCCGCTCGCCGGTGCCGCCGAAGGTCTGGTCGATGCCGCTCAGCAGCCGGTTGGCCTTGAGGTCGGCCAGCGCCGCCAGGTTGGCCAGCGAGCCGGAGAAGAGCGCGGAACCGTCGCGCAGCCCGGCCAGCTTGCCGACCACGCGGACCCCTGCCTCCTGGAGTGTGTTGAGGTCGAGCGTGGTGGTGCCGCCGACGAGCTGGAAGGAGGAGAGCCGCCGGGCGCGGGTGACGTCCTCGAGCTCGTCCCAGCGCTCGTCGAGGATGCCCGCCTCCTCGATCCAGGCGAAGATGTCGCGCCCGCGGTAGCGGCGCGGCACCCGGACGTGCTCGCCGACGGCGAGGGTGACCTGGCGACCCGAGGCCTGCAGCTCCGCCGCGATCTGTACGCCGCTGGCGGCCGCTCCGACCACCAGCACCCCGCCGGGCGGGAGCCGGGAGGGCCGCCGGTAGTCGATGGCGTGCACCGAGGGCAGGCCGGGCGGCAGGTCGGCGGCGAGGGTGGGCACCACGCCGCGTACGGAACCGGTGGCGAGCACGACGTGCTCCGCCGTCCAGGGACCTGCGGAGGTCTCGACCAGAAAACCGTTCTGACCGGGGGAGACCCGGTAGACCTCGACGTTGTCGTGCACGGGGGCCGCGATCACGTCGGCATAGCCGGCGACCAGCGAGGCGACCTGGGCCGCGGTGAGGAACTCGTCGGCCTCGGCGGGGCCGAGCAGCGGGTCGGCGAGCCCGGGCAGCCGGTTCATCCAGCCCGGGGTGAGCAGGCGGAGCGAGTCCCAGCGCTGCGTACGCCACGAGTGAGCGACCTGCCCGCGCTCGAGGACGACATGGTCGATCCCCTCGGCACCGAGTCGGTGGCTCACCGCGAGGCCGCTGTGCCCCGCCCCGATCACCGCGACCGTGGTGCGGCGAGACGGGACACTCATGGTCACGAGACCGAGACGCTGACCGCGGTCGGGTTGGTGAGGATGTCGAAGACGGCCGAGCGCTTCTGCGACTGCGCGACCAGTGCCTCCACGTCCTCGGGGGAGGCGTCGGCGTCGATCGAGTAGTTCACGCGTACGCCGGTGAAGCCGTTGCGGACGTCGGCGTCGGCGCCGAGGATGCCGCGGATGTCGCGGTCGCCCTCGATCGTCGCGGTGACGGAGTTGAGCTGGATGCCGCGCTGCTGGGCGACGGCGGCGACGCCGGCGGTCAGGCAGCCGCCGAGGGCCACCAGGACCGTCTCGACCGGGGTCGGGCCCTGGTTGTCGGCGGCGAACTGCGGCGGGTGGTCGCCGTCGGACTCGAAGGAGCGCCCGGCCTCCTGCTCCTCGCCGAGGCCGAAGAAGCCCTCGACCTTGCTCTTGGAGTGGGTGCCCTTGACCCAGGTGTTGGTGGCGCGCCAGGTGAACTTGGCGGCCTCCGGGGTCTCCTGCAGCGCGGCCCGCGCGCCGAGCAGGGCTTCGACGTTGACGCCGTTGTCGACGGTGGTCTCTGTCATGGTGATTTCCTCGTTTCGATGGGTGTGGATGGGGCGTGGATGGGTGGTGGGGACTGTCAGGCCAGCGAGACGTTGACCGGGACCGCGCTGTTGAGTGTGTGGCCGACGGGTGAGCTGGCGAGCACCTTGGTGTGGAGCGCCTCCAGCTCCTCGCGAGGCGCCTCGGAGGCGATGGTGACCACGGCGTCGATCGCGTCGAAGCCGGCGTGGCCCTCGGCGAGGCCGAGGAAGACCTTGAGGTCGACGTCGCCCTTGAGGTCGATGCGCAGGTCGTCGAGCTCGATCCCGGCGACCGAGGCGTTGGCCGCGTAGCCGACGGCGAGGCAGTTGCCCAGCGCGCCGAGAAGCTGCTCGACGGGGTTGGCCGCGGCGTCGCCGCCCCCGAGACCCGCGGGCTCGTCGGACTGCGTGGGCTCGAAGGAACGGATCTTCGCCTCGGACGCGAAGGCGCCCTTCCAGGTCACGTGGGCGGCCCAGGTCGTACGTGCCTTGGCGGGATCGTCCTGGATCGCCTGGACGAGGTTGCCGACGGCGGCGAGGTCGACATCGTTGAGCTGTGTCTGTGAATCGATGCTCATGAGAACACTCCGGGGTCGAGGGACTGTCTTACTTGATATAATAGACTAACTAACTCGACTAAGCAGGAGGTCTCATCGCGCGGTCCGGCGTGCCGAGATCACGCCGGTGTCGAAGCCGGCCAGGTGCAGGCCGCCGTGGAACCGGGCGTGCTCGATCTTGAGGCAGCGGTTCTGGGCGACCGTCAGCCCGGCGTCGCGCGCTGTCGACGCGGCCTCGTCGTTGGTCAGCCCGAGCTGGAACCAGACCACCGGCGAGCCCAGTGCGATCACCTCCTCGACGACGGCGGGCAGGTCGCTGGCCCGGCGGAAGACGTCGACGATGTCGGGGGTCTCCGGGAGGTCGGCCAGGCTCGCGTAGACCGGCAGGCCCAGCACCTCGCGGCCCGCGGCGTTCGGGTTGATGAAGTAGAGCCGGTAATCGGTGTCCTGGGCGAGGTAGGTGGCGACGTAGTAGCTCGATCGGGCGGTGTTGGGTGAGAAGCCGACGATCGCGATCGACCTCGCGGCCCGGAGCAGCCCCTGGCGTTCGCGTGCGGTCGGCTCGTGCGGGATCTGGGTGATGGTCATCAGGAGTCCTTCCTGGTCGAAGCGGAGCCCGAGACCGTTGGTACGGCGGCGGTGAGCGCCTGGTCGAGGTCGAAGACGATGTCGTCGGCGTCCTCGATGCCGACGCTGATCCGGACCAGGCCGGGGGAGACGCCGGCCTCGGTCAGCCGCGACTCGCTGAGCTGGCGGTGGGTGGTCGAGGCGGGGTGGATGACCAGGGTCTTGGCGTCGCCGATGTTGGCCAGGTGGCTGGCCAGCTCGACCGACTCGATGAACCGCTCGCCGGCCGCCCGGCCGCCTGCGATGTCGAACGAGAAGACGCTGCCGGGGCCCTGGGGCAGATACTTCTGGGCCCGCTCATGGTGCGGATGAGAGGGCAGCCCGGCCCAGCGGACGTGCTCGACCCGTGGGTCGGCGTCGAGCCACTCGGCGACGATCCGCGCGTTCTCGACGTGGCGCTGGACCCGCAGCGCCAGGGTCTCGACGCCGAGGGCGAGCTGCCATGCCGACTGGGGTGACAAGGTCGCGCCGACGTTGCGCAGGTGCTCGGCGCGGAGCCGGGTGAGGAAGGCGTACTCGCCGAAGTTGCCCCACCACGAGAGCCCGCCGTAGTGCTCGACCGGTTCGTGAAAGAGCGGGAACCGCTCGGGTGAGTACTCGAAGCGGCCGGACTCGACGACGACGCCGCCGAGCGTGGTCCCGTGCCCGCCGAGGAACTTGGTCGCCGAGTGCACCACGATGTCGGCGCCCCACTCGATCGGCCGGGACAGGTACGGCGTCGGGATGGTCGAGTCGACGACCAGCGGCACTCCGTGCGCGTGGGCGACGTCGGCCAGCCCGGCCAGGTCGGCGATGTCGCCCGACGGGTTGGCGACGGTCTCGGCGAAGACCAGCTTGGTCTCGGGGCGGATCGCCGCTGCGTACGCCTCGGGGTCCGAGGAGGACACGAAGGTGGTCGACACCCCGAAGCGGCGCAGGGTGACGTCCAGCTGGGTGACCGAGCCGCCGTAGAGCTGTGCCGAGGCGACGATGTGGTCGCCCGCGCCGGCCAACGAGGCGAAGGTGACGAACTCGGCGGAGAGACCGGACGCGGTGGCGACCGCCCCGATGCCACCTTCCAGGGAGGCCACACGTTCCTCGAACGCGGCGACGGTCGGGTTGCCGACGCGGGTGTAGATGTTGCCGTACTTCTGCAGCGCGAAGCGCGCCGCGGCATCGGCGGTGTCATCGAAGACGAACGACGCCGACTGGTAGATCGGCAGTGCCCGGGCGCCCTGGGCGGCGTCGGGGATGTTGCCGGCATGGATCGCACGGGTGTTGAAGCCGTACGTGTGGTCGGTCATGAATCTCCTAGGCGTTATCGGACAGGAAGGTTCGGACGAGGTCGAGGTAGCCCGGTGGGTCGAGCAGGAACGAGTCGTGGCCCCAGGTCGAGGCGATCTCGTGACGCTCGACGTCGACGCCGGTGCGACGGAGCTCCTTCTCGATCAGGACCGAGTGGGAGGTCCCGAAGCGCCAGTCGGAGTCGAAGGAGATCACCTGGAACCGGGTGTCCCGGATCGCCTTCGCGAAGCCGTCGTCGGCGAAGGGGTCGAAGTAGTCGAGGAGGCGGGAGAGGTAGAGGTAGGAGAGCGCGTCGAAGCGGTCGACGAACGAGCTCGCCTGGTGGTCGAGATAGCTCTCGATCTCGAAGTCGATCCCGAAGCCCGGAGCCGAACCGCCCCGCCGGGAGCGGCCGAACTTCGCCTCCAGTCCGGGCTCGGAGACGTAGGTGACGTGGCCGAGCATCCGCGCCACCGAGAGCCCGTTGACGGGGACGACGCCGTCGTCCGGGTAGCGCCCGCCGCGGAAGTCGGGGTCGCGCAGGATCGCCTGCCGGGCGATGTTCGAGAGCGCGATGTTCTGCGTGCTCAACCGGGCGGAGGCGGCGACCAGGACCGCTCGCTCGATCTGGCCGGGGGCGTCGGCGGCCCACTGCAGGACCTGCATGCCGCCGAGCGACCCGCCGACGGCGGCGTAGAGCTTCTCGATGCCGAGGTGGGCCAGCAGCCGGCGGTGGACGGTGACCAGGTCGGCGACCGAGATCATCGGGAAGCCGAGCCCTCGAGCCCGGCCGGTGGCGGGGTCGGTCGAGGACGGGCCGGTGGTGCCGCGGCAGCCGCCGAGGAGGTTGGCGCAGACCACGAAGAACCGGTCCGTGTCGACCGGCCTGCCCGGCCCCACCATGGTCGGCCACCACTGCGCGGCCTCGGCGTCGCCGGTGAGCGCGTGGGCGATGAAGACGACGTTGTCGCGGGCGGGGGCGAGCTCGCCGTAGGTCGCGTAGGCGACCTCGACGGGCGCCAGCGTGCCGCCGCCGGAGAGGCGCAGCGGGTCGGACTCGTCGAAGAGGGGCGTACGCAGCACCACGCTCATCAACCCCTCTCTCCATTAAGTCGAGTCGTTAACTCCAGAATCTAGCGCGTGAGTCGAGCGCGCGGGCGGATGTCCGGGATCCAGGCGTCGAGTTCTCATGGAGGGCTGGTTGACTAACGCCTGTGACAACCAGTCCTGACACTCCCGAGATCGACCTGACGACCGACGTGGTGACGCTGACCCGGCAGCTGATGGACATCAATTCGGTGAGCCTCGACGAGCTGGAGCTGGCCGACGCGGTGGAGCGGGCGCTGACCGCGTACGACCACCTCGTCGTCGAGCGGCGCGGCAACTCGATCGTGGCGCGCACCGACCTCGGCCTCCCTGAGCGGGTGGTCATCGCGGGTCATCTCGACACCGTGCCGGTCAACGGCAACTTCCCGAGCCGCCTCGACGAGGCCACCGGCATCCTGCACGGCCTCGGCGCCTGCGACATGAAGTCCGGTGACGCGGTCATCCTCAAGCTCGCCGCCACCCTTCAGGCGCCCAACCGCGACGTGACGTACGTCTTCTACGACGCGGAGGAGATCGAAGCCGTCCACAACGGCCTCGGCAAGCTCGCGGCCGGCGAGCCCGACCTTCTCGCCGGAGACTTCGCGATCCTGATGGAGCCCTCCAACGCCGGCGTCGAGGCCGGCTGCCAGGGCACGCTGCGGGTCGAGGTGCGCACCACCGGCGAGCGCTCCCACAGCGCCCGCGCCTGGCGCGGCGTCAACGCCATCCACAAGGCCGGCGAGGTGCTGCGCCGCCTGGAGTCGTACGTCCCGCGCAAGCCGGTCATCGACGGGCTGGAGTACCACGAGGGCCTCAACGCGGTCTTCGTCGCCGGGGGAGTGGCGGGCAACGTCGTCCCCGACGAGTGCGTCGTCACGGTCAACTACCGCTTCGCGCCGGACCGGAGCGAGGAGGAGGCGCTGGCGTTCGTGACCGAGTTCTTCGAGGGCTACGACGTGACCCTGACCGACTCCGCGCCCGGGGCGCTGCCGGGCCTCGACCGGCCGGCGGCCAAGGCCTTCATCGACGCGGTCGGCGGCGAGGTCGGGCCCAAGTTCGGCTGGACCGATGTGGCGCGGTTCACGGTCCTCGGCATACCGGCGGTCAACTATGGTCCAGGTGACCCGATGTTCGCCCACAAGGCCGACGAGCACGTGCGGATCTCCGAGATCACCACCTGCGAGCAGGCCCTTCGTGATTGGTTGACCGCATGACCCGACGCAGCGGCTCCGGCCCGCGCCCCACCAAGTGGCGCCCCGCCGGTAGCACCACCGACCAGCGACTGCTGGACAGCTCCGGCCACGGCGACTGGGTCCACACCGACCCGTGGCGGGTCATGAAGATCCAGGCCGAGTTCGTCGAGGGGTTCAACGACCTCTCCGAGATCGGCCCGGCGATCAGCGTCTTCGGCTCGGCGCGCACACCCCAGGACCACCCGACCTACGCCCAGGCCGAGGCGATCGGCCGCGGCCTGGCCGAGGCCGGCTTCGTGGTGATCACCGGCGGCGGGCCGGGCACGATGGAGGCGGCCAACAAGGGCGCCCTCGAGGCCGGCGGCGAGTCGATCGGCCTCGGTATCGAGCTGCCCTTCGAAGCCAGGCTCAACGACTACGTCAGCTTCGGGCTCAACTTCCGCTACTTCTTCGTGCGGAAGATGATGTTCGTGAAGTACTCCCAGGGCTACGTCGTCATGCCCGGCGGCCTCGGCACCATGGACGAGCTCTTCGAGGCGATGACGCTCTCCCAGACCAAGAAGATCACCCAGTTCCCGATCGTGCTGATGGGCGTGGAGCACTGGCAGGGGCTGCTCGACTGGATGCGCGAGACGATGCTCGCCGACGGCCGGATCAAGCAGAGCGACCTGGACATGATCACGCTCACCGACGACGTGGACGAGGCGGTCGAGCTGATGCTGAAGGCGCGTGACTGAGGCGATGGGTTGGATCTTCGCGGCACTCATCGTGCTGGCTCTCGGCGGAGTCGCCCTCGTAGCCGCCGGGGCGGGCGCGCCGATGGGGGAGGAGTACGGCGACCAGCCCGACGCCCTGGTGCCCCGCGACCGCGTCCTGGAGGCGGCAGACCTGCGCCGCGTACATTTCTCGGTGGCCCTTCGCGGCTACCGGATGGACGAGGTGGACGCGCTGATCGCCCGCCTTGCCGAGGAGGCAGAATGGCGTGAGTCGACCGCGGCCGGCGATGCCGATGCCGAGGTCGGAGTCGGGGGACTCACATCACATACGCCCGAGCCCGATTCGGGCTCGCCCGACGTCTAGGACAGAATCGCTGCCGTGAGCTTCGCTGCCGTACTCGTCTACGCCGTGACCGCCCTGGTCGCGGTGATCGTCGCGCTCACCTACCTGAAGCCGCATCTCCTGCAGCCGCAGGAGCCGGGGCTGCCACCCAAGATCCACCTGTACGCCGGCGCAGCCGGTCTGCTCGTCTGGGTCCTCTTCCTCGTCTCGCCGCCCTCGTTCTTCCTCGGCGGTGACGTCCCGGGGGTGATCGGTCTCTTCGGGATCTGGCTCGCCGCCATCGCGGGCCTCTACCTGCTCGTCCGCCGACTCAAGGAGCAGCGCGCCGCGGCCGGCGTCCACGACGACTACGGCTACGACGAGGGCTACGACGGCTACGGGGATGGCTACGAGGAGGAGTACGCCCAGGGTTATGCCCAGGGATACGCAGAGGACGGCTACGGCTACGACGAGACGGGCTACGCCGACTCGGCCGACTATCCCGAGCTCGACGACCGGTCGGGGTACGCCGACCCGCGCAGACCGGTTCAGCAGCCTGTTCCTCAGCCCGTCGCCCAGCCCGCGGCTCAGCAGGGGCGCGCGGCCGAACGCCGGCCCGAGCCCCGGCGAGCAGCGTCCGGTGTCGAGGAGACCGCCGTGATGGCGCCGGTCGAGCGTGACCCCTCACCTGCTCCGCCGCCCGCTCCGGCTCCCGCACCTGCCCCGGCACCAGCACCTGCTCCCGCCCCGGCCCCGGCCCCGGCCCCGGCACCGGCGCGGGACGGGCAGATCGGTCGACGGGTGGCCGGACGCCAGGCACCGCCGCCGCCCGCACCGCAACCTCAGCCCTCCCAGCAGCGGCCTCCGCGACGGGCAGCCGCACCTCAGCCGCCGGCCCCTCAGCAGCCCGTACGTCACCAGCCCAGGCCCCAGCCCGGACCCCAGCCTGCCCCTGAGGCTCCGGCTCGGCCGCGGCAGGACCGCCCGGCTCCCGTGCGACCCGCACCGGAGCGGCGAGCCCCGGAGAAGCCGATGCGAGAGCGTCCGGCTCCCCAGCGTCCGGCCACTCAGCGTCCGGCCCCGCAGCGCCCCGCTCCCGAGCAGCCTCAGCCGGGTCAGGGCGGGCCGGGCCGCAGCCAGAGCGGCCAGGACCCGTGGGGCCGCCGTCAGGAGCCGCCGCAGCGCCGCTCGCGCGGCTACGACGATCGCTACGACGACCGTCGCAACGACAGCCACGACGAGTTCGCCGACCGCCGGTACCGGCGCGACAGCAGCTACTCGGACTACCCGGGCCAGCAGCAGCCGAACCCGCCGCGCGCGCCGCGTCCGGCACCCCGGCCCGCCCCTCAGCCCGCGCCCCAGGCCCAGCCTCAGCCCGCGCCGGCTCCGGCGCCGAGCCGGCAGTCCGGCCGCCGGGCGGAGCAGCGGCCCGAGACGTACGATCCCTACTCCTTCGAGTCCTACGGCCCGCAGGACCGGGAACGAGCCGAACCCCCTGTCCAGACTCCGCCCGCGCCCGAGGCGCGGCCGCGTCGGCGTCAGCGGGACGCGGGCTACGACGAGGCGGCTCACGCGGGCTATGAGCCGGGATATGAGCCGGGATACGAGGAGGGTTACGACCAGGCGTATGCGCCGGGTTACGACTACCCTCCGGCAGGCTCAGGACATCGCGACGAGGCCTACGACCGCGGCTACGACGAGCGCTACGAAGACGCCTACGACCGGCCCGTCGGAGACGACCCGCGCGACCGCGGTGACGCCTTCCACGAGTCCTCCGGAGCGGTGATCGTGGTGCACCTCACGCTGGTGATCCTCGCGATCTGGCTGACCTGGGCCTATGGGACCTCGGTCATCTGACAGGTTCGAAGGCAGGTCAACCCGCCGAAACTCCCACCTTGCCGTCAGGTCTGCTGACCTGATGAGGGATAATGGACGTGCAAAGCGCGCTCCGAGGCCATCCGGCAGGTGAGCGCCGACACGCGAGACACGGAAGAAGGTGCCGCATGGCGGCGATGAAGCCGCGGACGGGAGACGGTCCGCTGGAGGTCACCAAGGAGGGTCGGGGCATCGTGATGCGGGTCCCGCTCGAGGGTGGTGGCCGGTTGGTCGTCGAACTGAACGCCGAAGAGGCCGCTGCGCTCGGCGAAGAGATCAAAGGTCTTGGGCTGAACGCGTAGATGACCACAACGCTGCCGTCACCGGCTCTGCCGTCCCAGGTCACACCGCCCACCTTCACGCTCAGCCCGCTCGGTCCGGAGAGCCTCGATGCCGAGATCATCGCGCTGCCGGTCATCCCGGGCGAGGATGCATTGGTCATCGGCCCCGGTGCCGCCGACCTCGGCGACCGACACGACCTCCTCGGTCACCTCGAGTACGAAGGTGCCACCGGTAGTGCCGGTGAGGTGACGACGTACGCCGTCACCGGCTCGGGCACCCTGCGTCAGATCCTGCTGATCGGTGTCGGCGCGCAACGGCGCGACGACTTCCGGAGGGCGGGGGCCGCGCTGGCACGCGCTGTGAGGGATCGGTCCGAGGTGGTCACGACCATTCCGGCGGCCGACCCGGAGGTCGGGCTGGAGCCGTTCGTGGTCGGTGCGACGCTGGGGTCCTTCCTCTTCCACTGGCGCTCCGAGGGCGCCCCGTGGACACCGGTGGAGACGATCACGCTGGCCGACCTCGGCGACGACCAGGCGGCAGCGTTGGACCGGGCTCAGGCGATCGCGCGCGCCGGCTGGCGCGCGCGGTTCTTCTCCTCGGTCCCGAGCAACCTCAAGAACCCTGTCTGGCTCGCCGAGCAGGCGACGTCCCTGGCCGCCGAGAGCGCCTTGAAGGTCACCGTCTGGGACGAGAAGGAGCTCGCGGCGGAGGGTTTCGGAGGCATCGTCGCGGTCGGCCAGGGCTCGGTGACCCCGCCGAGGCTGATCCGGCTCGACTACACCCCGCGCAAGACGGGGCGGCTGAACTCGTTGAGGTCGACACCGACGGTGGTGCTGGTCGGCAAGGGCATCACCTTCGACACCGGCGGGCTCAACATCAAGCCCGGTGACGGCATGCTCAACATGAAGCGCGACATGACCGGGGGCGCGGTGGTGCTCGCGGTGATGTCGGCGCTGGCCGAGATCGGCTGCCCGGTCAAGGTGGTCGGGCTCATCGCCTCCGCGGAGAACGCCATCTCCGGCTCGGCGCTGCGCCCCGGCGACGTGATCACCCACTACGGTGGCCGCACCTCCGAGGTCACCAACACCGACGCGGAGGGCCGCCTGGTGCTGGCCGACGCGATGGCGTACGCCGTGGACAAGATCAAACCGGCCGCCCTGGTCGACATCGCCACCCTCACCGGTGCGATGCGGGTCGCGCTCGGGCAGACGATGGCCGGCTACTTCGCCGACGACGACGCGCTCGCCACGCTGCTCGCCGAGGCCTCCGAGGTCTCCGGCGAGACCTTGTGGCGGATGCCGTTGACCGCCGACTACGAGGACAAGCTCGCTTCGAAGGTCGCCGACGCCGACAACGCCCCCGGTGGGCCCGGTGCGATCACCGCCGCGCTCTTCCTGCACCACTTCACCGGTGGCATCCCGTGGGCCCACATCGACGTCGCCTGCGGTGATGCGTACGCCGACGTCCACGAGCTCACTCCCGGCCCCACCGGCTTCGGTGCCCGGGTCCTCCTCACCTGGCTCGCCGACGCCGACCCCCTGGCCGGCGTCGGTTCCTGACGAGCCGTCACCCCCGTCGGCCGAGAGGTCAGTCAGGTCGGCCGAGTTGGCACGTACGTGACCACTCGGCCGACGCGAGTGACGCCTCGGCCGACGTAGGTGACGTCTCGGCTAGATCTTGCGGGCGAGCAGGAGTCCGTCGCCCACCGGGAGCAGCAGCGGGATCAGGTCGTCGTTGTCGGCGACCTGCTGGTTGAGCTCGCGGATGGTGGCGGTCTCCTCGTCGCGTACGGACGGGTCCGCCACGCGGTCGTGCCACAGCGCGTTGTCGAAGGCGACGACGCCGCCCGGCCGGAGCAGACGCAGGGCCTCCTTGAGATAGGCGGCGTACTCCGTCTTGTCGCCGTCGACGAAGACGATGTCGTAGTGGTTGTCCGTCAAGCGGGGGAGGACGTCGAGGGCGGCGCCGGCGATGCATCGGGCCTGCCGCTGACCGAAGCCGGCCTCGGTGAAGCTCTGGCGGGCCAGCCGCTGGTGCTCGGTCTCGATGTCGACGGTGGTCAGGACGCCGTCGGGACGCATGCCGCGCAGCAGCCACAGCCCGGAGACGCCGGTGCCGGTGCCGACCTCGACGACGTTCTTGGCATCGAGGACGGAGGCGAGGAAGCGCAGCGCGGCGCCGCCGCCGGACCCGATCGGCGCGACGCCGACCTCCTCGGCCCGGGAGCGGGCGGCAGCGAGGAGGTCGTCCTCCGCGACGAACTCGTCGGCGTAGGTCCAACTTGCGGTCGAGACAGGGCTGGTCACACCGCAAAACCTAACCTGTTTCGCGTAACGGTGCGGGAACGCCTGATCCAACTCGTGCGTTGGAAGAGCACAGGAAGAGGAAAAATAGGAGCCTCACAGGCAACTCTCAGCCCTTCCGGCCCCAGGCGATCTACCGTAGGAGATGTCAGCGATCAGCGAGACAGTCGACAGGAGCACCATGACCGCGGAACCCACGCAGGCCCCGACCGTAGAGCCGGGAATTCCGACGTGGGACGAGATCGTGGAGAAGCACTCCGACCGGGTCTACCGGCTCGCTTACCGTCTCACCGGCAACCGCCACGACGCCGAGGACCTCACCCAGGAGGTCTTCGTGCGCGTCTTCCGCTCTCTCGACACCTACAGCCCCGGCACCTTCGAGGGCTGGCTGCACCGGATCACCACCAACCTCTTCCTCGACCAGGCCCGTCGCAAGCAGCGGATCCGCTTCGATGCCCTCTCCGACGAGCGCGCCTCGCGCCTGACGAGCAGCGGCCCGACGCCGGACGTGGCCTACACCGACCAGCGCTTCGACGACGACATCGAGCGCGCGCTGGCCACACTGCCGCCCGACTTCCGGGCCGCGGTCGTGCTCTGTGATGTGGAGGGGCTCTCCTATGAGGAGATCTCCGAGATCCTCGGTGCCAAGCTCGGCACCGTCCGCTCGCGTATCCACCGCGGCCGGGCGATGCTCCGTGACGCTCTCGCCCACCGCGCCCCGCGCGGCGGACGCCTGCGTCACTCCGGGCCCAAGGTGTTGTGGGGCGGGGCTTCATGAGCGAGCGCCAGCGAGCGACCAGCCTCAGGCCGGCAGGTCCGTATTCTTCGCTCTCCTCGACGGAGGTGCCGGCATGAGTCTTCTGGGCAACCACCTCGGGGCGCGCACCAGCGCCCTTCTCGACGGCCAGCTCCCGGCGGCGGAGGAGGAGCGGGCCTGGTCGCACGTGCACGAGTGCTGCGCCTGCCGCCGCGCCGTGGAGCGTGAGGGCTGGCTCAAGCGACGCCTGGCGGGTCTCGGAGTCGATCCCGGTGTCACCGCACCGGCCGACCTGAAGGGCTCGCTCCGCGGCGGCGCCCTGGCCGCCTCGGTATGGCCGGCAGACGACCCTTCGACAGGTTCAGGACATCGCCTCGAAGAGCCCTACACCGACCCCCGGTCGATGCGGCGTACGTTGGTGATGGTCGCCGCCGGTGGCGGTGCCGTCGGTGCTGCCGTCTTCGGCATGTTCACCTTCGCCGCCGCGCCCGCCGACGCGCCGGTCCCGAGGAACCTCCCGGTCACCGCGGTCACCCAGCTCCCGGGAACCCCGGGCGCCCCCGTCGTCGCCCACGTACGCCGCTGAGCGTCGGCCCAGCGACACGACACGAGACCCGGGCTGCCCATTGTTGGGGCGAGTGGGAAGAATGGGTGTCGTGACGCAGGAACCACAAGACGACCAGTCGCGGCCGATCTCCCGCTGGGCACCACCGTCCAGCGTGCCTCCGGCCGGACAGTCGTCCCCTGACGACCTTGTCGAGGACGAGCGGGACACGGCCGAGGTGCCGTTGCCGGGGATGCCCCGGCCTGCCGCCGCGCCGGCTCCAGCCGCCGACACCGCTCCGCTGCCGCCGATGGTGCCGCCACCGCCGGGCGGGTCCCTGCCCGGGTTCGAGGGACCGCCTGCGCCGCCACCGTCCTCACTCCGGACCGACTCCTCGCAGCGCCGCCGCGTCCCCGGCCCGATCTGGGCGCTCGCGGCCGCCGTCGCGTTCCTGCTCGGGGTGCTGGGAGGCTATGCGGGCGGAGTGCTCGAGGACCAGGACGACATGTCGAGCCTGGCCGGCGGCGGGCTCGAACCGGGCTCGATCGAGACCGACGCGCCCCTGGCGGGCGACGACGCCAGCATCGTGAAGGTGGCCGCGACGCTGCTGCCCTCGACGGTCCAGATCTTCGCCGAGTACCAGGGTGTGGAGGACGCCGCGACCGGCTCCGGTTTCGTCTTCGACCGAAACGGCCACGTGGTGACCAACAACCACGTGGTCGCCGACGCGGCCAAGGCCAAGGGCAGCATCGAGGTGGTCGACCACAAGGGTCGCCGCTACAAGGCCGACGTGATCGGGCGCAGCGCCGTCTATGACCTCGCGGTCCTCGACGTTCCCGAGGTCAAGGAGCTCGAGCCTGCCTCGCTCGGTAGCACCTCGCGGCTGAGGATCGGTGAGGGCGTCGTCGCCATCGGCTCGCCGCTGGGCCTCAGCTCCACGGTGACCTCGGGCATCGTCAGCGCGCTCCAGCGCCCGGTGAGCACCGGGCAGACCGAGGACGACACCTCCTACATCAACGCCGTCCAGACCGATGCGGCGATCAACCCCGGCAACTCCGGCGGTCCGCTGGTCAACCTGGTCGGCCAGGTCATCGGGGTCAACTCGGCCATCGCGACCGCAGGTGGCGGCGAGGGCGGAGAGGGCGGCAGCATCGGCGTCGGCTTCGCGATCCCGATCGACCAGGTCAAGGTGACCGCCGCGCAGATCCTGAAGACAGGCAAGGCCACCTACCCGATCGTGGGCGCCTCCGTCGACGTGCAGGCCGCCGACCACAACGGAGCACTGATCTCGGTGGTCGAGGCCGGCTCGCCGGCGGCCGCCGGTGGGCTCAAGGACGGCGACCGGGTCACCAAGGTGGGAGACGTCACCGTCACCGACGGGATCGGCATGATCGTCGCCATCCGTGCCCACCAGCCGGGGGAGACGGTCGAGTTCACGGTGATGCGCAACGGCGCCCGCCACCAGCTCAAGATCAAGCTGGAGGCGCAGACCGAGAACCTCGCCTGACGGCAGGGAAAGACGCGAAGAGCTGCTCGGCACATGCCTGGCAGCTCTTCGCGTTGTTGTGGGGAAGGTTTAGTTGTGGGGGGTTGAGGTTGCTTTGACTCAAGAAGCGTCCGGCGTGGCAGCGGGCGTAGCGGCCTCTGCCTCGACGAACGGGTGGTCGGCCACAAAGGCCTTGGTCTGCGAGTACATGTCATCGATGAACTTCTCGAGGACGCTGGACTCAACGCGCCACTGGCCGCGTCCGCCGATCTTGATGGCAGGGAGCTCACCACGGCGGACAAGGGCATAGACCTGTGCGCTCGAGGTGTTGAGCACCTCGGCGACGTCGGCAAGAGTCAGGAAGCGGGGGGTACCAGACATAAGGATCAGTCTCCCAGACTCTGCAAGCGGCCGTAAACCATCGAGCCAACCTGTTAGTCCGCATTAGGTACTGTTGCGCTGCTTTGTGGATGCGAGGTGGGTGAACCGTGAAGCAGCGAGGTGCTAGGCAGCGAAGAGCAGGTACAACCCACCGACAGTGAAGCCGACCATCGTGAGCAGAAGCGGAATCTGCCCGGTCACCAGGTGCTGCTTCGGGAGAACTTGCAGCGCCCGAATGTGGGCAGACCAGACTCCCAGCACGTGTCCGGTGATCACCGCGGCCACCTTGATGACGGCCAGCAGCGTGGCGTGGAAGGCGAAGAAATAGGAGACCGGCAGGTCCGCGGTTCCGAACCAGTCGCTTCCGTTTCCGAACGGATCCGAGGCGTTGCGCAGCGTTGCCAGCCCGCTCTCCCAGAAATAGCTGAGGTAGTGGGCCACGACGTAGCCGACGATGATCGGTACGAGCGAGGGCGCCAGCTCGCCGGGCAGCGCCCGGCGCGGCACGTCACCGACGCCGGTCAGCATCGTTCCCGCGCAGTAGAACCCGGCCACGAGCAGCGGGAACGCGACCAGCGCGATGTTGCTGATCAGATAGGCGGTGCCGGCCGACATCTCCGGGTTCTGCACGAACTGGAGCCACGTCGGCGACTCCCGGTAGGAGTCGTAGACGATGGTGCCGAAGAGCACCGAGACGACCGCGACCAGCCCCGGGGTCGGACGCAGGGTGTCCAGGTTGCCGAGCGGGGTCCGCAGGACCAGGTTGCCGGCCTGCGTACGTCCCCACACCGACAGGCGCGCGGTCAGCGAGGAGTAGACCTCGAACGGGTCGCAGCGCTCCAGGAACTCCTCGCCGAAGAGCACCCCGCCGAGGATCATCACGGCCAGGTAGAGGGCCAGCCACAGGCGTACGGGGCCGAGGTAGTTGTTCTCCGGGTAGACCAGCTCGAGCCAGGCGAAGGCGAGCAGCGCGAACGCTGCCGGCCAGTAGCCGAGACGCTCGGGCAGGCGCAGCGGCGGATCGCCGGCACCGCGCAGCCACGTCAGTCCGGCCACGATCGTGCGCGCCGGGCTGATCGCCCTCCAGACCCGTCCGAAGAGCAGGGAGAACGGGACGAGGCCGACCCACAGCCAGACGTACGTCATCCCGAAGATCGGGTTGTTGGCGTTGTCGGAGCCGGCGAAGGCGACTAGTACGAAGTAGGCGAAGATCAGCAGGCCGACGACGCGCCACAGTGCGATCCAGGCGGGGGAGTCGACGACACGCCCGAGACGAGGCAGCGGCCAGCCGCGTGGGTTGCGGCTCTGCGGACTCTCTGGGCCAACCACCTGGCCCTCGGCGGCGCGCTTGGTGGTCAGCACCAGCAGCCCGAAGGAGACGAGGAGGGCGAGGACGGCGCCCGCGATGACGTACTCGAGTGGCAGGGGGAGGTCCTGGCGACCCCCCACTCCGTGGGTGAGGATCCCCGAGGAATGGTTCACTGCACCTCGAGGGTGACGATGGTCTTGCCGAGAGTGTGTGACTCCACCTCGTACTGACCAGGGATCTCGAACGAGCCCAGGCTGATCCGCGTGGTGCCCACGCCGTAGGCCGCGGACTGCTCGGGGTCGGAGTGCACGTGGATCTCGCCGGCGGCGTCGGCGGTCACGTCGAGCTCGACCCCGTGGCCGACGGGGACGTCGACCTGGCTCCCGTGCGGGTCGACCGAGTCACCGGAGAAGTTGATCTCGACGACCACCGGGTCGCTGTCTTTGCTGGGCTCGGTGGCGACGTCGTTTCCGCAGGCTGTCGCGACGGACGCGATCCCGCAGATTGCTGCCACGACCGCGATGATCCGGGTCGTGAGGCGCATTACTCCCCCGTTTCGTGGGCTAAGTTCAAGCTGGCTTCTGCCACAATCGCACATGAACCAAAGAGGGGGCTGAGAGGGTATGAGCGATCGGTTGGGTGCACGGGATGTGGCCTTCCTGGACGGGGAGACGCTGTCCGTTCCGCATCAGGTGGCGAGCATCGAGCTGATCGAGCCGAGGGCGGAGGGCTTCGACTACGGCGCCTTCCTCGAACACGTCGAGGACCGGCTCGCGTTCGTGCCGCGCTACCGCCAGCGGGTCCGGGTCGTTCCCGGCCGCATCGCCTACCCCATCTGGGCGGATGACGACCGTTTCGACCTGACCTACCACGTACGCCGCTCCGCGCTGCCCCGCCCGGGCTCGATGGATCAGCTCCTCGACCTCGCCGGCAGGATCGTCTCCCGGCCCCTGGACCGCTCCCGGCCGCTGTGGGAGCTGTACGTCATCGAGGGGCTGGCCGGTGACCGGGTCGCGCTGGTCACCAAGACCCACCAGGCGCTGGTGGACGGCGCCGAGACCGTCGATCTGGTGCAGCTGCTGCTCGACGACAGGCCCGAGGTCGGACCGGTCGTACCCGACCTGTGGGAGCCGCCCGAGCCGCAGTCGAGCGCGCGCCTGGTCGCGGGCGCGGTCTTCGACGCGGTCACCTCGGTCGACGGCCTGAGCGGCACGGCGCGCAGCCTGGGTGGCTTCGCGCTCGGGCGGGTCACCGGGGTGGCCAAGGACGTCCAGAACGCCGGCGCAGGCATCGCCCGCGCGCTCACGCGCCGGGCTCCGGAACGGCCGACGCCGCTGAAGGGAACCCTCTCCCAGCAGCGGCTCGTGGTCACGCTCCAGGCCGACCTGGCCGACTTCCGCCGCATCCGGGACACCCACGGCGGCACCGTCAACGACGTCATCCTGGCTGCTGTCACCGGCGGTCTGCGCGCCTGGCTGATGACCCGGCAGCAGTCCCTGGCCGGCGTACGCCAGGTGCCGGCGCTGGTGCCGGTCTCGGTCATCGACGAGGAGCTCGACCCGACCCAGCTCGGCTCCGCGGTGGCGCCCCACTTCGTGGTGCTCCCGGTCGTGGAGCCGTCGCCGGTGGTCCGTCTCCACCAGGTGTCCTACTCCTTCGAGCAGCACCAGGCCAACGCCCGCACGGTCAGTGCGCAGCGGCTGGCCGGGATCAGCGGCTTCGCCCCGGCGACCTTCCACATGGTCGGCTCTCGGGTCGCCGCCGAGAGCGAGCACGACTACCTGCTCTCGGTGTGCAACGTGCCCGGCCCGCAGGAGCCGCGCTACGCGGCGGGCTCGCGGCTGGTGGCCTCCTACCCGATCCACCCGCTGGCCGAGGGGCACACCCTCGCGATCGGGGTGACCTCCTACGACGGCCAGGTCTTCTTCGCGATCACCGCCGACCGCGACCTGGTGCCCGACGCGTCGCTGGTCGGACAGTGCATCACCGAGGCCCTCGACGAGCTGCTCGACACAGCCTCGGGACGCCGCTTCCGTGCGCCCCGAGGTCTGCGCGTCGTCAAGAACACCGGAGAATGACCTCGTGACCCGCATCTACGTACCCGCCACGCTCGAGCTGCTCGCTGACTGGTACGCCGCGGGGGAGCTGCCCGGCACCGCCGACGGCTACGCCGCCCCCGACGACAGCGAGGAGGCCGAGTACGCCGCCCTGATGAGCGCCGCCGACGACTCGGCGAAGCTCCTGGCCGGTCCCGGGCGCAGGGTCGTGGTCGTCGTCGACGCTCCCGCTGCGCTGGGCGACCAGGTCGTGCCGCTCAAGCTCGTCGCCGCGGTCCACGCCGACCTGGCAGATCGCCCGGCCGACGCGGACCCCGATGAGGATCTGGGCTGGTTCGCGACCCAGGAGATCCCGAACCTGATCTAGGTCACTCCTCGTTCCACCAGGTCTCGGTGTCGATGCCCTGGTAGGGCGGGACCTTGACCGTGCGGGCGCCGGCCTTGCCGCCGATGGTGATGGTGCGGTAGCTGACGTTGTTCGACCGGGTCCGCTCGTAGAGGTTGCCGTCGGGGTTGACGGTGACCTTGATCCGGTAGGTGCCGTTCTTGACCTTGCTCAGGTCGAAGGCCTGGGTCTGGGACTGGTTGTAGGTGTCACCCCAGCCCGTCGGCATGCTCTCCCGCAGCCAGAGCGCGGACTTCTCGCCACAAGCCGACTCCAGGCCGGTCTGACCGGGCCGCATCGTCGCGCCGGGCACGGTCAGGTCCACCGGGTCGGTGGGCGCGAGGCACCACGACTGCTTGCCGCTGGTCGAGACGACCTTGTCCTTGGCGTCGACCAGCTCGTACTTGGCGAAGTCGAGGAAGTGCCAGTGGTTGTGCTCGGGGGCCTCGTGGAACTCCATGGTGCCGGTCTTCTTGACCCCGACCTGTTTGCCGTCGCGGTAGAACATCTGGTAGGCGTCCATCACCGGCGTGGTGCCGCGGCGGAAGCCCTCGACGATCATCGGTGCGGGGCCGGCGTTCCACTCGTTGGCGGCGAAGTTGAGGCGGTCGGTGCCGCCCTCGTCGACCTCGGTCGTGATCTGCCACGCGGGCAGCGAGACCAGGTCGGGCAGGGTGTCCTTCGTGGGCTTGCCCGGCTTGATGCTGCCGAGAGCGCCGCCCAGCGGGAGCCGGCCGCGGCCGTTCTCGCCGCCCTCCAGCGACTCTCGCGGCACCACGGTGCGGGCGCCCTGGTCGTCGTCGGCTCCGTGGGCCGAGCGAGCGCCCATCCCGCCCTCGCCCTCGCAGCCGCCCTCCGGGCACCCGTCGACGATGACCAGGTTCTGCTTGGCGCTGCGGCTGGCCTTCGGCAGCCCGAGGAAGTCGGCGACGGGCTTGCTGACGTTCATCGTCATGGTGAGCGCGGTCTCGCCCCTGGTCTCGAACTCGAGGTCGGAGACGGTCGGGACCGCCATGCCCCGCTCGATCCCGTACAGGACGCCCTTGGTGAACCAGTTGCCGCCGCAGAACTCCGGGTAGACCGGTCCGGTGGCCCCGTCGGTCTGCACCCGCTGCCGGTCGTAGCCGCCGGGACACAGCGGTCGCTTCTCGTCGAGGATCACCTTGCCGGCCTTGTTCTTGAGCGTGATCCGGAGGCCGTCCTTGAAGCCCTTCATCCCGTCGACGATCGAGGCGGGCGCGGTCGTGGTGGTGCGCTTCTTGCCGCGGATCACGGTCTTGGTCAGCTTGACCGGCTTGTCGTAGGCCGTCTGACTGGCCCGGAACTCGAAGGCCGCGTCATAGGCGGCCAGCCAGACCGAAGGCTGGACGTACGCCACCCCTTCGTAGGCCTCCACCTGGACCGTGTCGGCAGCAGCGACGAGCTTCAACGTTCCCTTGCCGGTGGTGCCGCTCGCGGCACCGTAGTTCGCCGTCGTGGTGACGACGAGTGCGGCTGCGACCAGCCCGATGCCGGCCGAGACCAGCTGCCGGGCGCGAGTGCGAGGTTTGACCATCGAGTTCCCCTTTGAACGGCCTGGATCCCTCCCGATCCGAGGCGCCGAGTGGCCGGCAAAAGTAGTGCCGGCCGCATAGGGGACGATTGGTTCTCCGGTTCGGTTGCACCGAACCAGAAAGATCAGCGAGAAAGGTACGCCGCGCCGACCGCCTGCTCGAGGTCGAAGGCCTTGAGCATCAGCTCCTCGACGTACTCCTCGAGCTTGGCCCCGACCAGCGGCACGGGCACCTTGATGTTCAGCCGCACGCTCTCGGTGGTGCGTCCGTCGGACTCGGACAGCGAGATGTTGCCGCGCAGGGTGGCCAGGCCGCCGGGGACGGTGATGTCGACGACGGCGACGGTGTCGGAGGACCAGACCTCGCTCTGGCGGACGGTGAGGTCGCCGGAGACGATGCGCTTCGCGAAGGAGGGTACGCCGACGGTCGACTGCACCCGGTCGATCCGGACCTCCCGCGGCGCACCGCCGATGGTCACCCGGCGACGGAGCGCGCCCTGGGCGTCGGCGACGCGCTCGCGGAAGCCCGGATCAGCGAGCATCGCGGACACCTCACCCATGCGGGCGTCGTAGACGAGCTCGTGTTGAAGGGTCGTCGTCATTGCCGAATCCTTTGGGGCTCTTCTGCGGGTTGGGACGGGGATGAGGTCGCTCAGGCGGCGAGCCAGCGGGTGCCTACCTCATGCTCCTTCTCGAGTGCCTTCTTGAAGATCGAGAGGATGAGATCCTCCAGCTTTCCGCTGACCAGGGGCACATTCACCGTAGCGGTCAACGTGACCGTCTCGATGGTCTTCGTGCCGTTCTCGGCCAGCCGGGCGATGCCGGAGAGCGAGCCCGGCTTGCCCGGCAGGGTGAGCTTGAGGTCGCCGGAGGTGAAGTCGGCCGACCAGATCTCGTCCTGGTGCACCTCGATGGTGTCGCCGACGAACTTCTTCGCGAACCCGGGCACCCCGTTGACCTTCTGGGCGTAGCGGATGCTCACCGTCGACCCGGTGATCGCCACGCTCTTGGACAGCGCGTGCTGGGCGTCGCAGACCTGCTCGCGGAACGCCGCGTCGGCAAGCATCCCGGAGACGGCTGCGATCGGGGCGTCGTAGGCGAGGTCGACCGACAGCTTTTTGCTCATGACCACACATCATGACGCCTAGGCGGGCCGGAGTCATCAGTGGAGCGACCGAGAGAACCGACACATTCCCTGGGTATGCTCCGTACCGCGGTGCCGGCGACCGAGCGATCGGCCTATGACTCACATCGGCGATTCCTTCGGTTGAGGACGCCTATCCGGAGCCCTGCCGGGATACCGTGACAGGCGTGTCAACGGAGACGCATATCAATCCTGTCCAAGCTCCGCAGAACGTCCTGCAGAACCGCCTGCCGAGCACCACCTACTTCCGCCACGTAGCCCCCGAGGAGCTCACCGGCCGCAGCGAGACCGATCTCGCCGGCGCGGTGGGATCACATCTGGCGCTGGCGGCCAACCGCCCGCAGGGCACCGCCGCCGTGCGCATCCTCACCCCGACCACCGCCGCAGACGGCTGGTCCGCCGGAGGCCGCAGCGTCGTCGAGATCGTCGTCGACGACATGCCCTATCTCGTGGACTCGGTCAAGACCGAGCTCTACCGTCGTGGCCTCGACGTCCACCTCGTCGTCCACCCCGTCATCGACGTCGCCCGTGACGTGACCGGTGCACTCGAGGGGGTGAACGAAGGTGACATCCGCGAGTCGTGGATGCACATCGAGATCGACCGTCTCGCCCCCGACGCCGCCAAAGAGATCGTCGCGGGTCTGGAGGGAGTCCTCGAGGACGTACGCGAGGTCGTCGAGGACGAGCCGAGGCTGCACCGCCGGCTCGCGGAGATCGCGGCCGGCCTGCGCTACACCCCGCCCAACAGCGTGCCGCGCGAGGAGGCCGCCGAGGCCGCCGAGCTGCTGGCCTGGCTGGCCGAGGACCACTTCCTGCTGACCGGCTACCGCGAGTACCGCCTTGACGGCGACTACCTGCGCGGTCGCTCCGGCACCGGCCTGGGCATCCTGCGCGCCGACCCGCCGCAGACCCCCGACCACGGCAAGATGCCGCCCAAGGTCGCCGCCCACGCGCGCGACAAGGTGATGCTCGTCCTGGCCAAGGCCAACTCCCGCTCGACCGTCGGGGAGCCCGCCTACCTCGACCACGTCGGCATCAAGATCTTCAACGGCGCCGGTGAGGTGATCGGCGAGCACCGCTTTCTCGGCCTCTTCACCACGAAGGCGGCCCGGGAGTCGGTGACCCGGATCCCGGTCGTACGCGGCAAGGTCGCCGCGGTCCTCGACCACACCGGCTACGACACCCGCAGCCACACCGGCAAGGCGATGCTCGACGCGATGGAGTCCTACCCGCGCGAGGAGCTCTTCCACGCCTCCACCGAGGAGCTGACCGCGCTCGCCGAGGCCGCGCTGGGATCGATCGAGCGTCGCATCCTGCGGGTGGCCGTCCGGCCCGACACGTACGGACGCTACGTCTCGGTGCTCGTCTCGCTCCCACGTGACCGCTACAACACGACGGTCCGCGAGCGGTTCTCGAAGGTGCTTCTCGACGCGCTCGGCGGCACCGACCTGGAGTTCACCGTACGCATCAGCGAGTCGACCACCGCCCGGGTGCACTTCGTGGTCCACGGCACCACCGAGTCGCTGGGGAAGGCCCTGGAGACCCCGGGGCTGGTCGACAGCCTCGAGTCGCGGCTGCGCAAGGCCGCGCGGAGCTGGCGCGACGACCTCGTCAGCGCGGTCATCGCCCATGCCGGCGAGGAAGGCGCGGCCCGGCTCTCGCACGTGCTGGACGCGTTCCCGGAGGCCTACAAGGAGGACTTCGACGCCGACACCGGCGCCGCCGACCTGACCCGGCTCGAGATGCTCTCGCACCAGGGCGAGGCGGTCGACTTCTCCTTCTACAAGGACCCGGAGAGTGCCGGCGGGTTCCGGATCAAGATCTTCCGCACCGGTGGTCCGCTCTCGCTGTCCCTGATGCTGCCGATCCTGTCCTCGTTCGGCTTCGAGGTCACCGACGAGCGGCCCTACGACCTCGAGGGCGTCGGTACGTCGGGTTCGGAGGAGTGGTTCATCTACGACTTCGGCCTCGCCTACGCCGGCACCCCGGTGGGCACGCCCACCCAGCTGGTCGCCGCGCTGCACCAGGCCTGGTCCGGCCGCAGCGAGATCGACGGGCTGAACGCGCTCGTCCTCGAGGGGCTCGACCACGGCCAGATCAGCATGCTGCGTGCCTATGGTCGCTACCTGCGCCAGGCCGGCACCCCGAACTCGTTCTTCTCGATCGGCAACGCGCTGTGCACCAACCCGGACATCGCCCGGCAGATCGTGGAGCTGTTCGAGACCCGCTTCGACCCCTCGCTCACCACGCGTGACGAGACCAAGCGGGCCGAGGCGATCATCGAGGCCCTCGAGGACGTGGCGAGCCTGGACCAGGACCGGATCCTGCGCAGCTACGTCACCGCGATCCTGGCGACGACCCGGACCAACTATTACCGCAGGCGTGCCAATGACGGGTACGGCCTCTCGTTCAAGTTCGACCCGCAGCAGCTGCCCGACCTGCCGCTGCCGCGGCCGGCGTACGAGATCTTCGTCTACTCGCCCGACGTCGAGGGCGTGCACCTGCGCTTCGACGCCGTGGCCCGTGGCGGGCTGCGGTGGAGCGACCGGCGCGACGACTTCCGCACCGAGGTGCTCGGGCTCGCGAAGGCGCAGCAGGTCAAGAACACCGTGATCGTGCCGGGTGGCGCGAAGGGCGGCTTCGTCCCCAAGGGGGTGGCCGGTTCGGACGCGTACGTCACGTTCCTGCGTGGCCTCCTCGACATCACCGACAACCGGGTGGACGGCGAAATCGTGCCGCCGGCCGACGTGGTGCGCCACGACGGTGACGACTCCTACCTCGTCGTCGCCGCCGACAAGGGCACCGCGACCTTCTCCGACCTGGCCAACTCGGTCGCGGCGGAGTACGACTTCTGGCTCGGCGACGCGTTCGCCTCCGGCGGCTCGGCGGGCTATGACCACAAGGCGATGGGGATCACCTCGCGTGGCGCCTGGGTCTCGGTGCAGCACCACTTCAAGCGGCTGGGCATCGACCCGCAGACCGACGAGATCACCGCGGTCGGCGTCGGGGACATGTCCGGCGACGTCTTCGGCAACGGCATGCTGCGCTCGGATCGCATCCGGCTCGTCGCCGCCTTCGACCACCGGCACATCTTCATCGACCCGACGCCCGACGCGGCGGTGGGTTTCCAGGAGCGGAAGCGGCTCTTCGAGATGCCCCGGTCGACCTGGGAGTCCTACGACACCTCACTGATCTCGGCGGGCGGCGGCGTGTGGTCGCGGCAGCTGAAGTGGGTGCCGATCAGCCCCGAGGTGCGCCAGGCGCTCGGTCTGGCGACCGACGTCAAGCGGCTGACCCCGCAGGAGCTGATCAGCGCGATCCTGCGTGCGCCGGTCGATCTGCTGTGGAACGGCGGGATCGGGACGTACGTCAAGGCGTCCACCGAGACCGACGCCGACGCCGGTGACCACGCCAACGACGGGGTCCGGGTGGACGCCGCCGAGCTGCGGGTGCGGGTCGTCGGAGAGGGCGGCAACCTGGGCATCACCCAGGCCGGTCGCGTCGAGTTCGCCCGCAAGGGCGGGCTGATCAACACCGACGCGATCGACAACTCCGCCGGCGTCGACACCTCCGACCACGAGGTCAACCTCAAGATTCTGCTGGCCCGGGAGGTGCGCGCGGGCTCGCTGACGCTGGCCGCGCGTGACGAGCTCCTCGAGGAGATGACCGACGAGGTCGCCGCGCTGGTGCTGGCCGACAACGAGGCCCACAACGTGACCCTTACCCGTGCGGTGGCCTCGGCTCCGCAGCTACTGGAGGCTCACGAGCGCCAGATCTCGGAGTGGGTCACGGCCGGCCTGCTCGACCGTGAGGTGGAGGGTCTGCCCTCCGCGACCGAGGTCGCGCGCCGCCTGGAGGCGGGGGAGGGTCTCACCGCCCCCGAGCTCGCCGTCGTGCTCGCCTGGACCAAGATCGAGCGCCGGCGCGAGCTGGTCGCCCAGGGCGTCCCCGACCCCGCCGCGGACCCGGAGATGAGGAAGCGCCTGGTGGCGTACTTCCCCACTCCGATCCGCGAGCGGTTCCCCGAGGCCATCCTGGATCACCCGCTGCGGTGGGAGATCTGGGTGACCTCGGTGGTCAACGAGGAGGTCAACCGCGAGTTCGGGACGCTCGACGCGCTGTCACGGTGAGCACGGTGCCGGCGAGCAAGAGCGAGATGCCGAGCGCGGCGAACACCCACGTCGGGCCACCGGTGTCGGGCAGCGAGCTCTGAGGTGAGGTTTCCGTCGGCGGTCCCGGGTTCGGGGCCGTCGGCGGATTCTCGTCTCCGCCGGGCGTCGGCACGACGGTCGGCTCCGGCGCGGGCTCCGGCGCGGGCTCCGGCGCGGGCTCCGGCGTCGGGGTCGGAGTCGGCGTGGGTGTCGGCGTGGGTGTCGGGGTTGGTGTGGGAGTCGGTGTGGGAGTCGGGGTCGGAGAGGCGATCTCGTCGACCCGGAAGTCCTGCCCACCGCGGATCTCGCCGGCGGAGGTGATCGTGACCGTACGCGAGGCCTCACCCACCACCTGCGTCCCATCGGGCGCGGTGACCGTGATGGTGTAGTCGCCCGGCGGGAGGTCCTCGACGAAGTAGGCACCCGCGTCGTCGGTGGTGGCGGTCGCCGGGCCGTCGGGCCCGTCGACGGTGACGGTCACGCCGGCGACCGGGTCGCCGGTCGAGGCGTCGGTGACCCGTCCGCCGATGGCGCCGGGGCGGGTCAGGTCGAAGTCGACCCCGGTCATGTCGCCGGTGGCCACGGTGACCGGCTGCGTGGTCGGGCCCGTGTAACCCTCGGGCGCGTCGATCTCGGCGGTGTAGTCGCCGGGCGGTACGCCGTCGAACGTGTAGTTGCCGTCACCGTCGGTAACGGTGGTGATCGGGTCGCCGCCACCGGCGGGGATCAGGCGCACCTGGACGCCGCCGAGCCCGTCGCCGCCGCCGGTCACCGTGCCCGAGACGCCGGCCAGCTGGTCGACCACGAAGTCCTGGTCGGTGACCGCGGCGTCGTCGACGGTGATGTCGGAGCGAGTCGTCCCGTCGGGGCCCGCGGAGTAGCCCTCGGGCACCGTCAGGGTCACCGAGTAGCCCGTGCCGGGTGCGTTGTCGTCGAAGAGGTAGCTGCCGTCGGTGCCGGTTGTCGTGGTCGCGGTGGTTCCGTCGGGCCGGTCGAGGGTCACGGTCGCGCCCGGCACCGGAGCACCGGTGTCGTCACGTACGGTGCCGCCGATGGTCTGCGGGATCAGCTGCCGCACCTCGAAGTCGGCGCGCGAGTCGGGGTCGTCGTCGTTGCCGCGGTTGCCGACGGTCGCCTCGGTCTGCCCGACGGTCGCACACCCGTCGGGCTTGCTCAGCCGGACGGTGTAGCCGTCCTGGGTGGCGAACTCGCCGAACGAGTAGGTGCCGTCGGGGGTGGGGCTGGTGGTGGCCAGCGTCTCCCCGTAGGGCGAGACGAGGGTGAGCACCGAGCTCTCGACCGGGCACGATCCGGAGGTGGACACGTCGGTGACCGTGCCGCCGATCGGCCGCGCCCTGCTGACGAACCAGGTCTGGTAGACCGGGAACCCGGCACGGCGGGTGAAGACGAAGCTCAGGCTGGTGAGCCGGACGTCGGGCTCGTACCATCCGCTGGCGCCGTTGGTGTCGGTGGCGGTCGGGTTGCCGGTCAGCGTCGAGGTGGCCGGGTTCCAGGTGGGCTGGTCGGTGGCGCCGGCGTAGTTGAACGCACCCTGGAACCACGAGGAGATCTCCGTCGCCGGAACGGCCTCGCCGTTCTTGTCGGTCGCTTGGATCTGGACCTGGTCGGAGTCGATGTCACCGAGCACGAACGCCCAGCCGGTGTCGGGCGTGGGGTTCTCGAAGGCGTACGTCGTGGTCGAGGCGCCGCTCGGGGTGTCGGTCTTCGGGCGCAGGTTGATGTAGGCCGAACCGCGGCTCGAGCCGTACTTCGCTCCCGGGGGTGTGGTGGTGTCGAGGAACGTGCTCGCGCCGCTCGGCAGGGCGACGTTGGCCCGGGAGTCGCTGGCCATCTGCGCCGCGGGGAAACCCTTCGACCGCTGGGTCATCGTCGTGGAGTAGTCGTTGGACGTCCCCGAGACGGGAGCCCACTCGGCCCACGAGTCGGTCATTGCGTGAGCCGGCGCCGGCGACAGCACCGTGACGAACACTCCGGCCAGAAGCGCCAACGCCAGACAGGCCCGCTTGAACATGGGAGGGGATCCTTTGCTTCCGAGGAGCAAAACGTTGCGTTGGTGGACTTCAGAAGGTTATCCCTGCGGAACTGGGTTTTTACGCGCTGAAGCGCGTGTGTGACCCATGTTGTCGCCATTCGGGGGCAGGTACTGCCAGTCCGTGGGGCGCGGGATCGACCGCACCGACCGGGCGAGGGTCGGGATGAGTGCCGCTGCGGCGGTCAGCGCGGCGACCGCCAGAACCGCCACGGCGCCGTCGACGCCGGCGAGCAGGGCCCCAGCCAGCGCCGGCGCGAGCGGGATCGAGAGCATCGCCACGAACTGCGCGGCGGCCTGCACCCGTCCGATCAGCTCTTGCGGGGTGGTCGCCATCCGATAGGCGGCGATGCCGGCGTTCCCCGCCGGGTTCAGGAAGAGCCCGACCGAGGCGGCCAGCGCCATGACTGCGGGATGCGTCCAGAACGCCAGCGGGATCGAGAGCGGTACGAAGCTCCAGGCGACGAGGATCGTCAGCCAACCGGTCGGCAGCCGGTCGACCAGCCAGGGCGCGGCCAGGGCCCCGAGGATCCCGCAAGCACCGATGGCCGCTTCCGCCAGTCCGATCTGCCATGCCGGGAAACCTGCCTCGACCAGCCGCAGCAGCGCGAGGAAGAAGAGCGCGTTGGCGGCGAGGTTGATGGCGGGGCTGAAGAGGAGCAGCGTACGCAGGAACGGCTGCCGCCAGCTGTAGCCCAGTCCCGCCAGCAGGTCGGCCAGGGGCTTCCGAGCTTCCCGTGTCGTGGTCAGTGGTGCCGAGAGGTCGGCGCGGACACGTGCGAGCAGCAGCCAGCCGGCTCCGTACGCGATGGCGTTCCCGGCGAAGGGCGCCCATCGGGAGATGCCGAGGAGTACGCCGCCCAGCGGTCCGCCGAGCAGGCCGGCGATGTGCTGGCGGGCCTGCTGCTGGGAGAGCGCCGTGGGCAGGTCCTCGGCCGGGACCACCGACCTGATCGCCGAGTTCTCAGCAGGGACGAAGAGTCCGTTGAGCGCGCCGGTGAGCAGGGCGACGAGGAGCAGGTGGGGGAGGGTGAGCGAGCCGAGCAGTCCGGCGATCGCTAGGGAGGCGTACAGCACCGCGCCCGATCCGTGTGCGAGCCGCATGATCCGCAGCCGATGACGGCGGTCGGCGATCACCCCCGCGGGCAGCAGCATGCCGACCATGCCGACGAGGTGGGCCGCCTCGGCCGTGGCCGCCCAGAAGGCCGATCCGGTCATCGCGTAGGCGACCAGCGGCATCGCGAAGATGCTCACCCGGGTGCCGAGCTCGGCGACGGTGGCGCCGACCCACAGAGCGGTGAAGTCGTGGTTGCGGGCGAGAGCGCGATAGGAGGACATATCCGCACCGTATGGTGCGCAACATATATTGCGCAATAGTTCTTGCGCACTAAATGGTGCGAGATTCGGCTAGGGTGACGCCATGGCCATCTACGACGACCCGCGGATCCTGCGTGCGATCGCCCACCCGACGCGTAACCGGGTGCTGCACGAGCTGTCCGCGGCCGGTTCGCTCCGCGCCGCTGACATCGCGAAGCGCACCGGCATCCCGGCCAACCAGGCCAGCTTCCACCTGCGTCAGCTCGCGAAGTACGGCCTGGTCGAGGTCGCTCCCGACGCCGGCCGCGACAAGCGTGACCGCGTCTGGCGACTCGTCGACGACGACATCACCCTCAGTCCCAGGGAGATCGTCGAACAGCCCGGAGGAGAGGCCGCCTACACGGTTTTCCAGCGCAGCTCCGTCGCGTGGGGCCATCACCTGGTCGACCAGGCGTTCCAGCTCTCCACGGAGGACGATGCGGCGAAGCGCATCGTCTCCGAGACGTCGCTGCGGCTGTCCAAGGACGATGCCGAGCAGCTGCAGCGAGACCTGAACGAGGTCGTCGCCCGCTATCGAGAGGCCGGTCGCCGGTCCGACGACGAGCTGGACCTCTACTCGGTCTACCAGCTCATCCAGCCGATGCCCGACCTCGCCGGCGAGGACGACCCGGCCTGACGTGGGTCCTGATCTGGCTCCTGATGTGGGTTACGTCTCAACGCCCTCTGCCCGCAGGCTCCCTACTCGCGAGTCACCGGCGCGTTGGTTTACCGTCCAAATCGCGCCCAGCCCAGGACGCCAGTAGGGAGATACGCGAACGATGAGCACAACCCAGATCGCCGAGAAGCGCGAGGTGCGCGAAGCCAACCGAGTCGAAGGTCACAACGCCAGGTCCTGGCTGCTGGTCTCCGCGATGCGTACCGAGATCTTCGACGACGCGCAGCTGAGCCGAGCCGACCAGATCATCCTCGACATGGAGGACGCGATCGACACCTCGCTCAAGTCGCAGGCACGCGAGAACGTGACGACCTGGCTCAAGGGTGGCGGCCGCGCCTGGGTACGCATCAACGACTGGACCACCGAGGACTGGAGCGAGGACCTCGCAGCGCTGGCCGGGATCGAGACGCTCGCCGGGGTGATGCTCGCGAAGACCGAGTCGCCGGACCAGGTGACCGACACCTTCCAGAGGCTCGGCGGGTCGACCCCGGTGATCCCGCTGCTCGAGTCGGCGCTGGGGATCGAGGACGCCGCGACGATCGCGCGCGCCCGCGGCGCCTACCGGCTCGCGTTCGGCTCCGGTGACTACCGCCGCGACACGGGTGCGGAGAACGACCCGCTCGCGATGGCCTACCCGCGGACCAAGCTCGTCCTCGCCTCGCGGATCGGCGACCTCCCGGGCCCGATCGACGGTCCGACGGTGGGCAGCAGCCACCCGCTGCTCCGCGAGCAGGGCGCGGACGGCGTCACGATGGGTATGACCGGCAAGCTCTGCCTCGACATCGAGCAGCCCTCGGTGATCAACGAGTCGTTCAGCCCGTCCCCGTCCGACGTGACCTGGGCCTACGAGTTCCTCCACAAGTTCGAGGAGGGCGGCCGCGTGATCCGCGACGGCAGCGACAAGCCGCGCCTGGCTCGCGCCGAGACGATCAAGCGCCGTGCCGAGCTGTTCAAGATCAAGCCGGACACCGAGGCGTACGACGCCCCCTCCTCCGGCCCGAGCGTCTACTGACCCACGCCGAGTCGGCTCGAATTGACGAGAGTCGTCGCCGAGTCGGCGCGTCATGACGAGCCGACTCGACGGAGATCGTGGTCAGGATGAGCCGACTCGGTGCCTCGGATGGGACAGATGTGTCGAGCGGGCGGGGCTGGGCTAGCGTTGACGTCGTGGATCTGCAGCAGCGCATCAATGACCGTGCCGGTGAGATTCTTCTGTTCGCCGTCACCCCGCCGAGGGTGACGACGGCGCCCGAGAGGGTGCAGCAGATCGCCGAGATCACGCTCGAGCGGATCCGGCCCCTCGACGTCGACGGGCTGATCCTCTACGACATCGACGACGAGTCCGACCGCAACCCCGAGGAGCGGCCGTTCCCGTTCGTACGCACCCTCGACCCTGCCGAGTTCCTCGAGCGCAACCTCGCCGGCCTCGACGTACCGGCCGTCGTCTACCGGGCCACCGGGAAGTACGAGGAGTCGGCGCTGCGCGACTGGGTCAAGACCCAGGACCCGGCCAAGTCGCTGTCGGTCTTCGTCGGCGCCTCCTCGGGCGAGAAGCGGGTCGCCACCAGCCTGCGCCGCGCGCAGCAGATTCGGAACGAGGCCAACCCCGACCTGCTCCTGGGCGCCGTCGCGATCCCGGAGCGACACACGGCCAAGGGCGACGAGCACCTTCGGCTGATCGCCAAGCAGGAGGCGGGCTGCTCCTACTTCGTCACCCAGGTCGTCTACGACGTCAACGCCGCCAAGAACCTCGTCTCCGACTACCGCTACGAGTGCGAGTCCCGCGGCCTCCAGCCGGTGCCGATCGTGTTCACGTTCTCCGTCTGCGGCTCGATGAGGACCCTCGAGTTCCTCCGCTGGCTCGGCGTCGACGTCCCGCGCTGGATCGAGAACGAACTGCGCCACGCCACCGACACCCTCGACGCCTCGCTCGAGCAGGCCGAGGCCACGGCGATCGAGCTGATGTCCTTCTGCCGCCAGCTCGGCGTACCGTTCGGCATCAACATCGAGTCCGTCTCGATCCGCAAGGTCGAGATCGAGGCCTCCGTACGTCTCGCCGAGCGGCTCCGCGGCAAGCTGGAGCGCTGAGTCGACCGGGATGTTCGTCTAGGTATGCAGCCGAACCGTCACTTCCCGTGCGGAGTTCCGCCAGGGACGTGACGGTTGCCCTGCATACCTAGACGAACAGACTCACAGCCCCGTACGCATCGCCCACAGCTCGGGGAACAGGATGATGTCGAGCTGCTTGCGCAGGTAGGAGACCCCGCTGGTCCCGCCGGTGCCGACCTTGAACCCGATGATCCGCTCGACGGTGGTCACGTGCCGGAACCGCCAGACCCGGAAGGCGGTCTCCAGATCGGTGAGCTCCTCGCCGAGCTCGTAGAGGTCCCAGTGCTTCTCCGGGTCGCGGTAGACCTCGCCCCAGGCGGCCTCGACGGCGTCGGAGGCGGCGTACTCCTGCTTCCAGTCCCGGTCGAGATGGTCGGCCGGGATGTCGAAGCCGCGCCGGGCCAGCAGGCGCAGCGACTCGTCGTAGAGCGAGGGCCGACCGTACGCCGCGAGCACATCCTGCTCGTGCGGCCGTCCCTCGTGGACGCGGAGCGTGTAGGCGGCTTTGTTGCCGAGGGCGAACTCGATGCAGCGGTACTGCCATGACTGGAAGCCCGAGCCGGTGGCCAGGTAGGGGCGGAACTTGTCGTACTCGGTCGGGGTCAGCGTCGAGAGGACGTCCCAGGCGTGCACGAGCTGCTCCATGATCCGTGAGACCCGGGCCAGCCCCTTGAACGCCGGGCGTACCGCATCCTCGGCGAGGAGCCGCTGCGCCTCGGTCAGCTCGTGCAGCGCGAGCCGCATCCACAGCTCCATCGCCTGGTGCTGGACGATGAAGAGCATCTCGTTGTGGTCGCCGGAGAGCGGATGCTGGGCGCCGAGCACCTCCGGCAGGTGGAGGTAGTCGGAGTAGTCCATCGGAAGATCCTGCGTGCTGCTCATGTCACTGCTCCTCGGGTCCAGAAGCGCTCAGCGCGCCATTCGTCGTTGTCCATCACCGAGACCAGGTGGTCGACGGCATCCCAGACGTCGACGTAGCGGGTGTAGAGCGGGGTGACCCCGAAGCGCAGGATGTCCGGCGACCCTGCCCGGAAGTCGCCGACGACACCGCGTCCGATGAGTGCCTGCACGATCGCGTACGCACCCTCCTCGCCGAAGCTCAGCGACAGCTGGCTGCCGCGCCGGGCGTCGTCGAGCGGTGAATCGATCGTGAACCCCGGAAGCCGGGAGGCGACCAGGTCGGCGAAGAGCCGGGTCAGCGCGAGCGACTTCTTCCTGAGCTCTTCGATTCCGCCGTACGCCTCGGCGGCGAGCAGCGTGTCGACGCCGCACTCCAGGGCGGAGATGCCGATGACGGCGGGAGTGCCGGACAGGTAGCGCGAGACCCCCTCGGCCGGCCGGTAGCCCGGTGACATCTCGAACGGCGCCGCGTGCCCCATCCAGCCCGACAGCGGCTGCTCGAAGCGGTCGACGTGGCGCGGGTTGACCCACAGGAACGCCGGCGATCCGGGGCCGCCGTTGAGGAACTTGTAGCCGCAGCCGATAGCGAAGTCGGCGTCGGCGCCTCGGAGGTCGACCGGCACCGCGCCCGCCGAGTGGCACAGGTCCCAGACGGCGAGGACGCCGTGCTCGTGCGCGAGAGCGGTCACCGAGGCCATCGAGTGCAGGTAGCCGGTGCGGTAGTTGACCTCGGTCAGCATCAGCACCGCGGTCCGGTCCAACAGGCCCGGGATCTCGTCGGGGGAGTCGACCAGGACCAGCTCGTAGCCGCGGTCGCGGCACAGCGAGGAGGCGATGTAGAGGTCGGTCGGGAAGTTGCTGCGCTCACTGACCACGACCCGTCGCTCCGGCGAGTCCTGGGCTGCGATCGAGAGCGCCGAGGCGAGCACCTTGTAGACGTTGAGGGAGGTCGAGTCGGCGACCACCACCTCGCCCTGACCTGCGCCGACGATCCGGGCGACCTTGTCGCCGACGCGCTGGGGCAGGGTGATCCAGGAGGCGGTGTTCCAGGACTCGATCAGCCCCTGCCCCCACTCCTGGGTGACCACCTCGGCCACCCGTGCGGCGGTCGCGCGGGGGAGCGCCCCGAGCGAGTTGCCGTCGAGGTAGATCGTCCCCTCGGGCAGGTCGAAGAGGTCCCGCAGCGGAGCCAGTGGATCGGCCTGGTCGAGGGCGACCGCGGCGTCGCGGTTCATGCGTCGATCTCCTTGATCGGCCTGAGCACGGCCCGCACGGGCGCGGCGTCGGCGGTGGTGAGCTTGAGGGGGAGCGCGATCAGCTCGTAGTCGCCGGCGGGGACCTCGTCGAGCAGCAGGTTCTCCAGGATGCGTACGTCATGACGATGGGTCGCGAAGTGCGCCGGAAGATCCTTGGACGAGGACGGGTCCAGGCTGGCCGCGTCGGTGCCGACCAGGCGCACCCCGTTCGCCGCCAAGAGCTCGATCAGCGCAGGGTCGAGCGCGCAGAAGTCGTCGTCCCAGGTCGTCGGCTGGGTGGCGTACGTCCGGAACAGCACCCGCGGCGGCAGGTCGGTGACGTCGATGTGGCCGAGGTGATCGACGGTGACCAGCGGGCGCACCCCGGACACGTCGATCACCCGGCACGGACCGAGGAACGGCTCCAGCGACATCTCACCCGCAGCCACCCCGCCGTCGGCGAAGTGCAGCGGTGCGTCCGCGTGCGCCCCGACGTGCGCCGACACCGAGATCTCGGCGACGTTGACCGGGCAGCCGGGGCCGATCCGAAACGTCCAGCCGACCTCGGTCGCGTGGTCGCCGGGGAAGACCGGCGAGTCTGCGTGAACGGGTGGTGAGATGTCCCACAGTTGCGCCATGCTCCGCAGCCTAGATGACCCGATTCCGCGCCGACTCGGCGCATCGTGACCGGTCATCCCGCCGAGTCGGCGCGTCATGACGAGCCGACTCGGCGCGGGATCGGGTGAAGACGAGCCGACTCGGCGCTCGGTCGCGTCAGGATGAGCCGACTCGGGGCTTCAGGCGGTGAAGAACTCGGCCGCGACAGGGGCCAGGGCATCGGCCTTGACCATGTGGTCCTGCCCGTCGAGGACGACGTAGCGACCGTCGGGAACCGCCTTGGCGATGGCCTGCTGGGCGTTGGTCATATAGGTCGGGCTCTTGCTGCCCGCCGCCGACAGCACAGGCACCGACACGTTCTTGAAGTAGCCGCCCGGCAGCGGCACACCCTGCTGGAACGGGACGCACATGCCCAGGTCGTAGACCAGCGTGTGCGCGATCGTGGTGAGCTTCTTGAACGTCGGGGTCAGCCGCATGATCTTGACCGCGACGAGCGGCATCCCGACGGTGCGCATGAAGAGCTCGACCGCCGCGGCCCGCTTGCCCTTCTCCACCAGCTTCTCGACCTGCTGCGCCAGGTCGGCGTCGTTGGGACGGTGGGTGTCGTCGAGGATCAGCGGAGCCTCGTAGGCCACGATCTTGTCGATCGGCAGCCCGGCCCGAGCGGCTTCCAGGGCGAGGAACGCACCCGAGCTCTGACCCAGCAGATGGGCGTGCCCGCCTGCCGCCTCGATCACCGCGCCCAGGTCGGCGACCTCCTGCTCGACCGCCTCCATGGTGCCGGCGGCAGCCGGCTTGGCGATGTCGCTCTCGCCGCGGCCGCGGCGGTCGTAGCGGTAGACGGTGAAGCGGTCCGAGAGCGCCTCGGCCAGCTCCTTGGACGGTCCGAAGTCGCGGTAGCACATCGCGCCATCGACCAGGACGAGCGCCGGACCGGTGCCGGTGACGTCGTAGGCGATCGTGGTGCCGTCGGCGGAGGTGGTGGTTGTGGTCATGATGGGTACTCCTCGAAAGACTCGGTTGATACTGGCGCGTCGGACGAGACTTCGTCGCTTCGACACGCGGCCGCACGTCTCTCGAGAAACTCTCGTTCCTCGACGTTGGAGGTCAGCGAGGCCGCCTCGTCGAAAGCCTCCGCCGCCTCGAGGTGCCGCCCGGCGCGCTGCAGCAGGTCACCGCGTACGCCGGCAGGCAGATGCGACCCCGGAAGCGCTCCGTCGGGGAGTGCCGCCAGGATCGCCAGCCCGGCGTCGGGGCCGAAGGCACGTCCGTGCGCCACCGCACGGTTGACCTCGATGACGGCGCCCGGGGCACCGGTCGCGAGCATGTCGTAGAGGCGCGCGATCTCGGCCCAGTCGGTCTCCTCCGCCCGCCGGGCCCGGCCGTGACAGGCGGCGATCATCGCCTGCACCAGATAGCTCCCGCCGGGTGTCCCGGAGGAGGCGAGCGCCGTCGCCCGGTCGACCGCGGCCAGGCCGCGCCGCAGCAGCAGCTGGTCCCAGCGGGTCCGGTCCTGGTCCTCGAGCAGCACCGGATGCCCCGCTGCATCGGCCCGGGCCGCGAGCCGCGACCCCTGGATCTCCAACAACCCCTGCAGCGCCTGTGCCTCCGGATCTCCCGGGGCCAGCGCCGCCAGCATCCGCGCCAGCCGCATCGCCTCCAGGCACAGCTCGGGCCGGGTCCACGACGGCCCGGACGTGGCCGCGTAACCCTCGTTGAAGACCAGGTAGATCGTCTGCATCACCTCGCGCATCCGAGCCGCCCGCTCCTCGCCCACGGGAAGCTCGAAGGACGCCCCGACCTCGGCCAGGGTGCGCTTCGCCCGCGAGATCCGCTGTCCGACGGCCGACTCCTTGGCGAAGTAGGCCCGGGCGATCTCGGCGGTCGTCAGCCCGCCCACGAGCCGCAGCGTCAGCACCGTGCGGGAGTCCGGTGCCAGCACCGGATGGCAGGAGAGGAACATCAGCCGCAGCACATCGTCCTCGATGTAGTCGACCGCGGCAGCCAGGTCAGGCATCTCACCCTCCTCCAGTTCGTGGCCCAGCAGGGCGACCTTGCGGCGCTGCACCTCGTCACGGCGGAACCCGTCGATCGCGCGCCGCTTCGCGATCGACATCAGCCACGCCCCGGGGTTGCGAGGGATGCCCTCGCGCGGCCACTGTTCCAGGGCCGCGACGAGAGCATCTTGAGCGAGGTCCTCGGCCAGGTCGAGGTCGTGCGTCATCCGCGCCAGACCGGCGAGGAGACGTACGGACTCGTTGCGCCAGACCGCGACGATCGCGTCTTCGGTGGGCGAGCTCATTCAGCCGGGGTCGGCGGACCGAACAGCGGCCGCATCTCCACGGCCACGTCCTGGCCGGGCCAGAGCTCCTCGTGGAGCTGGATCATCCGGCGGCCGAGCTCGATCGCCTCGTCCTGCGAGCGGACCTCGAAGAGCGAGAACCCACCGGCGACCTCCTTGGCCTCGGCGAACGGTCCGTCGATGTGGGTCACCTCCCCGGCGGTCAGCCGGATCTCCACCGCGGGACCGAGCCCGTCGGCATCGAGCAGGATGCCGTCGGCGTACTGCTGCTTGATCTCGGACTCCACCGCCTCGATCAGCGCGGCCGGGGGCGGCCCGGCGTTCGGGTCCATCTTCACGAACATCATGTAGCGCATCTGCTTCTCCTTGCGGGTCGGCGACGCGTCCGTTGCGCGTCGTCGCCTACGCGTCGAGGAGAGCCTGCCGCTTTCGACACGTCCGCACCAGAGATTTCGGTACGTGTTGCCTCAGGACGCCTTCGACTTCTTCGTCTTCTTCTCCTCGGCCTCCTCGGGGACCTCCTCGCCGCGCGACTTCTTCGCCGCCGCGACCGAGCGCTGCAGGGCGGCGAGCAGGTCGACGACTTCCCCGGAGGTCTTGGTGGAGGTGGGGGTCCGCTCGACCTCGCCACCCTCGATCTTGGCCTTCACCATCTCCTCGACGGCACTGGCGTAGTCGTCGGAGAACTCCTCGGGATGGAAGTCGCCCGCGAGCGTCTCGACGAGCATGTTGGCCATCTTGATCTCGGAGTCCTTGATCTCGCCGGCCTCGACCTTGAAGTCGGGCACCCGGATCTCGTCGGGCCACATCATCGTCTGCAGCACGATCACGTCACCGTTGTCGGTCGGCCGTACCCGCAGCGCCGCGATCGTGGTGCGCTGGCGCAGCGCGACGGTCACCAGCGCGACCCGGTCGGCATCGAGCAGTGCCTGGCGCAGCAGCGCGTACGGCTTGACCCCGGTGTTCTCCGGCTCCAGGTAGTAGCTCTTCTCGAAGAGCATCGGGTCGATCTGGTCGCTCGGCACGAACTTCTCCACCGCGATCTCGCGCGAGGAGGTCGTCGGCAGGTTGGCGAAGTCGTCGTCGGTGAGCACGACCATCTCGCCGTCCTCGGTCTCATACCCCTTCGCGATCTCGGAATAGGGCACCTCCTCGCCGTCGATCGAGCAGATCCGCTGGTAGCGGATCCGGCCCCCGTCGGCCTGGTGCACCTGACGGAAGGAGACGTCGTGGGACTCCGTCGCCGAGTAGAGCTTCACGGGCACGCTGACCAGCCCAAACGAGACCGCGCCCTTCCAGATCGCACGCATCGTGAATCCCCTCATCAAATGGCATCTGCTAAGCCAGTATCTGCCGGTATCCGAATTTGGGGAAGATCATTCCCCTCCGGACGACCATGACGAGCCGCGACAAGCCCGAGGCGTCGGCCACAACACGTCCAACGCACCACAGATTGAGTAGGTCACACAGACTCGCAAGCCTGGTTGGCAGCCCGCCGCCATGATGTGCCGCATGGCGGCAACCCCGAATCTCCCCGCGCGTTATCAGTTGCACGAAATTCTAGGCAGCGGCGGCATGGGTCGCGTCTGGCGCGCCACCGATACGCAGTCTCGGCGTGAGGTCGCGATCAAGGTTCTTGCCGACGGCCACCGACCAGATCAGGTTGCGCGATTCGACCGCGAGGGCCGTGCGGCAGGGATCGACCATGACCATGTCGTCCGAATTCACCACGTCGAACCCGCTGCTCAGGACCTCGATGCTCATATCGTCATGGAGATCCTTCCTGGTCCAACCCTGCGAGGCATGATTGTCAAGCGCGGGGCACTGCCGGCCACTGAAGCGGCAGCGATGTTTGCCCCGGTTGCTGACGCGCTGAGTGTGGTGCACCAAGCGGGCTTCGTGCACCGAGACCTCAAGCCGTCGAACCTGATGTTCGACCGCAAGCGGCGACTCAAACTGCTCGACTTCGGCATTGCCTACCTGACAGCAGAAGAGCATGTCCGGCTGACCGCATCGAACGAGGTCGTGGGGTCTGCTCCGTACATGTCACCCGAGCAGGCCGGCGGCAAGCCGGTGGGGGCAGCAAGCGATATCTACTCCCTTGGCTGCATCTTGTTCGAGGTGCTGTCGGGGCATCAGCCGTTCACTGAGGGAAATCGGTCCGAGATGGTCGTGCAGCGTCTGACTATCGAGGCGCCGTACCTCGGCGAAAGGATCGATGGCCCTACGGAGGCGATCGAGCTCGTCACCGGAATGATGATGCGGCGGCCAGAAGACCGGCCATCCGCCACCGAGGTGAGGGAACGGCTATACGCCATTGCTGCTCGTCAAGCGAGGCCGAGCTACATCGGGGCGGCCGCGAACGAGGCTGCGATGCCACCACCGACGCGGTCGTTCACCCGGCCTCGGCGGCGGCGCACCGGTGTGTTGTCGACGGTGAGATCGGAACCATTCGCGACGGCGTCTGACCGGTTCCGCTACCCGGAGGTGCTTGATGTCGAGGACGTACGCGAGATCCTGGTCTCGTGGGCGGGCCGACGGCGCTGGCTGGCCCAAACTTACTTCGACGAGGTGCCTCTCACCGTAGAGCGGACGGAGCGAGTGTCGCAGTTCAGACTTGCCCAGATCGTCACCAAGGCCACCCGCATACAGCACGCCGAGCCCCGGCTTCCGACATTCGAGACGACCACAGGGAAACCGGCATTGCCACCGCCGACCTCACTCGAGGTAGAGACGCGCCACTTCCTGGTTCAGCCGAGCAGCCAGTCCAGGTGTCGGAAATGCTGGGGTGCGAAGAAGGTCTCGTGCCCGAAGACGGTCGCCTGTGACAGGTGCCATGGATCTGGGCGCAAGGATGGCGACCGCGGTGCCAGAGACCGTCGAGTCGGGGTGTGCCAGAGGTGTGATGGTAGGGGTCGGACCCCGTGCCCCGACTGTGGACAGGAGGGCAAGAAGAGGTGCGATAAGTGCGAGGGCACCGGAAAGCTATTCACATTCACCGAACTTGTCCTCGAGCGCGGGCCGATCTACTCAGCCCCGGCTCGCGTGAGCGCACTCCGGTGGCCGCCGGTCCTCGATCGCCACTTCGGCCCCGAACAACGGGTGCCGGTGACGTACGACAGTGGCCTGACTGAGAATGAGCTAGCAGCGATCGACAACCTCACTCGGCGCGCCCGGCCCGCGGAAGCATGCGCGATTCAGGGCAGGTTCGCGGCGATTACGAAGGCAACCTACGAGTTGAACCACAAGCAACGATCTGCCTGGCTTCTGGGTGACCGGCACGATCCGCGTGTACTGGCGCCGTGGCTGCAGGCTCGACTCCTGGCGTACGACGCAGCAATCGTCGTGGGCCTCATTGCGATCGTGGTGATCGTGAGTCTGCTCAACTCGTAACGAGGAATGCGTGAAAGCTTGCGAAAACGGTGCACATGCGCGGATGTGACGTCGTCGGCAAGGACATGCGCTGCCACTTCCCACACACATGCGCGGAAGTGGCAGATGGAGCTGTCCCCGAAACTGTCCGGGCGATCGTCACCGTCGCAGTTGTCGTGGGCTTCGCCTACAGCGCGTTGATCGTCGGGGCTGCTGCGGGGATCTCGTGGTTGTTCGCGCCGAGGGTCTACTCGGTGGACTCGGCCGTGGAGCGGCAGGTGATGGAGGATCTGGAGCCCTGGTCGGACGAGGTGATGGCGGTTCAAGGGCCGCCGGGCACCACGCTCAATCGGGACGCCGGGGTCGTCGGTTGCGTCTATGACGATTCGATCCAGACGGCCTTTCAACCGCACGCGGGGATCTACTGGCAGGGGCCCGATGACCCTGTTGCCGAGGAGTACGGACCTGGAAGGGCCGCGCGTTCGGAGTTCGCCCTCTTGGCGGATCGCATCGAGACGCTGGGCTGGCGGGTCGAATCGGAGGGACTCGTCGAAGGAGCCGACGAGTTGGAGCCGAATCATATGCAGCCCGTGCTGGTCAGAGGATCCGGTGACGATCTGGTCCGTCTGGAGCTGACCACCTACGGCTGTGACTACAGCGCGGTGCTGACGCTGTCACACGCCCCGGAGGCGTGCCGCGTGGACATCGACTGGCCGGGGTCACCAGACCGAATCTTCCCGGCGCGAGGCCGCCGCCGGGGCAAGATGGACGCATGCGTCCCATGCTGGCCACGCCCGGCGCCCACGTTCCGCCGGGGGAGGAGTGGGTCCACGAGGTCAAGTGGGACGGCATCCGGCTCGTCGGCGAGTCCGAGCCAGGACGTACGCAGACCCGGCTTGCCACGCGTAACGGCAACGACGCCACCCCCGCCTGGCCCGAGATCGCGACGGGGCCGGAACGCGACATCGTCGTCGACGGCGAGGTGATCGCCCTCAACGACGCCGGGCTGCCCGACTTCCGGGTGCTCATGGACCGGATGCACAACCGCGACGCGCGCCGGGCGGCGCGGTTCGCAGAGCGGATCCCGGCGACGTACATGGTCTTCGATCTTCTCCGTCTCGACGGCCGGCTGCTCATCGAGGAGCCGTGGACCGCACGCCGCCGGGTCCTCCAGGATCTCTTCGAGAGCGGTGACCTGTCGAGCTGGCAGGTGCCCCCGACGTACGACGACGGCCGGATGCTCCACGAGGTGACGCGGGCGCAGGGGCTGGAGGGGATCGTGTCCAAGCGGCGCGGCAGCCGCTACCGTCCCGGCGAGCGGAGCAAGGACTGGATCAAGCTGGCCCACCGCTACCGGGCCTCGCTGGTGGTCGGCGGCTGGCGGCCCGAGGTGGGCACCGAAGGCGGCACCGAACGTCTCGGCGCCCTGCTCGTCGGGCAGCCGACCCCCGACGGGCTGGTCTACCGCGGGCGGGTCGGCAGCGGCATCACCGGCAAGCGGGCCCAGCGGCTCGGGGAACTGCTCCGAGAGACTGCCCGGAGTCCCTTCGCCGGCCCCGACGTCGACCCCGACGGGGGAGTGCCGCCGGTGGACGCCCGGGGCACCCACTGGGTCGAGCCGCGCCTCGTCGTCGAGGTGGAGACCCACGGCAGTGCCGTCGCGGCGTCGAGCTACAAGGGCCGGCTGCGGCAGCCGAGCTTCATCGGGATCAGGGACGACGTCTCACCGGAGGATCTGTGATGGTCGAACGAGAAGAGGTACGCGTCGAGGTCGACGGCAGGGTCCTGACCCTGACCAGCCTCAGCAAGGTGCTCTATCCGCGTACGGGGATGACGAAGGGCGAGGTCCTCAACTACTACGCCCAGGTCGCGCCGGCGCTCCTGCCACAGCTCCAGGACCGTGCCGTGACCAGGATCCGCTGGCCGCACGGCATCGGGGACATGTCGTTCTTCGAGAAGAACGCCCCGGCCGGCACCCCCAGCTGGGTACGCACCGTCACCGTCCCGACAACGGGATCGCGAACCGCCGACCACAAAGAGGGAACACTCACCTTTCCGATCCTCGACAGCCTCGCCGCGCTCACCTGGGCCGCGAATCTCTCCGCCCTGGAGCTGCACGTCCACCAGTGGACGGTGGGCGCCGACGGCTCCCCGGCAGGGGCGAACCGGATCGTGATCGACCTCGACCCGGGCGAGCCGGCCGGTCTGCAGGAGTGCTGCGAGGTGGCGCTGCTGGTGCGCGAGGCGCTGGGGGCCCGAGATCTCTCCGCGACCCCGGTGCTGAGCGGGAGCAAGGGCCTGCACCTGTACGCCGCCCTGCCGGAGCCCGTCGAGCCGGACGTCGCCACGGCGCTGGCCAAGGAGGTCGCCGAGGAGCTCCAGAAGGCCCACCCACGCCAGGTCACCGCGACGATGACGAAAAGTCGCAGGTCAGGCAAGGTCTTCCTGGACTGGTCGCAGAACTCGGGGTCGAAGACGACGATCTGCCCTTACTCGCTGCGGGGCAAGGAGATCCCGACGGTCGCGGCCCCGGTCACGTGGGAGGAGGTCACCGAAGGGGCCGAGGATCCGCTCGGTATCGATCAGCTCGGACCTAACAATGTGATCACGCGCTTATCTGAAAGGGGGGATCTCTTCACAAGCCCTACGGGGCTGTAACTATTGTTCTCTTCATGTCGAACTCCGTGCTTGTCGTAGAAGACCAAGAGGACATCGCTGCTCCCCTGGTGCGCACGCTCCAGCGTGAGGGCTATGACGTCACCTGGGTCGACTCCGGCAAGAAGGCGCTGGAGCTGCTGGCCCCTCCGTACGACGCCGAGCTGGTGCTGCTCGACCTCGGCCTTCCGGACATGGACGGGCTCGAGGTCTGCAAGGCCGCCCGCGACAACGGCTACGAGGGCGGGATCATGATCCTCACCGCCCGTGACGCCGAGATCGACCTGGTCGTCGGTCTCGACGCCGGCGCCGACGACTACCTGGCCAAGCCGTTCGCGCTGGCCGTCCTCCAGGCGCGGGTCCGTGCCCTCCTGCGCCGCTCGGGTCCGGTCGAGCCCGGCGCCGATGACGATGCCCTGCGCATCGACGTGGCTGCCCACCGGGTCTACGCCGGCGAGCGCGAGGTGACCCTGACCGGCAAGGAGTTCGCGCTCCTGGCTGTTCTGGCCGCCTCCCGCGACAAGGTCGTCTCCCGTGACCGGCTGATGGCCGAGGTCTGGGACGAGAACTGGTACGGCTCGACCAAGACGCTCGACGTCACCGTCGGACGCCTGCGCCAGAAGCTCGAGGCGGCCGGTGTCCAGGAGAAGGTCGTCGCGGTCCGCGGCGTCGGGTTCCGGCTCGAAGCAGCGGAGTAAACGCAAGTCCGACACGGGGTCATATGCGCGTTCAACGCGTGAGATGACTCACAAACGACGGCAAAAACAAGCGTAACCACGCGGAATGTGCTCGAGAAGCGGGCATTCGGGATTGGATCCGTTCCAGATCGCATGTCACCTTGGATGAGCCGTGCAGAACGCACGACCGGCCCCGGTACACGCCGAATCCTGTCCCTCCGGAAGCCGGCCCCTACTACTGAACCCCCTAACCCTCACACTCAGCAGTACGTATGGGACAGGAGCGGGGGACCCAAGTTCCACGCGACTAACTCGGACGGTCGCTTTGGGGTGAAGCCATCGCACGATGGCCGGGCAACCTTCTAGCCCGAACCCGACAGCTCACCTCGCAGGCGTGGGAAGGAACTCACGCATGTCCAAGTCCGTATCTCCTCCTGCCCATCGAGGCACGGCGCGCCCGTTCCGGGTGCCGAACGTCTCGATCGCCCGGACGATCGCAGGATCCATCAGCGGCCACAGCAAGCTCATCGGCCGCATCACCCTTGCCAGCGGCATCGCCGCCGGCGCCCTGGTGGCGGTGCCCGCCGCCAACGCAGCTCCGGTCTCCCAGGACACGACCACCCTCGAGTCCACCGTCGAGCCGGCCAAGGTGGTGGAGGCTCCGACCCTGGAGGCCTCGGCCACCCCCGCGGCGATGCTCACCGACATCAAGCAGCTCGAACGGGCTGTCGAGGTCCAGGAGCGCAAGGCCGAGGCAGCCCGCAAGGCGGCCGAGGCGAAGCGCAAGGCAGCGATCGCCGCCAAGAAGGCCGCGGAGGCGAAGAAGAAGGCCGAGGCGGAGGCGAAGGCCTTCGCCGCGAGCCGGGAAGGCAAGATCGAGCGCGCGATCAGCGTCGCCTCGGAGCAGATCGGCGACCCGTACGTCTGGGGTGCCACCGGCCCCAGCTCGTTCGACTGCTCCGGCCTGACGCAGTACGCCTTCAGCGCCGCCGGCATCGAGCTTCCCCGGGTCTCGCGGGACCAGGCCGCTGCCCTGCCGACGGTCCCGAACGACCAGATCCAGCGCGGCGACCTGATGTTCTGGGGTAGCCCCGTCTACCACGTCGGCATCTTCCTGCGGTGGGAGAATGGCCAGGCGATCATGCTGCACGCCCCCAAGCCGGGCGCGTCGGTTCGCGAAGAGGCTGCCTGGGACGGCTGGTTCGCTGGCTCGACCCACCAGGCCTGAGGTTTCTCGGGGCCCCACCCCACATATCCCCCTGGCGCTCGCCCTCCGGTTCCCCGTACCGGAGGGCGAGCGCATATTTCGGGGAGGACCAGTGGGCCGGCGAATCGGGTGCGGCACCACGCGTCAAGTAACCTGTAGGACGTGGCAGGCCCCGAATTCGACACCGAGATCAAGCAGCTCCAGGCAACGATGCAGACCATCGGTCAGGTGCTGGACCTGGACGCGATGCGCAAGGAGATCGCCGACCTCGGCGAGCAGGTCGCCGCGCCCGACCTCTGGGACGATCAGGACAACGCCACCCGCGTCACCGGCCGTCTGTCCCTGCTGCAGGGTGAGCTCAACAAGTTCACCGAGCTCAACACCCGCATCGAGGACCTCGGCCTGATGGTCGAGATGGCTCAGGAGGAGGGCGACGCCGACACGCTCGCCGAGTCCGAGGCCGAGCTCGGCCGCGTCAAGAAGGCCGTCGAGAGCCTGGAGATCCGCACCCTGCTCTCGGGGGAGTACGACTCCCGCGAGGCCCTGGTCACGATCCGCTCCGGCGCCGGTGGCGTCGACGCCGCCGACTTCGCCGAGATGCTGATGCGGATGTACGTCCGCTGGGCCGAGCGCAACAAGTACCCGGTCGAGGTCTTCGACACCTCCTACGCCGAGGAGGCCGGGATCAAGTCCGCCACCTTCGCGATCCACGCTCCCTACGCCTACGGCACGCTCTCCGTCGAGGCCGGCACCCACCGCCTGGTGCGGATCAGCCCGTTCGACAACCAGGGGCGTCGCCAGACGTCCTTCGCCGCGGTCGAGGTCGTGCCCGTGCTGGAGCAGACCGACGAGATCGAGCTCGACGAGAACGACATCAAGGTCGACGTCTACCGCTCCTCGGGCCCCGGTGGCCAGTCGGTCAACACCACCGACTCGGCGGTCCGGCTGACCCACATCCCCACTGGCACCGTGGTCTCCTGCCAGAACGAGAAGTCGCAGCTGCAGAACAAGGCCGCCGCGATGATCGTCCTCAAGGCCAAGCTGCTCGCGCTGAAGAAGGCTGAGGAGGAGGCGCACCTCAAGGAGCTCAAGGGCGACGTCGCCGCATCCTGGGGCGACCAGATGCGCAACTACGTCCTCAACCCCTACCAGATCGTCAAGGACCTGCGTACGACCTACGAGGTCGGCAACCCGCAGGCGGTCTTCGACGGCGACATCGACGGGTTCCTCGAGGCCGGCATCCGGTGGCGCCGCGGCGCTGAGAAGGCCGAACAGAACTGACTCGATGGTTGCGCTGACGCGCACCAGGCTTCCACTCCCGGGCCGCGGGGCGGCGTACGTCTATGACGCGTACGGCCCCGAGGACGGGGTGCCGATGGTGCTGTTGCACGAGCTCGGGGGCAGTGCGAAGAGGTGGCAGGGGGTGGTGCCGCCGTTCGCGGTCGGCCACCGGGTCCACGCCTTCGACCTGCGTGGTCACGGGGACTCGGACTGGGCCTCGGAGTACTCCCACCGGCTCATCGCCGATGACGTCATCGCGGCGATGGACGCGCTCGGGATCTCGGGTGCCGTGGTCGTCGGCCACTCGACCGGCGGCAACGTCGCCCTCCTGGTCGCGATGCACCGACCCGACCTGGTCTCCCGGCTCGTCATCGAGGACGTGGTGCCGCCCGCGCCGCGCGAGCGCAGGTCGCCCGGGCGCGCGATCAGGCCGATGCCCCACGACTGGGAGTGCATCGCGTCCCTGCTGGTCGAGGCGACCAGGTACGACGCGTGGATGTGGGAGCAGCTCGAGCTGCTGCCCATGCCGACCCTGATCGTGGCCGGTGGTGGCAACAGTCACATCCCGCCCGCGGACCTCGAGAAGGTCGCCCGGCGGATCCCGAAGGCCGATCTCGTCCACTTCGACGTGGGTCACTTCGTGCATCGCAACCAGCCCGCCGAGTTCGCCGACACCGTCCTGGCCTGGCTCGCGTCGCGGTGCGGATGCGACGCCTCCCGCGTCGCCGCGCTGGATGCGATGCGTCCCGCGTCGCGGGTGGGGTCCCCATCCCTAAGGACCCCACCCGCTCTCGCCAGCCGGCTCTGCTCTGACTCAGTGCCCGCGGCGGCGCACGCCGCCCGGTGAGGTGCCTACCCGGCCCGAGCGACTAAGTCGATTAAAGCACTCGACTTTGGGCCGATGCAAACGACGCGCCGGGATCGGGGCTCCGATCGGAGGCTGCAGGAGTCAGGCGGCGGCCGCGTTGGCCGTCACCAGGCACCAACGGGAGGCGCGCTTCTGCAGCGTCGCGGTCGACTCGCCGGCCTTGCCGGTGAGCTCGCAGGAGAGCCAGGCGTCACCGAAGAGGCCGCGGTAGACGACCTTCGGCTGCTTCTTCGCGTCGGTGCAGGTCAGGGCGACCGACGGCTTCCCGTACGCCGGTGTCGAGGCGGCCTTGCAGCCCTTGGGCACGCTCTTGGTCATCTGCGTTGCCCAGTCCAGGGTCACCGGCGGGGCGAAGACCCAGGCTCGGGCCGAGGTCGCCGAGCCCTCCGGGCCGGTCCAGATGCAGCCGTACTCCTGGGCGACGTCGTCGACCTCGCCCGAGATGGTGGTCTGGTCGCCGTCGCCGTAGGCCTTCTTCTCGCTCGCCGCGCCGCCGAGGGCCTCGGTCGCGTCCTCGGCCGGGACGCGGTCGCAGAACGCGCCGCGGCGTACGTGCATCGTGGTGGTGTCTGCGGTGCTGAGGTCGCCCTTCACCTCGGGGGCCTCGGGCTCGTCGTCTTTCAGGGTGAGCACGCCGACCCCGACCGCGATCGCGGTGAGGACTACGGCACCGATGAGAATCCGGACTGCAGAGCGCACGCCGTCAGAGTACAGGGGCAGGTATCTCAGAGCCGAAGTGTTGAGCCCACCCACCGTTGCACTACCCTCGGTGCGGTGATCCGCTTCGAGAAGGTCAGCAAGGCCTACCCAGGGCAGGCGCGCCCCGCCCTCAACAGCCTTTCGATCGACATCCAGAAGGGGGAGTTCGTCTTCCTCGTGGGCCAATCGGGCTCGGGGAAGTCGACGGCGCTCAAGCTGATGCTGCGCGAGCAGCGCCCGACCACCGGTCGGGTCTATGTCGCCGGCAAGGAGATCAACCGGCTCGCCGGCTGGAAGGTGCCGCGGCTGCGCCGCCAGGTCGGCACGATCTTCCAGGACTTCCGCCTGCTGGCCAACAAGAACGTCGCCGAGAACGTCGCCTTCGCGATGCAGGTGACCGGTCACTCCAACCGCGAGATCCAGCAGCGTGTCCCGGAGACGCTCGAGCTGGTCGGTCTCGACGGCAAGGGCGACCGGATGCCCGACGAGCTCTCCGGTGGTGAGCAGCAGCGGGTGGCCGTCGCCCGCGCGTTCATCAACCGGCCGATGATCCTGATCGCCGACGAGCCCACCGGAAACCTCGACCCCGGCAACACCGTCGGCATCATGCGCCTGCTCGACCGGATCAACCGGTCCGGCACCACCATCGTGATGGCGACCCACGACGTCCAGATGGTCGACCAGATGCGCAAGCGCGTCATCGAGCTCGAGCACGGCCACCTCGTACGCGACCAGGTCCAGGGCGGCTACGGGGCCCAGTTCTAGGCTTCGGCTCCGAGCCGGACCCCCTCGCCTCCGCCCAGGTTCACGACCAGAAAAGGTTTCTCGACCCGCCATGCAGCTGCGCTATGTATTCACCGAGCTCCGCCAGGGGCTACGCCGCAACCTGTCGATGCACGTCGCGGTGGCCCTGACGCTGCTCGTCTCGCTCACCCTCGCCGGCGTCGGCCTGCTGCTTCGTGAGCAGGCCCAGCTGACCGAGGAGGTCTGGGGCGACGAGCTGCAGATCACCTTCTACATGTGCAACGGCGCCAACGACCGCAACCCGCAGTGCGCCGGCGCCGTCGACGACAGCCAGAAGAAGGTCATCACCGCCGCCCTCGACGACAACCGGTACGTCGACAAGATCGAGGAGGAGAGCCAGGAGCAGGCCTACAAGCGGCTGCAGGCTCTCGACGTCGAAGGCGTCAGCGGTCCGGACCCGGTGGTGAAGTCCAGCGACATGTGGGAGTCCTACTGGGTCACGATGACCGACCCGCACCATTCCGCCGAGATCATCGAGGCGGTCGCCGGCCTGGACGGCATCGACCACGTCGGTGACGTCCACGAGGTCACCGGACCCATCCTGGCCGCTGTCGACGGGCTGCAGAGCGCGGCCCTGGTCGGCGCGATCGTGCTGGTGATCGCGGCGCTGCTGCTGGTCGCCAACACCATCCGGCTGGCCGCGTTCGCCCGCCGGCGTGAGATCGGGATCATGCGACTGGTCGGTGCCTCGACCCTCTACATCGCGCTGCCGTTCCTCCTGGAGTCGCTCGTCGTGGCCCTGGTCGGGATCGGGCTGTCCGGGATCGCGCTGGCCGCGGTGATGTACTTCGGCGTCGAGCAGCGGCTCTCGTCCACCGCCGTGACCCAGTGGGTCGGCTGGGAGGAGTTCTTCAGCTCCTTCGCGATCGTCGCGATCCTCGGCATCCTGCTGACGCTCGTCCCGACACTCTTGCTCACGAGGAAATACATCAAGGTCTGATCCGGATCGCCTACCGTCTGTCGGTAACACTTCCCACAGACGAGGTTGATCCGTGCGCGTCTTCCCCCGTGCCGGTCGGCTGGCTGCTGCGCTCAGCTGCGCAGTGGTGGCTACCGTCCTGCTCTCACCCTCCTTGCCGTCCTCCGCGGACGAGAAGGACCGGCTCGAGCAGGAGCAGCGGGAGGTCCAGCAGGACCAGAAGGCCGCCGAGGAGGACCTGGAGCACTCCAGCAAGGGGCTGCGCGAGGCATCGGCGACCTACGACGCGGCGCGGAAGAGGCTCGACCGGGCCCAGACCCGTCTCGACGAGCTCAACGCGCGGCTCGTGGAGGTGCAGGCGGCCCACGCCAAGCTGGAGACCGAGCTCGCCGAACAGAAGCTGCTGCTCGCCGAGGCGAAGCGGGAGCTCGCCGAGGGTCAGGCCGAGGTGAAGGTGCAGCGCGAGGAGATGCGCGACGAGATCCTGACCCGGTTCACCGGGGGAGACCCGCGGCTCGCCCAGGCGGCGGCCCTGCTCTCCGGAGGCTCCCTCGAGGACCTGATGCGCCAGCAGACGTACGTCGACGCGGCTTCCGCGGGCCAGGACGCCACCCTTCAGCGGATGGAGGCGACCGAGACGATGCTCGTCGTCCGCGAGGGCGAGGTGCAGGAGGCGACCGACGCGATCGCGGCCAAGGAGAAGAAGGCCCGCGAGCTGGTCGCCGAGGTCGACTCGCTCCGCGACCAGGCCGAGGCGGCCCACGCCGAGATGTCCACGCTGGCAGAGAAGGCCGCCACCGCGAAGCGGTCGGCCGAGGCGGCGAAGTCGGCGGATGCCGCCGAGCTGCGCAAGCTCGAGGCGGAGGAGTCGGCGCTGCGCAACAAGATCCGGTCGCTCGCCTCCGCCGGCTCCGGGTCCGACCGCAACGTCGGATCGGTCGGTGGGCTCTTCGCGATGCCGGTGAGCGACACCTACGTCACCTCGCCCTACGGCATCCGCAAGCACCCGATCTACGGCTACGTCTCGCTGCACAACGGCACCGACTTCCACGCGCCGTGCGGCCGCCCGCTGCGTGCGATCGACTCGGGGCAGATCATCTCGACCTCGTACTCGAGCGTGTGGGGCAACCGCCTGCACCTCTACCTCGGCAGGGTCAACGGCCACTCCTACACCGCCGTCTACAACCACATCTCCAGCTACGCGAGGCGTTCGGGGAACGTAGGGCGTGGCGAGACCGTGGCGTACGCGGGGACCACAGGCTGGTCCACGGGCTGCCACCTGCACTTCACGATCCTGCGCGACGGAACCCCGGTCGACCCGATGCCGCTGATCGGCGGGTAGCTCCAGCGGGGTAGAACGAGGGGTTTCCCCGATGCGCCCGGAACCGTGGACCGGCGAGCATCGAGACATGTCGCTCACTCGCCGGCTCGGGACGTCTCGAATGCTCGTCGCATCGGTCGCGGCGCTGGCCGCATCGTTCGCCGTCGTCGCGCCTACCGCGGCGCGCACGGAGGCCGACGACCCGGCCCTGCAACGTCGGCTCGACATGATCGTCCCCGCCGGAGCGATCGGCGTCGTCGCCGAGGTTCGCACCGAACATGGTGTGTGGCGTGGATCGAGCGGGGTCGCCGAGCTGGGCACGTCGCGGAAGGTGTCGACGCACAGCAGATTCCGCGCCGGGAGCGTCATGAAGACGTTTCTGGCCACCGTCGTCCTCCAGCTGGTGGCGGAAGATCGGTTGCGGCTCGAAGACTCGATCGAGGAATGGCTTCCCGGGGTCGTACCCGGTGGGGAGCGGATCTCGTTGCGGCAGCTTCTCGCCCACACGAGCGGCCTGTTCGACGTCGTACGGACGTTCCGGCTGCCGCCGGACCCGTGGTTCGCGGACAACCGATGGCGCACCTGGACGGCCGACGAGCTCGCCCGGCGCGGCCTGGCCGAGCGGCCCACCCACGCACCGGGCTCGGCCTTCGCGTACTCCAACACCGGCTACCTGCTGATCAGCCAGGTGATCGAGCGGGTGACCGGGCGGTCGTACGCAGTCGAGGTCAAGCGCCGCATCCTCGAGCCGCTGCACCTGCGTCACTCCGAGCTGCCGGGAAGGTCGCCGTGGATCGGCCGACCACACATGCGCGGCTACATCCCGGTCCGTCGCGACGGCGCGACGCGGCTCATCGACTTCACCGTGATGAACCCCTCGGTCTTCGGTCCGCCAGGCGAGCTGATCTCGACGACGAGCGACCTGAACACCTTCTATGCCGCGCTGCTCACCGGCCGCCTGCTCCCTGCGCACCTCCTCGAGGAGATGAAGACGCCAGGGATTGCGGAGGAGACGTACGGCTTGGGGTTGCGGTGGGAGGCGAAAACCTCGTGCGGCGTGCCTGTCTACGGTCACGATGGCGACGCGCTGGCGTACCAGACGTGGTCGTTCACGACCGAGGACGGACATCGTCAGGCGACGGTCGCGGTCACGCCGACCTCCGACGGTGATGTCGACGACGCGGTCGCCGAGTTCATCGACCAGGCGGTGTGCGACTGACGCGATGTCCCGGTGTCGCACAGCAAACGTTTCGCGCTGGTGCCCTCGTGCCTGAGAGAATAGGAGAATGGCGAAGGAGCAGGGGCGCAAGATGATCGCGCAGAACAAGAAGGCGCGACACGACTACCACATCGAGGACACCTACGAGGCCGGCATGGTCCTGCAGGGCACCGAGGTGAAGTCGCTGCGTGAGGGTCGCGCCTCCCTGGTCGACGGCTTCGTCGACATCGACCGTGGCGAGGCCTGGATCCACGGGATCCACATCCCCGAATACCTCAACGGCACCTGGACCAACCACGCCGCCCGCCGTAAGCGCAAGCTCCTCCTGCACCGCGCCGAGATCGACAAGATCGAGCGCAAGGTCTCCGAGAAGGGCCTCACCGTCGTCCCCCTCGCCCTCTACTTCCTCAACGGCCGCGCCAAGGTCGAGATCGGCGTCGCCAAGGGCAAGAAGTCGTGGGACAAGCGCAACACCATCGCCGAGCGTACGGCCAAGCGGGAGGCCGAGGTCGAGGTCGGCCGCAAGCTCAAGGGGATGAAGGGGTAGCGGTCGCCTGCGGCGGCAATAACCGAGTGGGGAATGCGGGCAGGGGCCTGTAGTGTTCTCTTACTGCCTGGACAACGGGCATTGAAAACTCAAAAGGGGCTGATCGGTTTCGACTTGGGACGTTGCTCCCAGGGGAAGCGGGTCGAGGAGCCAGCGTCATCTCGTAAACGATCGCTGGAAACCAATAACTGCCAACGCTAAGCGCAGTTCCTTCGCTCTCGCCGCCTGAGCGGTGATCGAAGCGTCTGACCGAGTATCCGTCTCCGGCTCGGATCCAGGCGTCATCTAGGAGACTCCACCTCATGCACATGCCGACGGGGCATGGGGGACATCTAGTCGGCTGATCCTGTCGGGGACGTGTCTGCGTCGAGCCCCGGGGATGAGAGAACGCCACCCACAGACTGCACCCGGAGAAGACCTGGCACGGCGCTCGAGGACCGGGGTTCGATTCCCCGCAGCTCCACGAACCTTTGGCCGACGTGTGCCCGCGCTTCGCGCGGGCCACGTCGGTTCGTCATTTATAGGCGACGCTTCGCGTCGCGGCGGGGATATCCCCGCACCCCTTAGCCCTTCGTGGTTGGTGTTGCGCTTGGCCTGGGCGCGCGGGGGTGAGGGCTTCGCTGCATCCGCAGCCCCCGATCACAGCGACAGCACTCGCGTCCGTCGACGAGCCGCAATTCGCCGCCATGGTGGGGGAGTGCGGGCCCGGACGCAATGATCGGCCCGAAGATCGTGCCCTGGTGGGAAATGCTGGCAGCGAGGCGATGATCGCCACACATCAGAGCCAGGGACACCGCTGTATGCCGGAAGACGTCCGGTCGTTCATCTCCTTGGCGAGATGACTTCTGTTGCGTGCGCGATAGGGTTGTGAGGCGTACGTCACATGGAGGTAAGGATGTTCGAGGAAGGACAGCTCTACTCACCCGTCACCGTGGGTGAGGATGGGCAGGTCGAGGTGCATCTGGGGGACAACCACCCCGGGTTCGCAGACCAGGATTACCGGGCTCGACGTAGCGAGATCGCTGGCGCGGCGCTCGGCTGGAAGCCGGGGCAGCCAGTGCCCCGGATCGACTACACCGAGACGGAGAACGAGATCTGGCGGACGGTGTGCCGAGAGATCGCACCGCTGCACCACAAGTACGCCTGCCGCAACTACATCGCGGCGGTCGAGGCCCTCAACCTCCCCCAGGACCGGGTGCCGCAGCTCGACGAGGTGAGCGCCGGCCTGAAGCCGCTGACCGGGTTCGAGTACGTCCCGGCCGCGGGGATCGTCCCGCTGGAGGAGTTCTACGGGAGTCTGGCCGATGGGCAGTTCCACTCGACGCAGTATCTGCGTCACCACGCCGTGCCGCTCTACACCCCGGAGCCCGACATCATCCACGAGGTGATCGGCCACGGGAACCTCCTTGCCGACCCGCAGGTCGCCGAGGTCAAGCGTCTCGCCGGCGCCGCCGCGCGCCGTGTCGAGACCAGGGAGGCGCTCCAGGTCGTCGCCGACGTCTTCTGGTTCACCATCGAGTTCGGTGTGCTCCACGAGGACGGTGACCTGAAGGCCTACGGCGCTGGGCTGCTGTCCTCCTACGGCGAGATCGAGGAGATGCACGAGGTGGAGGTGCGGCCGATCGACTTCGCCCAGATGGCGACCGTCGACTACGACATCACCCACTACCAGCCGGTGCTCTTCGCCGCGGAGTCGTTCAGCCACATGGTCGACGAGGTCGGCAACTTCTTCGCGACCTGCGACGACGACACGCCACAGCGTCTCGGTGCCGTCTAGGCCGATTCGGCCACATCCGAGGCGTTAGCCTCGGATGATGATCGACAGCTACCGCAACCGCGCGCTGGAGGCGGCGCTCGCCGCCGCCGACGCCGACGCGGTCGGTGCTGCGCTGCGTACGGGGCAGGTTGTCGTTCCCCAGCTCGACGAGGCCCGGATCAGGGTCTTTCCCGGGGACCGCGGCAACCGGCCACCGTACGAGGCGATGCTCTTCTCGTCCCAGGAGGCGCTGGAGACGTTCCTCGCCGAGGACACCCGCCGGCGCGCGCAGCTGCGCAACGCCGACGGGCTGCGGGAGTTCCTGACGGCCAACATCGAGGAGATCGCGTACGTCACCTTCGACCCGGCCGGGCCGAACCGGTTCCGGGCGGGCATCAGGGACGTGCTCAAGGCGCTCGGCCCCAAGCCGCACGTCGACCTGCGGCTGCCGAAGGCGCAGGAGTGGTATGTCGTGGACATGTCCGACGAGGACGTACGCGACTATCAGCTCGCCGACCTGGCCGACAAGGTGCTCCCGAAGGTGCAGCGGTCCAGGATCGAGCAGCCCGACTGGGCACGATGGATGGCTGCCGCCAAGGACGCCGCCGCCGAGCAGGGTGCGGCGTTCCTGGCCTACTGGCTGCAGCGGGTCGGGCGGCGCCCCGCAGGGCTGGCGGTCGCGCTGAGCCGCCCGGCGCCGTTCGGCATGGTCCGGCACCCGCTCCAGGCAGAGACCACGACCGTGGGGGAGCGGTGGGTGGCCTCGCCCGACCGGCTCTACGAGTCCCGGCTGATCTACTCCTTCCCGCACCCCGACCTCGCCGACGTGGCCCTGCCGACCGTCGACCTCGTCGTCGCGACGCTGTCGTGGGGAGATGAGTCGTGAGCTGTGTCTTCTGTGATGTCGTCGCGGGCGATCTGGCGGCCGAGATCGTCTTCGAGGACGATGGTTTCCTGGCCTTCCTCGACCATCGCCCGGTGCAGAAGGGCCACATCCTGATGGTGCCCCGACAGCACCTCGCCACCCTTCTCGATCTCCCTCCTGACCTGGACGGACGCTTCGTCGTGAACGCTCAGCGCCTCGCCGCCGCGGTCGTTGACGGCCTCGGTGCCCAGGGCAGCTTCGTGGCGGTCAACAACGTGGTCAGCCAGTCGGTCCCACACCTCCACCTCCACGTCGTCCCGCGCACCCGCGGCGACGGGCTCAAGGGCTTCTTCTGGCCGCGCCACAAGTACGGCGACGGCGAGCAGAAGGAGTACGCCGACCGGCTCCGTGCCGTGCTGGGCTGACGCCGGGCCGAGTTCACCGAGGCGTACGGCTTCGGCCATCGACACGTCGGGGCGCCGTCGGCGGCGACCGATTCACTCGAGATCAGTTGTTGTCCACTGATCCCGGGAGTGCGCAATGTCGCTGTCGTCCGTCGCGTCCAAGACCTTCACCTCAACGCTGGCCGGCGTGGCGCTGGCCGCAGGCACGATGCTCGTTCCGGTGGCGGTCAACGCCGTCGAGGCTCACCGGGCCGCGGACATCACCGTCACCGCACACCGCGGGGCCAGCGCGTACGCCCCGGAGAACACCCTGGCCGCCTTCGCCCTCGGCATCGAGCAGCGCGCCGACTGGATCGAGTCGGACGTGCAGGCCACCAAGGACGGCGAACTCGTGCTGGTGCACGACACGACCTTGTCGCGCACCACCGACGTCGAGCAGCGCTTCCCCAGCCGCTCGCCGTGGCACGTCAAGGACTTCACGCTCGCAGAGATCAAGACGCTGGACGCGGGTTCGTGGTTCAGCGAGGAGTACCAGGGCGAGAAGGTTCCGACGCTGAAGGAGATGGTCCGGCTGGTGCGCCCGACGCGGTCCGGGATCCTGATGGAGCTCAAGTCGCCGGAGCTCTACCCCGGCATCGAGAAGCAGGTTGCCGCGGAGCTCGACTCGTTCCCCGGCTACGTACGCTCTGCGGTCCGCGCCGGGAGGCTCGGGGTGCAGAGCTTCGACTTCGAGTCGATGAAGACCTACAAGCGTGTCCAGCCCGAGATGTCCGTCGGCCTGCTCGGCACCCCGGCCTACGCCGACCTGGACCGCTACACCTGGGCCGACCAGATCAATCCGCACTTCGGCTCCTTCGACGCGGGCTACGTCGCCCGCGTCCATGCGCTCGGGATGCACATCCACTCCTGGACGGTCGACGACGCCGAGACCATGGGCGACGTCCTCGACCGCGGTGTCGACGGCATCATCACCAACAACCCCGACGTGCTCCGCGAAGTCATCGGTGGGCGGCGTACCTCTTCCCTAGACTTGGCTGATGCCGCCTGAGGCGCTTCGGCAGATCGTCACGAGACGTTCACCCACCCCACCGGCCCAGGTACGTCCGGAGCCGGTGGGATCGGGCCATGACCACGTTGAACCCCACCACCCGTATGCGTCGCGTCGTGCTCGCCCTGGCCACCACGCTCGCCGCCGGGACCGTCCTGGTCTCGAACCCCGCGACCGCCGCCGGTGTCGACACCGCCGCCGCCGTCCACGCAGGCAAGCACCACCACAACTCGAAGCCGATCGTCTTCGGTCACCGCGGTGCCTCCGGCTATCGGCCCGAGCACACCCTGGCGGCGTACGACCTGGCCATCCAGCAGGGCGCCGACTTCATCGAGCCCGATGTGGTCTCGACCAAGGACGGCGTGCTCGTCGCGCGCCACGAGAACGAGATCTCCGGCACCACCGACGTCGTCGACCACCCCGAGTTCGCCGGTCGGAAGGCGACCAAGACCATCGACGGCAAGGCGCTGACCGGCTGGTTCACCGAGGACTTCACCCTCGCCGAGCTGAAGACGCTGCGCGCCAAGGAGCGCATCCCGGGCGACCGTCCGGCCAACACCGCCTACGACGGCCTCTTCGAGGTGCCGACCCTCGAGGAGGTGCTCGACCTGGTCGAGGCGAAGGAGGCCGCGACCGGCCGCACCATCGGCGTCGCCCCGGAGACCAAGCACCCGACGTACTTCGACTCCATCGGTCTCTCCCTGGAGGAGCCGCTCGCGAAGAGCCTGAAGCGGCACGGCCTCGGCGGCAAGCGCGCCGCGGCGGTGATCCAGTCCTTCGAGGTCAGCAACCTCAAGGACCTCAACCGCCTGGTCGACACCCCGCTGGTGCAGCTGGTCGACTTCGGCGGCGCTCCCTACGACCAGGTGGTTGCCGGGACCGGCGTGACCAACGACTACCTGGTCACCGACAAGGGCCTGCGCAGCATCAAGAAGTACGCCGACCAGGTGGCGCCCTACAAGTACTACTTCATCCCGCGCACCACCGACAACACGCTCGGCGAGCCCACCGACCTCGCCCGCCGGGCCGAACGCGTCGGGCTGCCGACCGTCATCTGGACCATGCGCGCCGAGAACAAGAACCTCCCGGTCGAGTGCCGCAAGGGCACCGACCCGATCGCGATCGGTGACCTGGCCTGCGAGGTCGGCGCCTACCTCGACGCCGGTGTCGACGCCTTCTTCACCGACCAGCCCGACCTGGGTGTCGCTGCGCGCGACGCATGGGTTACCAAGCAGTAGACCCCTGAAGACAAGACGTACGGCCCTCGCTATTGTCGGCGGGGGCCGCACGTGTTCGTGGGCCCGGTCACAACCAAAGGAGTTTGAGTCATGGGTCGTTTCGACGGACGCGTAGCAGTCATCACCGGTGCAGCGCGCGGGATCGGTTTCGGAGTCGCCACGCGTTTCGCCGAGGAGGGTGCCTCAGTCGCGATCATCGACCTCGACGAGGCGGCTGCCGCCGAGGCCGCCGCCAAGCTTCCGCTGGCCGAAGGGGCGAAGTCGGTCGGCATCGGCGCCAACGTCGCCAAGGCGGAGGACACCGAGGCCGCGGTCGCCCGCGTCGTCGAGGAGCTCGGCGGCCTGCACATCCTGATGAACAACGCCGGCATCACCCGCGACAACCTGCTCTTCAAGATGACCGAGGAAGACTGGGACCTGGTCATGAACGTCCACCTCAAGGGCCACTTCCTGATGTCGAAGGCGGCGCAGGCGGTCTTCGTGAAGCAGAAGTACGGCAAGATCATCAACGTCTCCTCCACCTCGGCCACCGGCAACCGTGGCCAGGCCAACTACTCCGCCGCCAAGGCCGGCGTGCAGGGCTTCACCCGCACCCTCGCGCTCGAGCTCGGCCCCTTCGGCGTCAACGTGAACGCCATCGCGCCGGGGTTCATCGCCACCGAGATGACCGACCAGACCGCGGCCCGCCTCGGGCTCGACGTGGACGAGTTCCGCAAGCTCTCGGCCGACGCCAACCCGGTCAAGCGCGTCGGCGAGCCCGCCGACATCGCCGCCGCCGCTGCCTTCCTCGCCAGCGACGAGTCCTCCTACATCACCGGCCAGACCCTGTACGTCGACGGCGGCGCCACCGTCGCCTGATCCAGCCGAGCAGGGAACCCCGGGCGCGGCTTCCTTGGGCGCAACGATTACCGTCTGACTCTCGTCTTGGTACTGAGCCGATGCAGATGGAGATCGATGATGCGTACGTCCCGCCCGGGGTTCCTCCTGCGAGCAGCCGCAACGCTGGCCGCCGCGGGTCTGGTTCTGACCGGCTGTGGCTCCTCCGAGGAGCCCAAGGAGACGAAGCCGTCGCCGTCCGCGCCGGCGGAGCCCGACCACGAGCCGCTGACCGGCGTCGAGCTCCCCGAGGGGCAGACCGCCGCGCGCGAGCACCCCGCCTACATCGTCAAGATCGACAACACCTCGGCCAGCGACCCGCAGTACGGCGTCGCCAAGGCGGACATGGTCGTCCAGGAGCTGGTCGAGGGTGGCGTGACCCGGTTGGCCGTCGCGTACTACTCCCAGCTCCCGAAGGAGGCCGGGCCGGTGCGTTCGATGCGGGCGACCGACGCCGGGATCGCCGCGCCGATCGATGCCAAGATCATGACCAGCGGCGCGGCCCCGTACACCTTCGCCCAGCTGAAGAAGCACGACATCTCGTGGATCGACATGTCCACCCCCTACGTCGTACGCGACACCAGCAAGCCCCACGACTTCCTGCACAGCGTGGTCGGCAAGGTCGCCAAGGCCGGCAAGGCCGCCGCGAAGGACGGCAAGGCCAAGCGGCCCGGCGACTTCATGCCCTGGGGTGACGCGACCACCAAGCTGGCCGGCGGCAAGCCCGCCAAGGCCGTCGACGTGAAGTTCTCCCAGGCGCGTACGGACAACTGGGTCTTCAGAGGTGGCAAGTACCGCCTGCAGAACAACTACATGGCCAAGAGCGGCCAGTTCCTCGCCGACACCGTCGTGGTCGCGCAGACCAAGACCACCATCGCCCCCTACAAGGACCCGGGCGGCGCGATCGTGCCGGTCTCCCACTTCACCGGCCGGGGCAAGGCGTGGATCCTGCGCGCCGGGCAGATCGTCGAGGCGACCTGGGTGAAGAAAGGTGAGAAGGGCGCGGTGACGTTCACCGACGCCGGCGGCGCCGCGATCGAGATCCCGCCGGGCAAGGTCTGGCTGGACCTGATCCCGGAGGGCAACGGCCAGGTCGAGCCCGGTGGCGTCAGCGTCAGGTAGCCGGACGGCTCAGCGCATGTCCTCGACCTTGACGCCCTGCTTCGCCAGGGTCTGCACCCCGGTCAGCAGGTAGGTCACGGCCAGCTCGATGCGCTCGGCCGCGTCCTCGGGGTCGCTGGCCTCGGTGACGGACTCGCCGGCCGCCGACATCGCCCCGAAGAAGAGTCGGGCGAAGGTCGCGACCATCTCGTCGTCGACGGTCCGGTCACCGGCCCGCAGGACGGCGGCGACGATGTCCTCGACGACGGTGAAGGTGGAGCGCTCCTCCTGCTCGCGGTAGCGCTGGTAGCCGAGGACCGCGGGCCCCTCCTGCACGACGATGCGGCGGTAGGTGGGCTGCTGGACGGCCTCCAGGAACGTACGCAGCCCGGCCCGGGCTTGCTCCCAGGGGTCCTTCGTCTCGCGCATGGCGGCGTCGATGCTCTGCGCGGTGGCGGCCTCGACCTTCTCGAAGACGACCTCGTAGAGCGCCTGCTTGCCGCTGAAGTGGTGGTAGAGCGCGCCCTTGGTGACCTCGGCCCCGGCCACGATGGCGTCCAGGGAGGTGCTCGCGTAGCCGTGCTCGGTGAAGAGTCTCTCCGCGACCTCGACAAGGGTCTTCTTGGTCGAGGCGGAGAACTGCTGCCTCCGTGACATCCCCGGCACCGACGGAAGCGGGGGGACCTTGGGGACGAGCTTGCTCACGGACGACTTTGCCACTCACCCACTCTAACGGCCGTGTTCGGAATCACCGTCCCAGGCATTGGCCATACCGTCGGTATGGCCAATACTATAGGTACGTACTCACGGTATGTGAGTGCCAACCTTCCGCAAGGAGCCGACAATGAGCTGGACCAGCCATCACAAGCGCGGGGAGATCCTCCGCGGCGTGGTCGCCGTCATCGATGAGCGTCGAGACGGCCTGCTGCCCATGGATCTTCCCGGCGTCACCGAAACCTTCACCGACGAGCTCGACCTGCTCGCCGCCCTGCAGCTGCGCTGGCACACCCGCCTGTCCGGCCGCATCGAGACCGAGCTCGCGAACCAGCCGATGGATCTCGAGGACGCCGTCGTCCGGGCGTGGCACCGTGCTGCCGACGATCTGCCTGGCATCCGCACGGTCCTCGACCGCTACCACGCGCTCCCCGTCGACGAGGCCATGGCCAACGCACTGGCCAAGGCGCAGGCCAAGGAGCACCTGACCCTCGCGGTCATGGCCGGCCGCGGCGCGTTCGGCGACACCGAGTGCGTCCGTCTCGGCTCGATGATCGAGGCGCGCGCCCGTGCCGAGTACGTTCCGGCCGTCGAGGTCGTCGAGCGCGGGCGCTTCGCCGGCCTCGCCGACATGTTCCGGGGGGTCCGCTCGGCGGCCTGAAGCCGCCTACGGACCATCAAGCCAGGCTCCGGGTGCCGGTGCGCTCCCTCCCGCGGACTCCCTCCGCATCTCCCTAAGCGCCGGCCCCGGAGCCTCTGTATTTGTTGGCTGCTTGTTACGGCCGACGTACCCCAGGTGGTGCGATCATGGCGTCATGACGGAGCGAAAGGACGTACGCGCCGGGCGGCTGCTGGTAGCCACCCCGGAGCTTCGCGACCCCAACTTCGTCGACACCGTGGTGCTCCTGATCGAGGTCAACGACGACGGTGCGCTGGGTGTGGTGCTGAACCGCCCCTCGCCGGTGCCGGTCGCCGAGGTGCTGCATCCGTGGGCGACCTCCGTCGCTGATCCCGACGTCCTCTTCCAGGGTGGCCCGGTGAGCACGGACTCCGCGATCGCGGTCGCGCTCCTGGTCGACTCCGACGACCCACCGCTGGGCTTTCGGCCCGTGGTCGGGCGCCTCGGCCTGCTCGACCTCGACACGCCCGTCGAGCTGGTCGACGGCACCTTGTCGCGGCTGCGCATCTTCGCCGGATACGCCGGCTGGGGCGCTGCCCAGCTCCAGGGTGAGGTGGAGGAGGGGTCCTGGTACGTCGTCGACAGCGAGCCCTACGACTCGTTCCTCGACGAGGTGAGCTCGATGTGGGCCGCGGTGCTCCGTCGCCAGCCCGGTGAGCTGGCCTTCCACGCCACGCGACCGCCCGATCCGGAACTCAACTAGAAGACCAGTAGACTGGTCGGCATGGGCATCCTGGGATTCGGCACGAAAGAAGCCCTCAAGGAACGGGAGGACATCCGCGAGCAGGACGTCCCCACCGAGGAGGGTGACCACGACCGCTACTCCCATTACGTGGAGAAGGACAAGCTGACCGAGGCGATGGTCATGGGTACGCCCGTGGTCGCGCTGTGCGGGAAGGTGTGGGTGCCGAGCCGCGACGGGTCCAAGTTCCCGGTCTGCCCCGACTGCAAGGAGATCTTCGAGGGGATGCCGCCTAGCGGTGGCGAGGGCGACGACGAGTGAGTAGCGCCGAACTTCCCGGCGCTCTCACACCCGCGTGGCCGAACAAGGCCGCGTGGGGCACTGCGCCCAAGCTGCGTGCTTGGCAGCAGGAGGCGCTGAACGCCTATCTTACCGACCATCCCCGTGACTTCCTCGCCGTGGCGACGCCCGGCGCCGGGAAGACGACCTTTGCGCTGACCGTCGCCGCCGAGCTGCTCGGGCGCCGCCTGGTCGACCGGGTCACGATCGTCGCGCCTACCGAGCACCTCAAGGTCCAGTGGGCCGAGGCGGCCGCGCGGGCGGGCATCCCGATCGACCCGACCTACTCCGCTGGGCAGGGCAAGACCTCGGCCGACTACGTCGGGATCGCGGTGACGTACGCCGGGGTGGCGGTCAACCCGCTCGCGATGCGGATCCGCACCGAGCGGTTCAAGACGCTGGTGATCCTCGACGAGGTGCACCACGCCGGTGATGCGCTCTCGTGGGGCGAGGGGGTCCGGGAGGCCTTCGAGCCGGCCGCGCGGCGGCTGGCGCTGACCGGCACGCCGTTCCGCTCCGACACCAACCCGATCCCGTTCGTCACCTACGCACCCGGCGAGGACGGAATCCCGCGCTCGGCGGCCGACTACACCTACGGCTATGCCGAGGCGCTGCGTGACCACGTCGTCCGGCCGGTGCTGTTCATGGCCTACTCGGGGCAGATGCAGTGGCGCACCCGGGCCGGCGACGAGATCGCCGCCCACCTCGGTGAGCCGCTGACCAAGGATCTGACCTCGCAGGCGCTGCGGACCGCGCTGGACCCGGCCGGATCGTGGATCCCCTCGGTGCTCGCGGCTGCGGACAAGCGCCTGACCGAGGTACGGCGCCACGTTCCCGACGCCGGTGGGCTCGTCATCGCGACCGACCAGGACTCGGCGCGCTCCTACGCCAAGACGCTGAAGACCATCACCGGGCAGAGCGCGACCGTGGTGCTCTCCGACGAGAAGGCCGGCTCGAAGAAGATCGCCAAGTTCTCCGAGTCCGACGACCGCTGGATGGTCGCGGTCCGGATGGTCTCTGAGGGCGTCGACGTGCCTCGGCTCGCGGTCGGGGTCTATGCGACCACCACCTCGACGCCACTCTTCTTCGCGCAGGCGGTGGGGCGTTTCGTACGTGCTCGTACGCGTGGTGAGACCGCCTCGGTCTTCCTGCCGTCGGTCCCGAACCTGCTCGGCTTCGCCTCCGAGCTGGAGCTGCAGCGCGACCATGTGCTCGGCAAGAAGGTGACCAGCGAGGACGACATCTTCGCGGCCGAGGACGCGCTGATGGCCGCGGCCAACGCCGAGGAGGGTGCCTCCGAGGAGGAGCTCGGCGCCTGGGAGGCCATGGGTTCGGAGGCTCGCTTCGACCGGGTGCTCTTCGACGGCGGCGAGTTCGGCCACTCGGGCGAGGTGCATGTCGGCTCGGAGGAGGAGATGGACTTCCTCGGCATCCCCGGGCTCCTCGACACCGACCAGATGAAGACCCTGCTCCAGCAGCGGCAGAGCGACCGGGCGCGCAAGCAGAAGTCGGCCTCGGCGCCGGTCGCTGCCGACGAGCCCGTCGCCGCGGTCGCCGCCCACGAGCAGCTCGCCGTGCTCCGCCGCGAGCTCAACGGCCTGGTCGCCGCCTGGCACCACCGCACCAAGACCCCCCACGGCGTCACCCACAACCGGCTCCGCAAGGAGTGCGGCGGTCCGCCCGCCGCGGTCGCCAACGCCGACCAGCTCAAGGCCCGCATCGACACCCTGCGTGACTGGGCCGCGCGCGGCTCGGCCTGATTTTCGGCGAGTCGGCTCGTCCTGACCGAGATTCCCGCCGAGTCGGCTCGTCCTGACCGAGATTCCCGCCGAGTCGGCTCGTCCTGACCGAGATTCCCGCCGAGTCGGCTCGTCAAGACGAGCCGACTCGGCGTCGGACCTGGTCAAGACGAGCCGACTCGGCGTCAGGGTCGAGGGGTCGGGCACACTGTGTGCCGTGAGGACGCGATGACAGCGCTCGAGATCGCGGTGACGTCGGTGGCCGGCGCGGTCGTCGCGCGTGCGGCCGGAGCGACGCGGGTCGAGCTCTGCTCCGCCCTCGAGGTCGGCGGTGTCACCCCGTCGCAGGGGCTGGTCGAGGGAGTCCTCGACGAGGTCGGCGGCATCGATGCCACCGACGGCTGGCAGGGCGTCCACGTGCTCGTCCGGCCGCGGCCGGGCGGGTTCGGATACTCCGTCGAGGAGCGCCGCCTCCTACGGCGCGAGGCCGAGACGGTCCTGGAGGCCGGAGCCGACGGGATCGTGTTCGGCGCGCTCACCCCGCACGGGAAGCCCGACGTCGAGCTGGTCTGGGCCCTGGCGGATGCTGCGGCTGCGTACGAGGCGACGGTGACGTTCCACCGAGCCATCGACGTGAGTGCGGACCCGGTCGCGGCGGTCCGGGCGCTGGACGGTGTGGTCGACCGGGTGCTGACCTCGGGAGGGGCCCCGGCCGCTGCGGCGGGGGCCGCGACCATCGCCGAGATGGTGGCGGTCGGCGGGCCGGACGTACTGGCCGGAGGTGGCGTGAGCGTCGACGCGATCGAGGCGCTCGCGGCGCTCGGCGTCGAGGGCGTGCATCTCTCGGCCAAACGGTGGGTCACCACCACCGGCCGGGTGGCGCTGGGTGTGGCTGATGACGGTGGTCACTGGGTGACCGATCCGGACGTGGTCGCCGCCGCGGCCGCCGCCGTGGCTCAGAGGCCCCGCAGGTAGGGCGAGCGCTCAGGCGGGGGAGTCGCCCTCGACCAGGTCGCGGAGGACGGCGACGGCGGCCTCCAGATCGGCCTCGGTGCGGTGGTGCGACTCCAGCCGCTCGGCGATGAGGTGGGAGATGCGCTCACGTACGTCGGCGAGGTCGGCGCGGCCGGCGTCGGTGAGGGTCACCAGGCTCGCCCGCGCGTCGGCGGGGTTCGGCTCCTTGCTGACCAGGCCGGTCTCGACCAGTTGGGCGATCTGGGCCGACATCGTCGGCTGCGAGCAGCCGTCGGCCCGGGCCAGGTCGGTGATGCCGAGCGGACCGATGGCGTCGAGGATCGTGAGGACCCGGACGCTGGCCGGAAGGTCGAGCGCACGGCGGACCAGACGCATGAGGCGCGCCGCGTAGACCACCAGGTCGCTGGAGAGGTCGAGTGTCGTGGCCGAGGGGAGCAGCGGCTGTGAAGGCATCGGTGAGAATCCAGGGTTGGGGGTTGCGGCGCGGTGAACGGGTGGAGACTATCTGAGAATGACTACGGAACGGCACACCTGGATCGCGTTCCTGCGCGCCATCAACCTCGGCGCGACCCGGAAGTTCCCGAAGCAGGCGATCTCCGCCGCCGTGGTGAGGGCGGGCGGAACCGACGTCGAGACCTACATCAACACGGGCAACGTACGCTTCGACCACCCGGTCGGCGACCGGGCCGAGATGGAGGCGATCCTGGAGGAGGCCTTCGCGGCCGACCGCTTCTTCGAGGTGCCGACGATCTGCGTGACGCCCGCGGAGCTGAAGGTGATCGCCAACGACGCCGCGGTGGTCGGGATGGGGCACGAGGGCAAGCAGTACGTGTTCTTGTGCAAGGAGCTCAGCGACTCCAGCGCTCGGGAGGCGCTGGTCGCCCGGGCGGGGGAGGGCGAGCGGGTCTATGTCATCGGCCGCGCCGTGCACCTGCTCACCGAGGAGGGCTTCCAGCAGACCAAGATCACCAACGCCGTCGTCGAGCGCCACATCGCCACCAGCACCAACCGCAACCTCAACGTGATCCGCACGCTCGCTGACAAGTGGGGATGAGATCTACTGCGCCTCGATGCGGTCGAGGTAGGCCCGGCGTACGTCACCGTCGACGCGGGTGATCGCGGCGTCGTCGTGGACGGCGCGTCGGATCAGCCGCATCACCCGCTCGGGGACGAGCGGGGCGCCGTTGGCGGCCAGGCCGACGTAGGACGGGACGGCGATCTCTGCCGCCCGGCTGCGGACCGACCTCACCACCGCGGCCGCGATGTCCTCGGGATCGACCGCCGGGAGTACGCCGAGGTCGATGCCGGAGGAGAGCTCGGTGCGGACGGCGCTCGGCAGCACAGTGGTGAGCGAGACCCCGGTGCCCTCGAGCTCGAGCCGGGTGGCGGCGCTGAGCCCGACGACGGCGAACTTGCTGGCGTTGTAGACCGCCAGGCCCTTGAGCGGGAACTTGCCGGCCAGAGAGGCGACGTTGACGACGTGCCCGTGGCCGCGTGCGATCATCGCCGGCAGGGCGAGCCGCATGCCGTGGATGACGCCGTAGACGTTGACGTCCATGGTCAGCCGGTCGATCCGGTCTTCCTGCTCGAGGAAGGAGCCGTTGGGCATCACGCCGGCGTTGTTGACCAGGACGTCGACCTGCTTGCCGTGCGCCTCCTCCGCGGCGGCGAGGAAGTCGGCGTAGGACTGCTTGTCGCTGACGTCGAGCCGGTGGCCGCTGGCCTTCTCGCCGAGGCCTGCCGCCGCTTCCCGCGCCAACGCGTCGTCGAGGTCACCGAGGGCGACGTACGCCCCGGCCGCGACGAACTCCTTCGCCGTGGCGAGGCCGATGCCGCGGGCGGCGCCGGTGATGACGACGAGAGCGCCGTCGAGGTCGATCCTGGGGTAGCGGGTCATGCGCTGACCTCCTCCGTCTCGTGGGTTGTGATCTCGAAGTCGGCCCGGTCGAAGCGGCTGATCCGGCGGACCAGCTCGCCGGTGGACCACGGCCAGGAGAAGCTGTTGCGGCCGTTGGCGTCGATGAAGTAGCTGTGGCAGGACGCGCCGCTGTAGGCGGTGCCGGCGAGTGCGACCTGCACGTCCTCGACGTACGCGGCCTGGGCCTGAGGGCTGACGTCGAGCTTCGCCCAGCCCTGTGCGCGGGCGGTCGTGATGGCCTCGGTGATCATCGCCACCTGCGACTCGGCGACGGCGAAGGCAGAGCCGTGACCGGTGCCGAGACTCGGGCCGAGCACCACGAACGCGTTCGGGAAACCGGTGACCGAGGTGCCCTGGTAGGCCTCGGGGGAGCCGGCCCAGTGCTCGGCGAGCGTGCGGCCGTCGGCCCCGCGGATCAGGTCGGCGACGGGCATGTCGAGGATGTGGAACCCGGTGCCGAGGATGATCGCGTCGACCTCCGCCACGCTTCCGTCGGTGCCGATCACGCGCGCGCCCTCGACCCGCTCGACGCCGGTCGCGTGGACCTCGACGTTCGGCTTCGTCAGCGACTGGAGGTAGTTGTTCGAGAACAGGATCCGCTTGCAGCCGAGCAGGTAGTCGGGCGTCAGCTTCGCCCGTAGCTCCCTGTCCCGGACTGCGGCGCGCAGGTAGGCGCGGCCGACCTGCTGCAGGCCCCGCATCAGTGGCTGCGGGCGACGGAAGGCGATGCCGACGGCCTCCATGGCGGCGTACTCGATCGCGCCGAGCGCCTTCTCGAAGAAGGGCACGTTGTGCTTGACCCACTTCTCGGCGTCCGGCACGGGGTGGTCGACCTTGGGCAGCACCCAGTGGGCGGTGCGCTGGAAGAGGTGCAGGGCGGAGACCTGCTTCTGGACCTGGGGGACGAACTGGACGGCCGACGCCCCGGTGCCGATCACGGCGACCCGCTTGCCGTCGAGGTCGACGTCGTGGTTCCACCGGGCCGAGTGCCAGACCTCGCCGGGGAAGTCGGTCAGACCGGGCAGCTCCGGGATCTTCGGCTCGTTCCACGGGCCGGCGGCGGCGACGATGAAGCGCGCGGTGATCTCGCCGTCGCTGGTGTCCAGGTGCCATGCGGAGACCTGTGCGTTCCAGGACGCTCCGAGGACCTCGACCCCGAACCGGGTGATGTCTTCGAGACCACTGTCGCGGGCGACACCGTCGATGTAGGCGAGGATCTCCGGCTGGTTGCCGTAGACCCGTGACCAGTCGCTGTTGGGCGCGAACGAGAACGAGTAGAGGTTGGAGGGTACGTCGCACGCGCACCCCGGATAGGTGTTCGCCCGCCAGGTGCCACCGTAGGTGTCGGCCTTCTCGAGGATGACGACGTCCTCGACGCCCGCCTCGCGCAGCTTGATCGCGGCCGCGATGCCGGAGATGCCGGCGCCGATGACGACGACCTCGTGGTGGGTGCTCATGCAGTTGCTCCTTCGAGTGCGGCCGCGACGCGGCCGGGGACGTGTTGGTGGGCCGCGGCGAGGGTGGCCTCGCGGCGGCGAAGGTCCATGAAGTTGGGTCCCATCTGGGCGAGCTCCTCGATGCCGGGCTCGATCCGGACCACCCGGATCCCTGCCTCTCGGAGCCGCGCGACCTCGCGGTCGAGTACCGCGGTCATCTGGGAGCGCAGCAGACGCTCGACCCGGTCGGCCCCGCGGGCGGGGACGCCGCCCTCGGTGGTCATCGGGGCGACCACGACGACCTCGTCGACCGTCTGGCCGAGAAGGAGATCGGCCGAGACCGAGGAGACGGCGCCGCCGTCGACATAGCGGCGGCCCGCGATCTCGACGGGCGGGAACCAGCCGGGGATCGCCCAGGAGGCCGCGACCGCCGCACCCAGGGAGGCCGTGGGGGCGCCCTCGGAGCCGAACGCCACCCTCTCGCCCGTGGCCGCGTCCGCCGTGACCAGCCAGGTCGCGGGGTGATCGACCCAGCCGTCGGCGCCGGCCAACGCGTCGCCGTACCCCCTCAGCCAGCTCGCGTTGCCGCGGCCGCGCGGGAGCAGACCCGCCAGCGCGCTGTAGGGCGAGCGGCGGGTGAGGCCAGGGCGGACCAGGCCCAGCGCGGGCAGGGCGGGAGCCGGCAGTGGTGGCACCTTGCCGGGATGTTCGGCGACGTGGGCGGCCAGGACGGGGTCGGCGCCCGGTGCCCCGTCGAGAGCGTCGAGCAGGTTCTGCGGCGTACGTCCGGCCCCGAGGGCCGCGACGATCTCCGAGCCCGCCGAGGTGCCGACGAGGACGTCGGCGGTGCGGACGTCCCAGTCCATCGCCTCTTCGAGGACGCGGAGGGCGACGGCCGTCCAGGCGAAGCCGAGGGTGCCGCCGCAGCCGATGGCGAGTGCTCGTCGGGGAGTCATATTCGGGATACTAACGGTATTTGAATACCAGTGGTACCCCGAACTGGTAAGATCTGGCCCATGGGCCGGATCACGCGCAAGGAGTCGCACGCGCAGACGCGGGAGCGACTCATCGAGACCGCACACCGCCTGTTCCTCTCTGATGGCTACAACGCGACCTCGCTCGACAAGGTCGCCACCGAGGCGGGCTTCTCGAAGGGGGCGGTCTACTCGAACTTCTCCACCAAGCACGAGCTGGGGCTCGCCGTGCTCGATGTGATCCATCAGGAGCGGGCGCTGTCGCTCGCGAGTGCTGTCGAGGGCGTCGACACCGTCGAGGGCCGGATCGACGCCTTCGCGGCCTGGGCCGAGGCCAACATCGGCGACGTCGGGTGGACCGCGCTCGAGGTCGAGTTCGCGACCAGCACCCGCCGTATCCCGGGCGTGAACCAGCAGCTCGCCGCCCGGCGCCGCGAGCTCACCGCGGCCGTCGCCGGCCTCATCGAGCAGCAGGCAGCCGACCTCGGGCTCACCTTGCCCTCACCGGCCGAGGACGCCGCCGTCCAGCTGCTCTCGCTCGGCATCGGGCTCGGCGTGCAGCGCGCCTTCGACCCCGATCTCTCGGTCACCAGCCTGGTCGACCTGCTGCGCTCGCTGCTGGAGAGCGCCCGGGACTAGTGTGCCGGGGCGCCGTTGTGCTCGGCGGCGGGGAAGGAGACCCGGTTCAGGCGGCGTACGGCCGGGCTCAGCAGCGTGGCGAGGGAGATCACCACATAGGCGATGCCGGCGATCGCCAGCATGTTCTCGATCCCGTACGCCGCGGCAAGCGGCCCCATCGCCAGCTGCCCGACGGGGATGGCGATGTAGGTGCCGAGCTGGTCGTAGGAGGACGCCCGGGAGAGCAGGTCGCTGGGGACGTTCTCCTGCATCGAGAGCTGCCAGCCGAGGCTGAAGACCTGGATCCCGGCGCCGGAGAGTGCGGCCGCGGGCAACAGCACCGCGAGGTCGGTGGAGAAGCCGAGAGCGGCGATCGGCAACCCGAACAGGGCCATGCCGATCATGCCGTAGAACAGCGGCCGTTCGAGCCGGACCCTCATCAGCACGAGCGTCGCGGCGAGCACGCCGATCCCCTGGAAGGTCAGGATCAGACCCCAGCCACCAGCGCCCAGCCCTGAGCCCTCGGCCCGCTGCGGGCCGAGCGTGAGCAGCCCGCCCTCGTAGAGCGCGTTGAGCATCGTCGCGGCGCCGACGCAGAGCCACAACCAGGTCGTCGAGCGGAAGTAGTCCCACCCGGTGCGTAGATCGCCGATGACCGAGGACGTGGCGACCGAGCCGCTGAGCTTGACCGGCAGCAACAGCAGCGCCGCGACGATCCAGGTGACGGCGTCGAGCGCGAGCGCCCAGCCCGCTCCGACGCTGAGGACGAGCAGGCCGGCGGTGCCGGGACCGGCGACCGCCACGACCGCCCGGGTCAGCGACATCAGCACGTTGGCCTCCTGCAGCATGGTGCGAGGCACCACGAGCGGGATGATCCCCTGCTGGGCGGGCAGCCCGGCGGCGGAGACGATGCCGTTGAGCGCGGCGAGGGCGATCAGGTGCCACAGCTCGGCGACACCGGTGATGACGAGGACGGCGACGACCGCCTGGCTCAGCCCCGAGACCAGGTTGGAGGCGAACAGGATCCGGGCTCGGCCCACCCGGTCGGCGAGCACGCCGCCGATCAGCATGAAGACGATCATCGGGATGGTGCGGGCCGCGAGGACGGCGCCGATCGCGATCGGCGCGTCACTCACCTCCAGGACCGCGAAGGCCAAGGCGACGGGCGCCATGAAGTTGCCCACCAGGTTGACCGATCGGGACGCGAAGAACCAGCGGAAGTGGGGTTCGCGAAGTGGGGCTGTCGCCGAGATCCGAGCCATTCGAGAGAGAATAGACCGTCAGCAGATTTCTATCTGCCGAAATTTCCCAAATCTGTCACGAGACCGTTATACCGGCCGACCGCATCTCCGCGATGGCGGCCGAGGTGCTCTCCGCCGCCACGCCGGCGGCCAGATCGGCGAGCAGCGTGGTGTGGAAGCCGGCGGCTCGGGCGTCGAGCGCGGTGGCCCGCACGCAATAGTCGGTGGCCAGCCCGCACACGTCGACCTCCTCGACGCCGTGGGCCCGGAGCCAGTCGGTCAGGGTGGCGCCGCCGGTGGCCGCGCCCTCGAAGCCCGAGTAGGCCGCTGCGTACTCACCCTTGCGGAAGATCTCGTCGAAGGTGACCGGGTCGAGGTTGGGGTGGAAGGCCTCGCCGTCGGTGCCGACCACGCAGTGCGCCGGCCAGGAGTTGACGTAGTCCGGCGGGTTGCCGAAGTGGTCGCCCGGGTCGATGTGGTGGTCCTTGGTCGCCACGACCAGCCCGTACGTCTGCTCCGGCTCCTTGCTCGCCGCCCGCTCCCGCAGCAGCTGACCGATGTCGTAGGCCACCCTTGCCCCGCCGTCGACCGGCAGGGACCCGCCCTCGCAGAAGTCGTTCTGTACGTCGACCACGATCAGTGCACGCGTCATGCCCGCCAGCCTAGGTGGTGTGCCTTGACCGAGGAACCGCTCAGACGAAGAGCGTCGGGATCGCCGGATCGCCCTTCAGGAGCGAGTGGGCGATGACCGGGAGCTCGGCGACCGAGGCGTGGTGGCGCTCGCGAGCCGCGTCGAGGGGCTCGCGGCCGACGATCTCGCCCTTGCGCACGAGCGGGGCGAGCAGCGGCCGGTCGTTGCCGTCGCCGTCCGGAGCGGTGCCGATGCCGATCACCTCGGCGTCGGCGACATCCTTGCGGTTGCGGCGGCGCAGGGCGTACTTCCGGCCGCCGATCGAGGCCTTGGCGGCGCTCTTCTTGGCGACCGGCTCCAGGTCGCCGGAGGCACCCTCGCGGGCGACCAGCTTGTAGACGAAACCTGCCGTCGGGTGGCCGGAGCCGGTGACCAGCTGAGTGCCGACGCCGTAGCCGTCGACCGGGGCGGCCGCGAGGCCGGCGATGGCGTACTCGTCCAGGTCGCTGGTGACGATGATCTTCGTCTCGGTGGCGCCGAGGTCGTCGAGCTGGCGGCGTACGTCATGGGCGAGGAGCCCCAGGTCGCCGGAGTCGATCCGCACCGCACCGAGCTCGGGACCGGCGATCTCGACCGCCGTGGCCACCGCCTCGGCGATGTCGTAGGTGTCCACCAGGAGCGTGGTGCCCTTGCCGAGGGAGGCGACCTGGGCCTGGAAGGCCTGCTCCTCGGTGTCGTGCAGGAGGGTGAAGGCATGTGCGGAGGTGCCGGTCGTGGGTACGCCGAAGCGGGCCCGGGCGGCCAGGTTGGAGGTGGCGGTGAAGCCGGCGACGTAGGCCGCGCGGGCGGCGGCGATCGCGGCCGCCTCGTGGGTGCGGCGCGAGCCCATCTCGATGCACGGGCGCTCGCCGGCCGCGAGCGTCATCCGGGAGGCCGCGGTGGCGATGGCCGAGTCGTGGTTGTAGACCGAGAGGAGCACCGTCTCCAGGACGACCGCCTCGGCGAAGCTGGCCTCGACCACGAGCAGCGGCGAGTGTGGGAAGAAGGTCTCGCCCTCGGCGTACCCCCAGATGTCGCCCGTGAAGCGGTAGCCGGCCAGCCATTCCAGGGTCGGGCCGTCGACGACGCCCTCCAGGATCGCCAGCTGCTCCGAGCCGAAGCGGAACGCCTCGAGGGCGTCGAGCGCTCGCCCGACCCCGGCCACCACGCCGTAGCGGCGCCCGCCGGCCAGGCGCCGGGGAAACAGCTCGAAGACGGCACGACGCTCCGCGGTGCCCGCCTTCAGGGCGGCCTGGAGCATCGTCAGCTCGTAGTGATCTGTCAGGAGTGCGGTCGAGTCCGCTGTCGAGTCCACGGGCACATCGTGGCACGATGGATGCCATGAGCGCGCCAAGCCCCGTGGAGCTCGACGAGCCGGAGATCGATGATCTCGTCGCCCCGTCGACACCGTGGGTGACCATCGTCTGGAACGACCCGGTCAACCTGATGTCGTACGTCACCTTCGTCTTCCAGAAGTATTTCGGCTACTCCAAGAAGAAGTCGGAGAAGCTGATGATGGAGGTGCACAACGACGGCAAGTCGGCGGTCTCCACCGGGTCGCGTGAGGAGATGGAGCGCGACGTGCAGGCGATGCACGAGTACGGTCTGTGGGCGACGCTGGAGAAGCAGGATTGATGGGCGGGTTCAGCTACCACCGCCGCGGCAAGCAGATCATCGCCACCTTCTCCGGGTTCGAGGCCGACCTGCTCCGTTCGCTGGCCTCGCAGCTCGTCGAGCTGTTGCGCAACGAGGTCGCCGCGCCTGCCGAGAGCGACGACCCGCTCGAGGCGCTGCTCGACTTCTCGGGGCCGACCACCGAGCCCGAGGACCCGGTGCTGAAGCGGCTCTTTCCCTCCGCATACGGGAACGACGAAGAGGCTGCCGGGGAGTTCCGGCGGTTCACCGAGGGCGGGCTGCGCGATGGCAAGGCGCGGGCCGCCTCCACGATCATCGACTCGCTCGAGGAGGCCGGGCTCCCGCCCGAGCTGGACGAGGACGGGCTGGTCATCGATGTCGAGCTCCCGATCCCCGACGCCGAGGCCTGGATGCGCTCCTTCACCGACATCCGGCTCGCGCTCGCGACCCGGCTCGGGGTCGAGGAGGGCGACGAGGACTTCTGGGACTCCCTGCCCGACGACGACCCCGCCGGCCAGGTCTACGGGATCTACCAGTGGGTCGGGATCCTGCAGGAGACCATCGTCGACGCGCTGTCGTCAGCGGAGTGAGTCGTCGGTCAGCCTGACCAGGATCTTGCGCAGGCTCTCCCGGTCGCTGTCGGGAAGGACTGCCAGGAACTCGTCGGCCGCCTCCTGACGGACCCGGTCGATCGTCCGGCCGAGACGTACGCCCTTCTCGGTCGCCACCACGCAGACCGCCCGGCGGTCGGCCGGGTCGGGCTGCCGCGCGACCAGGCCATGGCCCTCGAGGCCGTCGACGACCTCGGTCGCCGACCTGGGCACGATGTGCAGCCGCTCGGCCAGGGCTGATAGCCGGATCGGCTCGTCGGCGGCGAGCACGATACGCAGGGCTCGGCTCTGCGAGGGGGTGATCCCCCAGCGGGCGGTGGCGGCGCCGAAGCGCCTACGGAGGGTGCGTGCTGCCGCCATCAGCAGGTCGGCGGTCTCGTCCACGGGAATAACTCTAACCCATCGTGGGTTAGCCTCATTGTGAGCTAACCTCAGTAAAAAGGATCGAGGTGTTCGGATGAGTGACCCGCACCCGTACAAGTCTTCGGGCGAGCCCGGCCGCTCCAGCCGCGACCCCCGCAACAAGCGTGCCGACCGCGCCCAACTGGAGGCCAAGCCGGTCTCGCTGCGCAGGATCGCGCGCCTCTTCGCGCCCTACCGAGGGCGCCTGCTTCTCGTCGTGGCGCTGATCGTGGTCAGCTCGGTGATCGGGCTGGCACAGCCGTTCCTGGTCAAGCACGTCATCGACACCGCCCTGCCCGAGGGTGACACCTCGCTGCTGATGCTCTGCGTCGCCGCGATGGTGCTCGTCGCGATCGCCTCCGCCGCTCTCGGGGTCGCCCAGACGCTGATCTCCACCGAGGTCGGCCAGCGGGTCATGCACCGGCTGCGTACGGACCTCTTCGGGCACCTGCAGCGCCAGTCGCTCGACTTCTTCACCCGTACGCGGGGTGGGGAGGTCCAGTCGCGGATGGTCAACGACATCGGCTCGATGCAGTCGGTGGTCACCTCGACCGCGACCTCGATCGCGGCCAACGTCACCGTCGTGGCCGGCACCGTGGTCGCGATGATGGCGCTCAACTGGCGGCTCGCGCTGATCTCCCTGGTGGTGCTGCCACCGGCGGTGTGGACCACCCGCAAGGTGGCGCAGATGCGCTATGCCGTGACCACCCAGCGACAGGCGAAGATGGCCGACCTGCACGTGCAGGTCGAGGAGGGGCTCTCGGTCAGCGGGATCCTGCTGACCAAGACCCTCGGGGCCGCACCGGCCCTGGCCTCCCGCTTCGAGCAGACCTCCGACGACCTCGTCGGCCTCGAGGTACGCAGCCAGCTCGCCGGGCGATGGCGGATGGCGACCATGCAGGTGGTCTTCGCCGCGGTTCCTGCCGCGCTCTACCTCGCGGCCGGGTTCCCGGCGACCTCCGGGGCGCTGACGATCGGGACGCTGGTCGCCTTCGTCTCGCTGCAGGGCTCGCTCTTCCGGCCGCTGATGGGGCTGCTCAACGTCGGGGTCGACGTGACCTCCTCGCTGGCGCTCTTCTCCCGGATCTTCGAGTACCTCGACCTGCCGGTCGAGATCGACGACCCGGCCTCCCCGGTGCCGCTGGGTGAGGCTCGCGGCGACGTCGTCTTCGAGGACGTCGGGTTCACCTACGACGGCTCGCACCCGATCCTCGAGGACATCTCGCTGCGGGTGCCCGCGGGCGGCTCGCTGGCGCTGGTCGGGGCGACCGGATCGGGCAAGTCGACGCTGGCCGGGTTGGTCGCGAGGCTGCACGACCCGACCTCCGGCCGGGTGATGATCGATGGGATCGACCTGCGCGACCTGGACCTGGCCGACCTGGCCGCCAACGTCGGCATGGTCACCCAGGAGACCTATCTGCTCCATGCGAGCGTTCGTGACAACCTGCGCCATGCCCGCCCCGAGGCGAGCGACGCCGCGATCGAGGCGGCCGCCCGCGCGGCCCGGATCCACGATCTGATCGTCGAGCTCCCCGAGGGCTACGACACCCTGGTGGGCTCGCGCGGCCACCGTTTCTCCGGCGGCGAGCAGCAGCGGCTCGCGATCGCCCGCACCCTGCTGCGCGACCCGCGCGTGCTTGTGCTCGATGAGGCCACCTCCGCGCTCGACAACACCACCGAGCGGGAGGTCCAGGCGGCCCTGGACCGGCTGGCGGAGGGGCGTACGACGATCACCATCGCCCACCGGCTCTCCACCGTCCGCGACGCCGACCAGATCGCCGTCCTCGACCACGGCCGGGTCGTCGAGGTCGGCACCCACGAGGAGCTGCTGCTGCGCGGCGGTGCCTATGCCGACCTCGTACGGGGCGGGCTGACCGCGGCCGCCTAGCACGGTCGGCGGGGAGCGGCCGACGAGAGTCCGAGTGCCGGTCACGTTCGGGAGCCGGCCCAGGTCCGCCTAGGCTGATCCCGTGCTGACCATCGACCAGGCGACGTACGACGCGATCGTCGCCCACGCGAAGCGCGACCATCCCGACGAGGCGTGCGGGATCGTCGCGGGCCCTGAGGGGTCCGACCGGCCGGAGCGGTTCATCGAGATGATCAACGCCGCCGGCTCGCCGACCTTCTACGAGTTCGACTCGACCGATCTGCTCCAGCTCTACAAGGAGATGGACGCGAACGACGAGGAGCCGGTGATCGTCTACCACTCCCACACCGCGACCGAGGCCTACCCCTCGCGCACCGACATCGGGCTGGCGATGGAGCCGAATGCTCACTACGTGCTGGTCAGCACCCGAGAGCACGGCAATGACGAAGGTCCGGTCGAGTTCCGGTCGTACAGGATCGTCGACGGCAACGTCACCGAGGAAGAAATCAGCATCGTCTCGACGTTGTCGTGACGCGCAATACCTACATCTAGGAGAACGAAACCATGGCCATCGAGGTCAAGATCCCGACCATCCTCCGCACCTACACCGCCGGTGAGAAGGCAGTCAGCGCCGAGGGCAAGACCCTGAGCGCGCTCATCGACGACCTCGAGGCGAACCACTCCGGCATCAAGGAGCGCCTCATCGACAACGGTGACCTGCGCCGCTTCGTCAACGTCTACATCAACGACGAGGACGTACGCTTCATCGGCGGTCTCGACGCCGAGCTCAAGGACGGCGACCAGGTCGTGGTGCTTCCGGCCGTTGCCGGTGGCTGCTGAGTGGTGTGGATGCTCACCGAGGTAACTCGGTGAGCGCTCACTGCCCTCGCGGAGTTCCGCGAAGGAAGTGACTCCAGACCGAGGTAGCTCGGTCTGCGGGCAGCGGGTTCTCAACCCAGAACGCCGCGGTCGTACGCTCGTGCGACCGCGGCTGCTCTGTCTGTGACCCCGAGCTTGTCGAAGATGTGCCCCAGGTGGGTCTTGACCGTCGCCTCGCTGACGAAGAGCTTGGCGGCGATCGCGCGGTTGGTCGTTCCGCGGGCGACGAGGGTGAGCACCTCGCGCTCGCGCAGCGAGGCCAGGTCGATCGCGACCGCGGTCTCGAAGGTGGTGATGGTGGCCGCGGAGGCGGCGTCGATGAGCCCTGCCGGGGTGTCCAGCGTGCGGATGCGGCCGGCGTCGACGATGGCGATCCGGTCGCAGAGCGTCTGGGCCTCCTCCATCGAGTGGGTGACGAGCAGGACGGTCACACCCCGGTCGCGTACGTCCCGCACCAGGTCCCACACCTCACGGCGGGCCCGCGGGTCCAGGCCGGTGGTGAGCTCGTCGAGCACGACGACCCGCGGCCGGCCGATCAGCGCCAGCGCGATCGAGAGCCGCTGCTGCTGGCCACCGGAGAGGTTCTCGAACCGCTGCCGCAGGTGCGTCCCGAGACCGAGCCGCTCGGCCAGCGGCGCCCACGGCTCCGGGTCGGGGTAGAAGGCACTCCACAGCTCCAACGCCTCCTGGACCGTGATCTTCGGCTGCAGCTTCGCCTCCCCCAGCTGCACGCCGAGCACCTCCGTCACCGCCGCCCGATCGGTCAAGGGATCGATGCCGTGGACCCGGATCCGGCCCCGGTCGCCGACCCGCAGCCCGGCGATCGACTCGACGGTCGTGCTCTTGCCTGCCCCGTTGGGCCCGAGGATGCCGAAGATCTCGCCCTCGTGGACGCTGAGGCTGATCTCGTCGACCGCCACCTTGTCGCCATAGGTCTTGCGCAGGCCGTCCACGACGACCGCTGGTTCTCGCTCCTGATGCATACCTCCAGCCTGGTCGGTGACGCGGTCTCACGGATCGGGCGATCGGCGCGAGTGGGCATCAGACGATCGGTTGATGCGACGATGGACCCCATGCGCTACGACAACCTGCTGGCGTCGGTCGGGGGCACCCCGTTGGTGGGGCTGCCCCGCCTCTCGCCCTCTCCCGACGTACGTCTGTGGGCCAAGCTCGAGGACCGGAACCCCACCGGCTCGATCAAGGACCGCCCGGCTCTTCGCATGGTCGAGGAGGCCGAGAAGGACGGCAGGCTCCGCCCGGGCTGCACGATCCTGGAGCCGACCTCCGGCAACACGGGGATCTCGCTGGCCATGGCGGCCAAGCTCAAGGGCTACCGGATCGTGTGCGTGATGCCCGAGAACACCTCCGAGGAGCGGCGCCAGCTGCTGCGGATGTGGGGCGCCGAGATCGTCTCCTCGCCCGCCGCCGGAGGCTCCAACGAGGCTGTCCGGGTCGCGAAGCGCCTCGCCGCCGAGCACCCCGACTGGGAGATGCTCTACCAGTACGGCAACTCCGCCAACGCCCTCGCCCACGAGGAGGGTACCGGCCCCGAGCTCCTCGCCGACCTGCCCTCGATCACCCATTTCGTCGCCGGGCTCGGCACGACCGGGACGCTGATGGGCGTCGGCCGCTTCTTCCGCTCCGCCAAGCCGGACGTACGCATCGTGGCCGCCGAGCCGCGCTACGGCGAGCTCGTCTACGGCCTGCGCAACCTCGACGAGGGCTTCGTCCCCGAGCTCTACGACGCCTCGTTCATCGACGCCCGCTTCTCGGTCGGCCCCCGTGACGCCGTCCGCCGCGTCCGCGAGCTCCTCGAGCTGGAGGGCATCTTCGCCGGCATCTCCACCGGCGCCATCCTCCACGCCGCCCTCGCCCAGGCCGCCAAGTCCCTCCAGGCCGGTGAGAAGGCCGACATCGCCTTCGTCGTCGCCGACGGCGGCTGGAAGTACCTCTCCACCGGTGCCTACGAAGGCACCATCGATGACGCCGAGGAAGGCCTCGAGGGCCAGCTCTGGGCCTGACCTCCGCTGGTCGAGGGCCATTTCGTTCAGACCCTCGCGCCAGCGAGCGTGTCGAGACCAACACCTTCACCTGCCGCGAAACTGTCGGTGGTCGCGCCCAGAATCGGGTCATGCCTTACATGTACATACTCCGCTGCCGCGATCACATGCTCTATGTCGGAAGCACCCAGGACCTGGAGAGACGCCTCGCCGAGCACAACGCCGGCCTCGGTGCTGAGTTCACTGTCCGACGCCTGCCGGTGACGTTGGCGTACGCCGAAGAGCATCAGACGATCTTCGGGGCCTACGAACGTGAGAAACAGGTCCAAGGGTGGAGCCGGGCTAAACGCGAGGCCCTGATAGCCGGGGACCTTGGCCGACTCCACGACCTCGCGCGCCGTCGCGGCAAGCGTTCGCCGTAGACGACTGTGTTGGTCTCGACACGCCTCCGCCTAGCGGCTCCGGCGGCTCGACCAGCGGGCCGTTCGTTCGCCTCGGCCTGGCGGGTCCGGCGGCTCGACCAGCGGGGCGACGAAGCAGATGTGGTGGGAGTCGGG
>NZ_JBEYUV010000028.1:0-85210 GCF_040643685.1 Nocardioides sp. NPDC047086
TCGATCTGGTCCGGAGTCCAGGACCGCCGAAGGCGGCCGGCGAAGCCGGCGCCCGCAGGGCGTCCTTGACGCCGGACCAGATCGAGAAGACCCTCCAAGAACGGGTCGGCGGCCCAGGCCAGCCCTCCGGGCGAAACGTCCCGGCAGGGAGTTCTCGGCAGACTCGATCCGCCGAGGAACTGTGTTGGTCTCGACACGCCTCCGCCTAGCGGCCCCGGCGGCTCGACCAGCGGGGCTGGGTGGTCGAGACAAGCTCGACCACCCAGCAGATCCTCAAGCCGACCAGACAGCCGAGCCGACCCGGCTAAGAAGCAACCTCCGCGACCCCGAGATCGAACCGATCCCCCGGACGCGGCAGCCCGTAGTGATCCCGGAGAGTGACCCCGGAGTACTCCGTACGGAAGAGCCCACGCTCCTGCAGGATCGGCACGACGGAGGACGCGAACGCCTCGAGACCCGAAGGCAGCACGGCGGGCATGATGTTGAACCCGTCGGCCGCCCCGTTCTCGAAGTAGTGCTGGATGGTGTCGGCGACCTGGACGGCGGTGCCGGTGAAGGTGCGGTGGCCGCGACCACCACCCAGCTTGCCGATCAGCTCTCGTACGGTGAGCCGGTCGCGCCGGGCCCAGTCGACGATGAGCGTGTAGCGGCTCTTGGCACCCTCGATCTCGTCCTCGGTCGCGATGTCGGCCGGCAGCTGCTCGTCGAGATGGAGCCGCGAGGGATCCACCTGCAGGAGCTGAGCGAGCTGTGCCACCGCGTACTCCGGGGCGATCAGCCGATCCAGCTCGGCCTCCAGCTCACGCGCCTCGGCCTCGGTGTCGCCGAGGACCGGGACGATCCCCGGCAGGACCAGCACATGATCCGGGTTGCGCCCCGCCGCAACCACCCGCCGCTTGATGTCGGCGTAGAACGCCTGGCTCTCCTCCAGAGTCGGCTGGGCCGTGAAGATCGCCTCGGCCCAGCGGGCCGCGAACTCCTTGCCGTCGCCGGAGGAGCCGGCCTGGACGAGCAGCGGGTGGCCCTGCGGCGACCACGCCAGGTTGAGCGGACCCTCGACCGAGAAGTGGGCCCCGACGTGCGAGATCGGCCGGACCCGGTCGTGCAGCGTATGCACGCCGGAGTCCTTGTCGGCCACGATCGCGTCGTCGGCCCAGCTGTCCCACAGCTTGGTGGCCACCTCGAGGAACTCCGAGGCCCGCTCGTAGCGGGTCTTGTGCAACGGCTGCCCCTCCAGACCGAAGTTGCGCGCGGCCGCGTCCCCGGCGGTCGTGACGATGTTCCACCCTGCCCGCCCACCGGAGATGTGGTCCACCGACGCCAGCCGCCGAGCGAGGTTGAAGGGCTCGTTGTACGACGTCGAGGCGGTCGCGATCAGGCCGATGTGCCGCGTGGAGACCGCCAGCGCCGAGAGCAGCGCCGTCGGCTCCAGACGCGCCGACGGCCGCCGCCCGGGCTCACCGAACATGGCCGGGGAGTCGGCCAGGAACAGCGAGTCGAACTTGGCCTCCTCCGCGACCCGCGCCAGATGCTGATGCGCCGCGAGCGAGAGGTTGGCGTGCGGGTCCGACTCCGACAGCCGCCACGACGCCTCGTGGTGTCCGGTGTCGAGCAGGAACAGGTTGAAGTGGAGCTGCCGGGCACCCATCAGGCCACCTCCTCCTCGACCACACCGAGCTCGGCCAGCAGCTGGGCCCGCAACGACGCGAACCGCGGATCACCCGGACTCCGCTTCGTACCCAGGTCGACCCGGATATCCGAGCCGACGACGCCGTCGACCAGCACGATCACCCGGTCGGCGAGAGCGATCGCCTCGTCGACGTCGTGGGTGACCAGCAGGATGGCGGGGTTGTGGGCGGCGTACAGCTTCTGGAGGAGCTTGTGCATCTTGATCCGGGTCAGCGCGTCCAGGGCCCCGAACGGCTCGTCGGCGAGCAGGAGCTGCGGGTCGCGAACCAGCGACCGCGCCAGCGCCGCGCGCTGCTGCTCCCCACCGGAGAGCTCGTGCGGCCAGGCCTTGTCGCGGCCCTCGAGCCCGACCTCGGAGAGCGCCTCGAGACCACGGGCACGGGCATCGGGACCCGACAACCCCAGGATCACGTTGTCCAGCACCCGCCGCCACGGCAACAGGCGGGAGTCCTGGAAGACCACCGAGACCCGCTCGGGCACGTCCACGACACCCGATCCCGCCACCGAACGGTCGAGTCCGGCCAGGGCCCGCAGCAGCGTGGACTTCCCGGACCCCGAGCGCCCGATCAGCGCCACGAACTCACCGGCATCGATGGTGAGGTCGAGCCCGTTGAGCACCCCGCCGGCCTCGGAGAAGCTGCGGTGCAGCCCTTCGACACGTACGGCAGGGTCCTTCAGTGACTCTCCAGCGTGCGTCGCCATGCCAGTGCCTTCCTCTCGGTGAAGCGGACGATGCCGTCGGCGACCAGGCCCAGCAGGGCGTAGACGACCAGGCCGACGACGATGATCTCGGTCTGGCCGTAGCTGGACGCGAGGGTGATCATGTGGCCGATGCCGCTGGTCGCGTTGACCTGCTCGACGACCACGAGCGACAGCAGCGCGTTGAGCACCGCGAACCGCAGCCCGAGCAGGAACCCCGGCGTCGCCCCCGGCAGCACCACGTGCCGGATGAACGCGCCACGTCCCAGGCTGACGGTCTCGGCCAGCTCCGCGTAGCGGCTGTCGATGCCACGCAGCCCGTTGTGGGTGTGGATGTAGATCGGGATGAGTACGCCGAGGGCGATCGTGATCACCTTCATCGGCTCCCCGATCCCCAGCCACAGGATCAGCAGCGGCATCAGCGCCAGGCTCGGGATGGCCCGCTTGACCTGCACCGGACCGTCGATCAGCGCCTCCCCGACCCGGCTGAGCCCGGAGACCAACGCCAGCGCCAGCCCGACCCCGATCCCGATCACCAGTCCGAGCGCGGCCCGGTAGGCCGAGGTCGCGAGGGCCTCGGGAAGCCGTCCGTCGGCGATCAGCCGCTGTGCGGTCTCGACCACCACCCACGGCTCGGACAACGTACGCGGATCCAGCACGCCCGTCGCCGAGGCCAGGAACCACAGACCCAGGAGCAGGATCGGTCCGATCCACAGCGTGCCGGCAACCCGCGGCCCGGGGCCGCGGCGGCGGCGTACGACCCGCTTGTCGGTGGCCTTCCCCTCGGAGACGACGCCGGCGATCGGCGCCTCGACTGCCGTGGTGGCCATCACTGACCTCCCTTCAGTGCCTCGGCGATGACCTCCTCGTAGCGGCGGTCATAGAGCTCGTTGACGTCCAGCTCCGGGTGCTTCTGCTCCTTCGAGAGGATGTCCGCGGTCTCCTGCTGGCGCTTGATGAAGTCGTCCCAGTTCTCCGGGATCACCGTCTGCCCCGACGACTCGAAGACCTTCTTGCCGTCCTCGAAGGTCAGCCCCTCGTGGTCGACGTAGTAGGCCTGGATCCACTCGTCCGGGTGCTCGTCGATCCACTTCTCGGCCTTGACCCACAGCCCGAGGAAGTCCTTGAACGCGGCCGCCTTGCCGGCGTCCTCGAAGGTCTCCTCCGGCCCGTAGATGAGGGTCGCGTCGTCGCGGATACCGGTGCGGACCGAGGTGGCGCCGTCCCGGCTGTACTTGGCGAGATAGGAGGTCAGCTGCGGTCCGCCGAGCGGGGCGACGTCGACCTGGTTGGAGGCCAGCGCGTTGGAGTAGGTGTCGTCGACGCTCTGGATCTCGACGAGCTCGACGTCCTTCTGGGTGAGGCCGGCGGCCTCGAGCGTCTTGAGGACCAGCGCGCCTTGGGCCTGGCCGGGCGAGTAGGCGATCTTCTTGCCCTCGAGGTCCTGGAGCGTCTTGACCTTCGACTTCGGCGCGATCCCGAGCTCGTAGATCGGGTTGTCGAGCGGATCCGGGTTCTCGGTGACCGCGACGATCTTGACCGGGGTGTCGGTCCAGGTCGCGAACAGCGGCGGGATGTCGGCGACATAGCTCGCGTCCAGCGCGTTGGCCCGGAACGCCTCGATGCTCTTCGGACCACCGGAGATGTTGGCCCACTCGATCTCATAGCCCTTGACCTCGTCGATCAGGCCGGACGTCTTCAGCGCGACCTCGATCGGCGGGAGCCCGAGGCGCAGGACGGTCCCCTCCGGGACCTGGTCGGGGAGCGCCGCGTCGGCGGCGAGCTTGGAGGCACTGGACGCGTCGGCGCCGCCGCAGGCCGTCAGACCCAGGAGCATGGTCGTGAGAACGGCGGCGATGGCGGTCAGGCGCGGTGGGGTGGGGCGGATCATGGCTCTCCTCTGGTTGGTCCGTCTAAACCAGAGTAAGTCAGTAGAGATTAGCCATAAAAGCACCGCTCGGATCCTGAGACGTGCCTCCGGAGAACGAGACGCGGCCAGGATCAGAGGTAGACCGACTTCAGCTCCGTGTACTGGGCCAGGCCCTCCGGCCCGAACTCCCGCCCGATCCCGGAGGCCTTGAAGCCACCGAAGGGTGCCGCGAAGTCCATCGTGTAGGTGTTCACGCCGTAGGTCCCGGCCCGCACCCGGCGGGCGACGTCGAGCCCGGCCTCCTGGTCGGCGGTCCACACCGTCCCGGCCAACCCGTAGTCGGAGTCGTTGGCGATGCGTACGGCCTCCTCCACCGAGCCGTAGGGGATCACCGAGAGGACCGGGCCGAAGATCTCCTCCTGGGCGATCCGCATCCGGTTGTCGACGCCGGCGAAGACGGTCGGGCGTACGTACCAACCCCTGTCGAGACCGGCCGGACGGCCGGTGCCTCCGGTGAGCAGGCGGGCGCCCTCCTCCTGGCCGAGGGCGACGTACCTCTCGACCCGCTCCTGCTGGCGACGGGCGACCATCGGACCGATCTCGCTCGCCGGGTCGGACGGGTCGCCGACCTTCATCGCCGCGACCGTCTCCGCGAGCGCGCCGGCGATCTCGTCGTGGCGGCCGACCGGGACGAGCACGCGGGTCTGGGCGACGCACGCCTGCCCGGAGTTCATCAGCGCGGTGAACTTGAGGCCCTCCAGCGTGGCCGCGAGGTCCGCGTCGTCGAGAACGATCGCGGCCGACTTGCCACCGAGCTCGAGCGAGACCCGCTTGAGCCGTTCGCCGCACAGCGCGCCGATCCGCCGCCCAGCCGCTGTCGACCCGGTGAACGCGACCTTGTCGACGCCCGGGTGCGTGACCAGGTGCTCGCCCACCTCGCGCCCCGCGGCGACGATGCTGACCACGCCCTCGGGCACCCCCGCCTCGATCAGCATCTCGGCGAGGAGGTTGGTGTCGAGCGGGGTCTCCGGTGCTGGCTTGATCACGATCGTGCAGCCAGCCAGCAGCGCGGGGATGAGCTTGGACAGCACGGTGAACTGAGGGACGTTCCAGGGCGCGATCGCGGCGACGACTCCGACCGACTCGTGGCGTACGACGACGTCCGAGCCGAGCACGCCGGTCCGCCGGGACTCCCAGGGAAACTCTCGCGCGATGGCGAGGAACGCCTCGATCTGCATCCACGGCGCGGGCGCCTGAGCAAGGTTGCTGAACGAGATCGTCGAGCCCATCTCGGCGGTGATCACCTCGGCCATCTCCCCGAGCCTGCCGGCATAGAGGCCCGACAGCGCCTGGACGATCTCGATCCGCTCCTCCGGCGACATCCGTGGCCAGGGACCCTCGTCGAACGCCGTGCGCGCCGCGGCGACGGCGGCGTCGATGTCCTCCACCGAGCCTTCGGGGACCCGTGCCACCACTTCCTCGCTGTGCGGCGAGATCACCTCGATCGTCGCGTCGGTGGCGGGCTTGGTCCAGGTGCCGCCGATGAAGAGTGCGTCGTGGTCGTAGGTCATCGTTGTCCTCAGATCCGGTCGAGCCAGTCGGTGAAGCCGGAGGGGTCGTGGCGACCGAGGACGCCGTGCTCGAAGAGGCCCCAGCCCTCGACCCCGTCGGCACCAGGACCATGCGCGACCGCGCGCCCGACGTGGTCGATCACGCCGAACGGCACCCGGCCGACGACCTCCGGCGCCTTCATGTCGTAGGTCAGCCGCTCGGTGAACCCGGCACCCTTCCAGCTCCCGTGGGACCAGTCGGAGTCACCGCCGTAGCCGCCCCCGACATGGATCGGCACCCCCAGCAGCGAGGAGACCTCGAGCACCAGCGGCTCACCCGCCGGAGTCGTGCACCTGATCGTCGCGCCCTCCGGCAGCCGGGTCCCGTCCTGGTAGCGGATCCGGACGTGCGGCCAGCCGAGCTGCTCGACCCGGCCGTCGGCGAAGACCCGGGTGCAGTCGTTGAGGGTGCGATGCCCGTCCGGGGTCTCCTGGATGATCAGGACCAGGGCGAACTCCTCGAACCGCAGCGGTACGTAGAGCCACCACATCCCCTCGAACCCCGGGTCGGCGGGCCTGCCCGGCGGCAGCGCCTCCCCGGAAGGGCGGATCCCCCAGGACCGGTCCCGGGTGCCGACCCAGCGATCGGGGTCGACGACGATCCTCTCGCCGTCGACCTCGATCACCCCCTCCCAGGTCCCGACCTGCGCGAACCGCTGCGCGTCGAGCACGGTCGCAGCGCCCTGGCGCATCACGTGCGGCTGCTCCTGAACCACCTCGAACGACGCGTCCCAGCGCAGGTCCAGCGCGATCCCATGGGTCTCCTCCATCACCAGCCGGAGCTTCCGCAGCGGCTCGACGACCTCGATCCGGTACGCCCCGACCTGTTGCCCCATCCGGTCACCGCCCCGCGGATCCGCGCCGTCGCCCAGATGCACGGCGGTCTGCTCGTCACCACGGCGGAGCAGGACGTACGCGTCCTTGATGCCGAGGTTGGGATAGAACCCCATCCCGGTGATGAGGAAGAGGTCGCCGGTACGGTCGTGGGCGTTGAGGTAGCAGCGGTCGTAGAAGTTGCGGTCGCTGCTCCCCGCCCAGGCCACCGGGCGCGGGAGCTGGTGGATCGGGTACTCGTCGAGCGGTCCGACGCCGACATACTCCCCATGCGCCCCGTGCGCCCCGCTCACGCGCCGACCTCGTCCAGCATCGCCTCGAACATCGCCCGGTGGTAGAGCGTCGACTCCGGGTCCTCGGGCGCCTCGATCTCGCCGAAGTGGATCTGCCGGGCCGCGATCCGCAGGTAGATGATGCCCCACATGACCGCAGCGTGGACCTCGTGCCAGGTCAGGTCGCCGAGCTCGGCACCGGTCGCCGCGGCGTACGCCTCCCGCACCTCGGAGGCGGTGAGGAAGTCCGGCATCCCCGGCAGCTCCAGCATGGCGGCCAGGTCCTCGAAGATGCGGTGGGCGAAGATCATCCAGGTCACGTCCATCTCGCGGGGCCCGAGGCTGACCATCTCCCAGTCGAGGACGGCGACGGGCGCGAAGTCGCGGTAGATGATGTTGCCGATCCTCGCGTCACCCCAGCACAGGACCGGCTCGCCCATGTCGTCAGGGAGGTTGGCCTCGAGCCAGGCCAGGCCTCGCTCGACCAGCGGCGAGCGGCCGCCCCACTCCTCGGCCGAGGCGGCGAAGGTGTACCAGGCCCGGGTCTTGGCCAGGTTGCGGGCGATCAGCGTCTCGCCGGAATGACCGGCCACGGCAGGATCGAGGAAGTCGAACCGCGCGGCGGCGTCGGGGATCCCGTGGAGCCCGGCGAGCACCTCGACCGAACGCTTCTGAAGCGCCTCCCGGTCCGAGGGCGCGGCGTCGAAGAGCCAGCTGTCGCCGAAGTTGTAGGGCATCACGTCGGGCGGCACGACCCCCTCGACGCGCTCCATCAGGAAGAACGGGGTCCCCAGGACCGAGCCGCTCATCTCGGCGAGACCGACCCGCGGCACCGGCACGGGAGACAGCGAGCCGGCCAGGCGCATCGCGTCGTACTGCGCCTGCAGGTCATAGCTCGCGAAGACCGGAATGTCCTCCGGGCGGGGTGCCACCCGGAGGACGTACGCCTTGGCCTGCCGGTCCTCGTCGAGGGTCGAGGTGACATCGAGCAGAACGGTCTCGCTCGAGAGCCCGTTGGCGTCGATGCCGCCGAGGATGACGACGTCCGGATCGGCCCCCGGCGGGAGCGCGGTGGCCAGCCACTGCTCCAGCCTGGCGCCGATCGCCACGGGGTCGCGGCCCGACTTCTGGAAGGTCATCTCGGGCGGCGGGGGCGCCTGGGTCACGTGCTCCTCCTGAGGCGTGTGAGTCAGATCACACGCCTCAGATTGGTGGAACACGTTCTAGTTTGTCAACCGGTCAGATCAGCCGGTCAGAACAGGATCTTCGACGGCGTCTCGGTCGGCGCCGCCTTGGTGACGAACGCCTTCCGCTTCGCGGCGAACCCGTAGCGGTCGTCGAAGATGTCCCGGGCCATCTCGGCCAGCTCGATGCTCTGGTAGTAGGACATCGGCATCGCACAGGCGCGACGTGCCTCGCGGGCCGCCAGGGCCGGGGCGTACGCCTCGGGCTCGGCGAAGCTCTGCGCCAGCTCGCGCAGCCAGCCGTCGAACTCGGCCGCGTCGCGCGGGCCGAGGTCGCTGACCATGTCGATGCGAGCCGCCTCGGTCGCCGAGATCGGCAGCTTCGCACGGAGCAGCTCGTCGGCCTTCTCGGCGCCGACCCGGCTCGGCAGGCCCCAGGTGTGCAGCTCGGAGCCGAAGATGCCCATGTCGTAGTAGGGGTTCAGTACGACACCGGCACGCGCGACCGTGATGTCGGCGCAGAGGCCGGCCATCACGCCACCGGCTCCGGCGTTGGCGGTGAACGCGGCGATGGTCAGCTGCTCGGCCTCGGCGAGCGCCACGCAGAGCTCGTCGATGGCGCGGATGTTGTCCCAGGCCTCGGCCACCGGGTCCTGCGCCGCCTCGATCACGCCGAGGTGGATGCCGTTGGAGAAGGCGTGCTCGGTGCCGCGTACGACCAGGACGGTGGTGTCCTCGACGAGCGCCTTGCGGACGGCATCGGTCATCCGGCGGCACTGCTGGGTGTACATCGCACCGCTGTAGGACCGGAGGGTGAGGTAGCCGACGTCGCCGTCGCGCTCGTAGGTCGTCTCGGCCAGCGCCTCCGGCATCCTCCGGTAGGGCGCGTGCCGGGTGTCGAGCACCCAGGCGGCCGGGAGCTTGGGGCCGCGCTTCTTCTCGAGCGTGGAGGCGTAGCCGACCCACAGGGTGCCCTCGCCGGTGGCGATCGCGACCGCGTCGGTGTCGACACCGACGACGGTCCCGGCCTCGACGTCGGCGTGGTTGTCGGGGGTCGTGGCGGCGTCGAAGAGGCAGTAGGTCTTTCCTTCGACGGTCGCCGGCGCACCCGGAGCACCGTCCGCCGCCGCGATCCGCCGGGCGATCTCTGTGGCCGGCGCCGACCAGTCGATCTCGAAGGCCTGACGACGCAGCAGCGGCAGCTCGCCGGTGCCCTCGACCTCGACAGCCCACTCCTCGGCAGGCTTGGGCGCTTCGCCGGCCTCGACCATCCGGAGCACCTCCGCCACGCAGCCCATCGCCGCGTCGGCGACCGGGCCGTTGTAGAGCGCGCTCTTCGCGATCGGCACCTCGGGCATCGCGAAGGTCTCGGTCGCCCAGACCGGCCCGGCGTCCATCTCCTCGACGGCGGACAGCGCAGTCACGCCCCAGCGCTCACGCGCGTCGAGCGTCGCGTGGTCGAGCGAGGACGGACCCCGGTCGCCGACCGGGCCCGGGTGGATCACCACCGTCGGATAGCGACCCCAGACCGCCTCCGGCACCCGGTGCTTGAGGAACGGACACAGGATCAGGTCGGGCTCGATCGCCTCGACGGCCGCCACCAGCGACGAGTCGTCATGGACGGGCGCCAGCACGACGCCGACGTCGTGGCCACCCTCGGTGAGATCGCACCAGACCCGCTGGGTCAGGCCGTTGAACGCGGAGACGAGCAGCAGAATGCGCATGTGGGGGAAGTGTCCTTACTCGTAGGCAGCCCGAACAGACTCATATCCCCCGAGGGGTATCTATCCCCCGAGGGGTGTCACCGTATCGGGCGCCCACAATCGGGTGCACGTCGGTGTCCAGGAAAGGGACGGAAGACCTGGTGAGGCCCGGGCCGCTCGCCCCCGCTCTCGTGCTGCTCCCGTCCTGGGCGCCTCGCCGTCGTCTTGTCGCCGCCTGCAAAGATGGATCTCGTCACAAGGGGGGACGATGACCACAGTCGACGACAGCCCGCTCAACGGGCTGGTCGATCTCGTCGAGGCGAGCAGCGACGAGATGGCACGCGAGCTGGCCCGGTTCCGGATGCGCTACAAGTTCGCGATCGACGAGGTCTCGACCAAGATCGCGATCCTGCGCGAGGAGTTCGAGCACACCCACGACCACAGCCCGATCGAGCACGTACGCACCCGGCTCAAGTCACCCGACAGCCTGCTCGCGAAGGCCCGCAAGATCGGCTGCCCGCTCACCCTGGCGGCGCTCGAGCAGCAGATCCGCGACATCGCCGGGATCCGGGTGGTCTGCCCGTTCGTCTCCGACGTCTACTGGATCATGGAGATGCTGGGCAGCCAGTCCGACGTCGACGTCGTCGAGGTCGAGGACTACATCGCCGAGCCCAAGGCCAACGGCTACCGCAGCCTCCACCTGATCATCAAGGTGCCCGTCTACCTCTCCGACCGCGCGGTGGATGTGCCGGTCGAGCTGCAGATCCGCACCATCGCGATGGACTTCTGGGCCAGCGTCGAGCACTCGATCTACTACAAGTACGACGGCACCGTCCCGACCACGCTCCGTGACGAGCTCGGCGCCGCGGCCCGCACCGCGGCCGACCTCGACGCCACCATGGCCAGGCTCCGCAGCGAGGTCCACGGCATCAGCGCCCATTGACGCACCCCGGCTGACTCAGGGAGCGGCCGGGCTGTGCCGGGCGAGCTCGCTGCGGGCGTACGCGACGCGGTCGGTCTCGACACCACCGGAACGCCCGAGCTCGTCGGCCAGGTCGTGCGCCGCCTCGAGGCGGTGCCTGCGGTGCCGACGATCGCCGCGGCCGGCCCTCCGATACGCCCGGCGCTCCTTGTGGGACCCGGCCAGCGCATCCAGCTCCTCGGCCGCGATGGTGCCGTTGGCGACTTCTGGCGACATCAGGTCGCGCATCGCCTCCCGCTCGGTGCCGACGGTGAGATGGAAGACGGTGACGGCGATCGCGAGGGCGGCGACGACCGTGAGGACCAGCAGCACGATGGTGATGACTCCGTTGCCCTGCGCGATCGCGGTGGTGCTGTCCCAGACCAGATGCAGTGCGACCGCGGCGGCGACGAGCACGACCCCGCGTCCGATCCGGCGCTTCTCCGCGACGGTGCCGACCAGGTAGACGATCCCGGCCCCGACGAGCGCGGAGTAGAGGATGTGGGAGGTGAACCCGGTCGCCAGCCTCAGCACCGCGGTGTGCAGGCTCGACCCGACCGGGTCGACGCTGAAGTTCGCCGAAGCCGAGTTGATCGCGTAGAGGATGTCCTCGATGATCTCGAACCCGAGACCGACGAAGGCGCCGATCACGAAGCCGTCGAAGGCTGTCCGGATGACCCGTGGCGCGATGAACATCAGCAGCAGGACCCCGGCGCCCTTGGCCGACTCCTCGACGAACGGCGCGGCCAGCCCGGCTCCCCACGCGACGGCGAAGTCCGGGCCGACCAGCTTGGCGTAGAGGTGGATCAGCGCCGTGTTGCCGTGGATCGCGATCGTCCAGGTGGCACCGAAGCCGCCCCAGACGAAGGCGGCGACCCGCAGGTCGAGCGGTTGCCGCGAGTAGCGGTCGATGTGGGTGGTGAACCACCAGAACAGCACCGCGTAGAGGCTGAAGATGATCGCGGCGACGCCGAGCGGGGTGCCGTAGATCGGCGCCTCGGTCCGCACCGTGCTGACGGTGTACCAGAGGCCGTACGCGATCGCGGCGACGAAGACCCACAAGCAGGCGTTGCGCGGCTGCAGCCAGCTCACCTTCTGGCCCCACCCGACGTCGGCGATGGCCGCGTCGCGGGCCTGCAGCAGCTCGGTCTCGTTGGTGGACGTGGTGCTCATGAGGCATCTCCATGGACGAGCCGGACCGATTCGAGCATCGCGACGACCTGGTTCTCGAGGTGACGGTCGCTCGCCATGGCCGCCGGTCCGTAGACGGTGACCTCGATACCCTGTCCGTCGCTGACCAGTGCCCCGAGGAGTCCTTCGGCGGTGGTGGTGGAGAAGCGTGCGACGACCCCGGTGATCTCGCCGGCGGTGCGGAACGTGGCCGCCGTACCGCTCTGCAGGTCGAGCGCGTTCGGGCCGAGCTTGGCGTTGTTCCTCCGCAGCTGGGCCAGCAGCGCGGTCGCCGTCCCGTCGAACTCCCCGGTCGTCACGGTGAGGGTGACGCCGTCCTTCGTCAGCTTCGCCGAGTCGGGATAGGTGCCCGAGGTCGCGGTTCCCGCGCGCAGCCCGGACTCGAGGTTCCAGCCGACCGCCGGGTCGAACTCGACCCCCTGACCGACCTGGACGACGTCGCCGGCCTTGATCGGGTCGTCCACGGCGACACTGCTGTCGACGCTCGGCAGCACCCAGAAGGTGATGACGACCAGCAGCGCCACGACGCTGGCAGGAAGAAGGGTTCGGCGATCCATCCCGAGCCAACGGCGCTCGACGGGAACCCAGTCAGGTGGTGCTTCCACGGTGGGCACGCCGGAAGCCTAGCCAGGTTTGCGGCAGTTTGTCCGGGCTAACGCTCAGTGGGCTCGGACACTGCGATGCGAGCTCGGGTGATCCGACCGGCCCGGCCCGGGCGGTGTCGCCCGGGCCGAGCCTTGGGGTCAGCGGCCGTTGACGAACCGCTGGTACTGGGCCCGCGCCTCGTCCGGGGTGATCGCCCGGTCGAGGAACATCAGCGAGTCCATCCGGCAGTCACAGGGGTTTCGCTCGACGGTGTCCTGCGGGAACGAACCGCCGACCTTGATGCCTCGCGGCAACGTGTCGGAGGTGCCGGTGCCGTCGACCTGCCACGGGTCACCGGCGGAGGTGTAGAAGCCCTCGACGGCCTTGCCGTTGCGGTAGAGCGCCATCTTCCCCGTGGTGTAGTCGAACGTCGCCGCCAGGTGCACCCACTGACCCCGCGGCAGCAGCGTCTGCCAGTCCGCCGAGGCCGCGAAGGTCTGCGAGGCACCCTCGTCGAGCCGGCGTCCCAGCGCGACCAGGCGCAGGGTGCCGTCGACGTTGATGAGCTCGAGCAGGGCGCGTACGCCATGCCCGTCGGAGTTGCCCGACAGGATCCCGGAGAGCCCGATGGCGTTGTAGCGGTCGTTCGGGTCGGCGGTCACCGAGTTGAGCGCGGGCCCGTCCATGTCGATCTTGAACCAGCCCGCCAGGGTGATCTGCTCGGCTCCGGCGAACGGCGCCAGCGACGCGACACCGTTCTGGTTCCACGTCCCCGCCTTCCAGTCGTCGTTGCCGTTCACCGCCGGGTCGACCTGCTTGGTCTGCAGGGCGTTGTTGCTGGTCCGGTAGGCCGAGTCGCGCACCTGCATCGCGTTGCCGCCGTTGACCTGGTTCAGCAGCGTGCGGGAGAAGCCCTGGTCCTCCTCGCGCGACCCCGGGGCGAAGGGGTGCTCGAAGTCGTAGTAGTTGACCAGGTCCTCGCGCAGCGACGGCACGACCTCACTCGGCCAGGGCCGCTGCACCGTGTTCACGACCTTCCAGATCTTCCCGTTGGCCTTGGCCAGCAGGTAGAGGTTGCGACGCGAGTCGGTGCCGAAGCGCAGGTCGACGCGCGGGTCGTCGACGAAGTCCTGCATCGAGAGCCGCTTGCCGGAGGTGTCGAAGAGCTGCATCTCGTGCAGCGTCGCCTCCCGGCTGCTGCCCCGGCGCATCTGCTTGGCGTCGGTCCAGTAGACCTCGCCGTTGACCAGGTCGCCGAAGACGTACTTGCCCCTTAGGTTGTCCAGCTTCCCGCGGTAGACGACACCGCCGCTGACCGCGTGGCCGCTGTCGGAGGTGCAGGAGTAGTTGGCCGGCGGGTCGTGGTCGAAGGACGCGACCGGGAGCGTGTACCCGGACATGTCGTAGTCGTCGGGGACCGTGTAGAGGGCACACTCGTCGGTGTTGTCGTAGAGCAGCCGGCCCTCGATCTCGCTCCAGCCGAGGTTGTCCCCGGCCCGGACGTCGTAGACACCCTCGATCGCGTGCTGGCCGATGTGGCCGAGCAGGAGGGTGCCCTTCTCGACGTCCCAGGAGAACCGGTGCGGGTCGCGCATGCCGTACGCGAAGATCTCGCCGATCGCGCCGTCCCGGTCGACGAACGGGTTGCTGTCCGGGACCCCGTACGCCCCGTTGCGCCCGTCGCGGGCGAGCGGGTCGATCCGCAGGATCTTGCCGTAGGGGTTGGCGAGGTTCTGCGGGTCGTCGCTCTTGACCCCGTTGCCGCCGTCGCCGGAGGCGACGTAGAGCAGCCCGTAGTCCTCGTCGCCCGGCTTCGCGGTCGGGTTGAAGTCGATCTGCTGGATGGCGTGGATCTGGCCGGCGAAGTCGATCCGCATCACCTCACGGCTGGTGCCGGCGAAGGTGTTGGCCGTCGGGTCGTCGGTGTGCCACTCGGTGACGACGCTGACCGTGCGCCCGGAGCCGGGGTTGGTCTGCGACGGGAAGGTGGGCGTCTTGGCGAAGCCGCCGAAACGCTCGGTGTGGGTGGTGTAGAAGAGGCCGTTGTCCTCGAAGTCGGGATGGAAGGTGATGAACCCCGCCCCGCTGCCGAGGCCCGCGCCCGACCAGAAGTCGGGGAAGTGGTCCTTGACGTCGAGGTACTCGTGCTGCTGCCCACCCTCGAGCAGATACATCGGCCCGTTGAGGTCGGGGACGTACATCCGGCCCGAGCCGTCGGGGACCTCGCCGATGAAGTTGATGCGGTTGTGGCGGACCAGGCGCTGGTCGGTGGGGGCGGGGTAGGGCTCCGTCTCGGGGAGCTGGGTGACCTCTTGGAGCACGAGGCCGAGGTTGCTGCGTACGGGCTGTTCGGGGATGGGGTCGGGGACGGGTTCGCTGCCGGGGATGGCGGCGCCCGCAGAGAGCGTGGGGGTGAGCAGCGCGGCGAGCATGGCGCCGACGGCGAGGCCGGCGCGTGCCTGTCTGCCCCATAGACGTGAGGTTTCCATGGGTTGTTCTCTCCTTACCGGGTTACCGGGTTACCGAGGTTCAGCGGTGACGCAGTCCCGCGACGGTGACGTCACGGATGCGGCCGAAGTTGTCGAAGGAGCCGAAGCCGAACCGGCCCCCGGCGAAGGTGGTGTCGGTGGCGGTCATCCGGGGCTCGTCGGCTCCGTCGACATAGACCGCGATGGCGCCCGTGCGGGCGTTGTAGTCCAGGCGTACGTCGTGCCACTCGGCGTCGGTGATCGACGGCGCGGCACCGACCGAGCCGTTCCACTGGTGGTCGATGCGCAGCCGGTCGGCGTCGTTGACCACGAAGATGCCGTTGTGGGGGTAGATGGTGTTGTCGGTCGAGAGGTGGGCGTAGTAGAAGCGCGTCGGGGACTGGTAGTTCCAGACCAGGATCACGTCGCGGTTGCTGACCGAGACGGCCTCGTCGATGCGCACCTCGGCGCGGTAGGTCAGCGAGCCGAGCTCGGGACCCTTGGTCGCGATGGCGTACTCGAAGGGCCGCCGCGGGCCCGGCTGTGCCGTTCCGGGCTCGGTCAGGATCACCTGGCCGCCCCGGAAGGCCCACTTCGCGTCGGTCAGCGGGTCCCAGTCAGCGAGGCTCGCCCGGGGCTTGACCACGGCGAGACCGGGTCCTTCTGGCGGCTGTGCCTGTGTCTGGGCGTGGGCTCCGGCGAGCGGAGCGGCCAGGATGACTGCGAGGGCGATCACACCGGCGCGTACGCCTCGCCCCACCATTCGGTTCAGCGTCGGTCTTCTGTTCCATCTCATGGTTGCTTCCCTTCCCTACTCATCGGGACCGTCAGTGGCCCCTGCTGAGGCTGTTGCGGCTCCCCCGAGATAGAGCTCCGCCATCCGCGGGTCGGCGAGCAGGTCGGCAGCAGCCCCTGCGATGTGCACCTTCCCCAGATCGAGTACGCACCCCAGGTCCGCCGACTCCAGGGCCCGGCGCGCGTTCTGCTCGACGAGCAGGACCGCCAGACCGGCGTCCCGCATACGTACGACCTGCTCGAACACGGTCGCCGTGGTCTTCGGGTCCAGGCCCATGCTCGGCTCGTCGAGGAGCACCACCTTCGGGCTCACCATCAGCGAGCGCGCGAACTCGACCTGCTTCTGCTGGCCGCCCGAGAGCGCGCCGGCGAGGGTGTTCCACCGTTCGGCGACGACCGGGAAGAGGCTCTTGACGAACTCCGTCCGCTCGGCCACTGCGGCCTGGTCGCGGACCGTGTAGGCACCCAGCCCGACGTTCTCGGCCACGGTCATCTCCTTGAAGACCGAGTGACCCTGCAGCACGTGGGCCATGCCCGCGCGGAGCATCTGCTGCGGCCCGTTGCGGGTGACGTCGACGCCGTCGACGGTGATGGTCCCCGAGCGTGGGGTCAGCATGCCGCTGGCCACCTTGAGCACGGTCGACTTCCCGGCTCCGTTCGGGCCGACCAGACAGACGATCTGACCTGCGGGAACGGTGACGGTGAGGCCGCGCAGCACCAGCGCCGCCCGACCGTAGCCGGCCTCGATGTCGCGCAGCTCGAGAAGCGGTTCAGACACCAAGGTAGGCCTCCAGGACTCGTGGGGCGTTCTGGACCTCCGCCGGCGCACCGGAGGCGATCGGACGGCCGCGGTCGAAGACCACGACGTGGTCGGAGAGGCTCATCACCAGCTCCATGTTGTGCTCGACGATGATGAAGGTGCGGCCCTCGGCGTTGAGCTCCCGCACGAGCGTGGCGATCCGGCCGATCAGCGCCGGGTTCACGCCGCCGGCGGGCTCGTCGAGCATGATCGTGTCGGGCTCGGCCATCAGCACCCCGGCGAGCTCGAGCAGCTTCTGCTGCCCGTAGGAGATGTCGCGGGCCTCGCTGCGCTCGAGATGCTCGATGCCGACCCGGGCGAGCAGCTCCCGGGCCCGCGCGATGTCGTCGGGGTTGTGCGCCCCACGCAGCCGGTGGACCAGCCCCGTGGACCGGACCCCGGCCAGCACGTTGTCGAGCACCGTCATCCGCGGGAAGATCCGGCACAGCTGGAAGCTGCGCCCGAGCCCGGCCCGCGCGATCCGGTGGGGTGCGTGACCGGTCACCTCGCGACCTTGGTAGGTCACGGTGCCCGAGTCGGGTCGGATCATCCCGGTCACGCAGTTGAAGAACGTGGTCTTGCCCGACCCGTTCGGGCCGATCAGGGCGTTGATCCTGCCCTCCTGGAAGGCGACCGTCGCCCCGTCCACGGCGCGTACGCCACCGAAGGACTTGGTCAGGTTCTCGGTCGTCAGGCTGTGCTCGATCGGACTGGAGCTCATGACTTCGCCTCCTCGAGCGCCTTGCGCTCCTCGGCCAGCTGGGCGGCATCGACCTCGCGGATCGAGGTGTCACCGGGTCGGAACCGGTCGAGCTGCGCGGTGAGCCACGGGATGACCCCGTCGGGCATGAAGAGCACGACCAGGGCGAGCAGCAGCCCGAGCGCGACCAGGTGCAGCTGGGTGTCGCCGTACTGCGCCTTGAAGAACTCCACCGCGTAGCCCACGATCACCGCTCCGACCACCGGACCGAGCAGGCTGCGTACGCCGCCGAGCAGCGACATCAGCACCAGATAGGAGCCGGTCAGGATGGAGAACTGGAAGATCGGGTCGAGCGAGCCGAACCAGAGGGCGTACATCCCTCCGGCCATCGCGGTCATGAACGCCGAGACGACGAAGACGACCAGCTTGTAGGCGAAGGTCGGCACACCCAGCGCCTGGGCCTTGTCCTCGTCCTCGCGGATCGCCTTGAGGCCGGTGCCGAGCCGGGAGCGGTCGATCACCCACCACAGGGCGAGCGCGACCAGGGTCAGCCCGACGAACAGGTAGAAGAACCGCTCGTGCTGCTCGGGCCGAAGCACGTCGGTGCCGAACGGCCGCGGGACCCGCAGGCCGTTGGACCCGCCGGTCACACCGGCCCAGCTCTGCGCGACCAGCAGCAGGATGAGCACCAGCGCGATCGAGACGATCACGAACGAGGCACCCCGGACCCGCAGCGACGCGATCCCGATCGGCACCGCCGCCACACCCACGAGCACGGCCGCGACGACCATCGAGACCCACGGGTTCACCCCGGCCTCGGTGACCAGCAGCGCGGTGGCATAGCCGCCCAGCCCCGAGTACGCGGCGTGTCCCAGCGAGATGTAGCCGGTCAGCCCGCCGACGAAGTTCCACGCCACCGCGAGCGCGGCGTAGCTGGCGATCACCACGCCCACCGACAGGACGAACGGGTCCGGGGCGAGCGCCGGGAAGGCGAGCACGAGGCCGAGCAGGACGGCTGCCACGAGGAGCTTCGTCAGGAGGACGGAGCGGCCCGGGGACGTACCGCTTTCTCTGTGTCTAGAAGCGCTGAGCAAGGCGACCTCCGAAGAATCCCTGGGGGCGGAACATGAGGGTGGCGAAGAGCGCGAGGTAGAAGACCGTCTGCGCCCAGGTGGTGCCCATCGGGATCTGCAGCAGGGCCTGGGTGACCCCGAGGAGCATCGCCGCGATCGCGGCGCCGGGGATGCTGCCGAGGCCGCCGATCACGATGATCGCCATCAGCGGTCCGATCCAGTGCCAGTGCAGCGAGGGGTAGATGGTGGCGTCGAGCGCGAGCGCGGTGCCACCGACCGCCGCGGTCGCCAGGCCGAGCCCGAAGCCGAAGCCGGCGATCCGGTCGGTGTCGATGCCGAGCAGTTGGGCGGCCTCGCGGTGCTGGATCGTGGCGCGCAGCGCTTGGCCGAAGCGGGTCTTCTTGAGCAGCAGGTAGAGAGCCAGGAGCGAGACCGCGGCCAGCCCGAAGGCGATCAGCTTGACCACCGCGATCCGGGCGCCCCACAGCTCCAGGCTCGCGCCGGAGTAGCCGAGCTGGATCCGCCGCTGGGTGCCGGAGAAGAGGTAGCCGAGGCCGCCCTCGATCACCAGCGCGATCGCGAAGGTCAGCAGCACCGACATCATCGTCAGCGTCGCCGGCCGCAGCCGGGAGAGGAGCGCGCGCTGCATCCCGTAGCCGGCTGCGAAGAAGAGCGGCACGGTGATCACCAGCGAGAGCAGCGGGTCGAGCCCGGTCTGCGTGGTGAAGAACCAGGCCAGGTACGCAGCCAGGATCAGGAATGCGGAGTGGGCGATCATCACGACCCGCATGACGCCGAAGTAGAGCGTCAGGCCGGCGGCGAGCAGGGCGTAGAGACCTCCGAGCAGCAGCCCCAGGATCAGGCTCTGGAGGAGAAGCGCTCCCGACATCGACTCACCACGCCGGCTTCGGGTAGACGAACTCGGCCTCGGCCTGGTCCTCGGGCAGGACGATCTTGATCTCGCCGTCGACCCACTGCTGGATCATGTGGGCACTCTGCGGGCGACCCTTGTCGTCCCAGCTGAGCGGCCCGACGACGGTGTCGACCTCGTTCTCGCGCAGCCAGTCGATCAGCTTGGCCTGGCAGTCGGGGTCGGGCTCGGCGCACTCGACCGCCTCGACCGCTGTGGCGACGACCTGACCGGTGGTCCAGGCGTTGGCCTCGTCCTCACCGGGCGCCTCGCCGTGCTTCTCCTCGTAGAACTTCACGAACTCCTGGTTCTCGGGGTAGTCCGCCTTCGTGGTGTAGCCGGTCGGCGCGATGATGCCCTGCGTCTTGTCACCGATCGCCTCGGCGAACTCGGTCTCGGTCGGCGCGGTCGAGAACGCGGCCAGCTTGGGCTGGTAGTTGAGCTGCTGCAGCGCGACGATCAGGTTGACGCCGTCCTGATACTGGCTGCCGCCCACGACGAGGTCGGCCTTGCTGTCGGCGATCTTGGCCGCGATGCTGCTGAAGTCGGTGGTGTTGGGTGGGTAGACCTCGTCCACGACCGTCTTCACCCCGCCCTCCTCCAGCGCGTCCTTGAGACCGTAGGCGGTGCCCTGGGCGAACGGGTCGTCCATCGAGGCGTACGCCGCGGTCTTCGGCCGCTCGCTCTCCGGCATGGCCAGGATGTGCTCGGCGAGGAGCTTGTAGTGGTCGTTCGCCACGGCGGGGGCTGCGTAGAAGAGGTTCTCGAAGCCCTCCTCGAAGACCTCGGGCGCCGCGCCGGCGGGCTCGACGAAGAGGTAACCGTAGTCCTGGGCGACCTGGGCGGCCGGGATCACCAGGCGGGTGGAGAACGGGCCGACGACCAGGTCGACCTGCTCCTGGTTGATCAGCTTCTCGTAGTCGGCGGCGACGCGCTCGGCGCTGGACTGGTCGTCGAGCATCTCCAGCCGTACGTCGCGGCCGAGCAGGCCGCCGTTGGCGTTGACGTATTCGGCCCAGGCCTCGTATCCGCGCTGGATGCCCTTGCCGGGCTCGCTGAAGTCGCCGGTCAGGGGCAGCGAGATGCCGATCACGATCTCGTCGTCGCCGCCTCCTTCCTCGGCGGTGCCACAGGCGGCGAGGGTGGAGGCGAGGGCCAGGGCCGCCGATACGGCCAGGGTTGCTCTGGACCGCTTGCTCGCGGTGGGGGTCGTCGTGAAGCGCATCTGCGGGTCTCCTCTACGAAAGCGCTTACGTAAGCGTTTACGATGACGTTACCGACTCTCGCTTAGTGTGGCAAGGGTCACAATCCTGACGACAAGGGGCATCGATGGTCCGGACCAACCGCTCCCCCCGCCTGATCGACGTCGCCCATGCATCCGGCGTCTCGATCGCAACCGCGTCCCGCGCGCTCTCCGGAACCCCCGGTGTCAGCGACTCGGTAGCCGAGAAGGTCCGCCAGGCGGCACGCGAGCTCGGCTATGTCGCCAACCTCCATGCGCGCTCGCTCGCCAGCGGATCCACCGCGACGATCGGGCTCGTCGTGCACGAGATCGGCGACCCCTACTTCTCCGAGATCGCCAGCGGCGTGCTCAGCCTCGCCACCGAGCACGGGCGCACGGTCCAGATCTGCCACACCGGCCGCGACCCCGAGGCCGAGGTCGAGCAGGTACGCAGCCTGGTGGCCAACCGCGTCGGCGCGATCCTGATCGCGGGGTCGGGCTTCGTGGACGCCTCGGTGGAGGCACCGATGCGGTTCGAGGTGCAGCGCTACGCGGAGGCGGGCGGCCGGGTCGCCGTCGTCGGCCGGCACCACCTCGGGGTCGACAGCGTGCTTCCCGACAACCGCCCCGGTGGCCGCGCCGTGGCCGAGCACATCCTCGGCCTGGGCCACCGGCGCATCGTGGTCGTCTCGGGCACGCTGGAGCTGACCACGGTCGCCGACCGCCTCGAGGGGGTGCGCGACGCGCTTTCGGCGGCTGGGCTGGATGCTGGTGATGTACCCGTTCTCGAGGGGCCGTTCACCCGCGAGGGCGGGCGCGAGTGCGTCCGCCGGATGCTCGCCGACCACCCGCGTACGACCGCTGTCATCGCCCTCAACGACGACATGGCCATCGGATGCCTCTCGCAGCTGCGCAGCTCCGGGGTCTCGGTGCCCGGCCAGGTCTCGGTCAGCGGGTTCGACGACGTCGCCGTCGCCCAGGACCTCTCCCCCGGACTCACCACCGTCCGCCTGCCGATGGCCGAGATGGGCGCCCGGGCGCTGACGTTGGCGTTGAAGGAGCCCGGCTCACGAGCCCGGCGGCAGCGGGTCCCCGCCGAGCTCGTGGTGCGGGACTCGACCGGGCCCGCGGCTCAGTAGACGCGGGCAGCGTTGGCGGGTCCGTGGGTCTCGTTGAGCTTGGTGTGGTCGGTCCAGATCAGGGCTGCCTTCGGCAGCTCGTCGGGAGCGACCCGCTCCTGCGCCGACCACAGCCGCGCGAGCGCCGGGTCCTCGCGCAGCTCCACCGAGGTCACGTCGACCAGCACCGCGACCTTGGGTACGTTGCGCTGCACGACCAGCCGCTCGCGGAGCTCCTCGTCCCGGGTGACGCGAGCACGACCACGGACCTCGAGCACCACCTCGGCGCCCGGGACGAGGGCGAGCAGGGCGATCTCCGGCCGCTCGAGGAGGTTGTGGAAGGTGTCGGTACGCCGGTTGCCCGGGCGGTCCGGGATCGCGAGCGTGGCGGCGTCGAGGGCGCGGACGAGGCCGGCCGGGTCACCCTTGGGACTGACGTCGGCGGCACCCGAGGCGTCGACCGTACCCAGCGCGACGAAGGGCGAGCGGGCGAGGAGCTCGCGCGCTCCGGGGACCGCGTCGAGGTCCGGGCCCCTGCCCACGGCGACGTCGAGCGGTTCCCGGTCGCCGGGCAGGTCCTCCCACAGCCCCGAGCGGGTCACGCACCTGGCGCAGTGCAGGAACGCCTCCTCGACCCGTACGTGCGGGCCGCCGTCGAGGCCGATCCGGCCGTTCACCCGGATCGTCTCGCCGTAACCGGGCACCAGCGCGACGACCCCGATCGGGTCGCCGGCGGTGCCGTAGGTGAGCCCGGGCAGGTCGAGCCGGTCCGGGGCCGCGACGGCCGGAGCGCCGATCCCCTGGATGCGAGCCTCGCCGTCCTCGAAGACCGACGCGATCACGTACGGCGACCGGGCCAGGAACTCGCGACAGTGATCGTCGAGGTGCCCGATCGACTTCAGGATCGTTGCCGGCGGGCGTGAACCCACGGTTTCTTCCAGCTCTGCCACCGAGCGCACGACGTCTTTACTCACGGCGCAACCTTAGGCAAGCCTTACCTCTCCGACAAGTCGGGTCGGTGGCGGTCTAGGGTTGTCGGATGCAGGATCTTCGAGTGCCAGCGGGCCCCGGGCTGCCTGACGGTCTCGTCATCCCCGACACCGAGCTGGTCGAACGCTTCTCCCGCTCCCCCGGCCCCGGTGGGCAGTCGGTCAACACGACCGACTCCCGCGTCGAGCTCTCCTGGGACCCGGCCGCCTCCTCCGCCCTCGACGAGCACCAGCTCGCCCGCCTCCTCGGCCGCTCCCCGGAGCCGATCCTCGTCGTCTCCCACGAGCAGCGCTCCCAGCATCGCAACCGCATCGCCGCCCGCGAACGCCTGGCCCTGCGCATCCGCGACCTCCTGGCCCCACCACCCCCGACCCGCCGCCCCACCAAGCCCACCCGGGGCTCCAAGGAGCGCCGCCTCGACGCCAAGCGCCAGCGCGGCCAGACCAAACAGCTCCGCGGCCGCGTCCAAGACTGACCCCGCCGAAGCGTCACGCACGTCGGCCGAGATGCCACAAGGGCGTCTCGATTCGCCGAAGTGACGCCTCGCCCAACCGGAGTGACGCCTCGGCCAACCGGGGTGACGTCTCGGCCGACGTACGTGACGCCTCGTCAGGCGGGGTCGGGGTCGGTGGCGAGACGGGCGTGGGTCTCGGTGTCGTAGCGGACGCCGTCATAGAGGAGCTTCTGGCGTTCGCAGCCCTCGACGACGAAGCCTGCCGCGGTGGCGACGCGGCACGAGCCGGGGTTGTCGAGGCGGTGGCCGGTCTCGAGGCGGAAGAGGTCGAGCTCGTCGAAGCAGTGCCGGGCCAGCAGCTTCAGACCGGTGCTGCCGACACCTCGTCCGCGGTGCTTCTCGAGGGTCCAGTAGGAGATCCAGCCGATGCTGTGGACCCGCATCTGGGTGGTGACCCGCATCTGCCCGAGGACCTCGGCGCCGTCGACGACCGCGAAGGTGTAGGCGCGGTCCGCGACCGCGTCATCGGCCCACCCGGCGATCAGTCGCTCGGCGTCCTCGACCGTGACCACGTCCGCCGGCCGCTCGGTCGCCATGCCGGCCCCGTCGTAGGCAGCGAGCAGGACCGCCGCGTCCGACTCCTCCCACTCGCGGAGCCGAAACCCGTCGTTCCTCATACGCCGCACGATACGCGGGCCAGCCGCGCACCGATCAGGTCACAGCGTCGACTGGATGCCGGCGAGGAGCTGGCGGGCCATGACGATGCGCTGGACCTGGTTGGTGCCTTCGTAGATCTGGGTGATCTTGGCGTCGCGCATCATCCGCTCGACCGGGTAGTCGCGGGTGAAGCCGTAGCCACCGAGGAGCTGGACCGCGTCGGTGGTGACCTGCATCGCGACGTCGGACGCGAAGGCCTTGGCGGCGGCGCCGAAGAACGTCAGGTCCTTGTCGCCGCGCTCGGAACGGCCGGCGGCGGCGTAGGTGAGCTGGCGGGCGGCCTCGATCTTCATACCCATGTCGGCGACCATGAACTCCACACCCTGGAACTCCGCGATCGGCTTGCCGAACTGCTTGCGCTCCTTGATGTAGCCCAGCGCGTAGTCCAGCGCACCCTGGGCGACACCGACGGCCTGCGCCGCGATCGTGATCCGGGTGTGGTCGAGGGTCTGCATGGCGTAGGTGAAGCCGAGACCCTCCTCGCCGATGATCCGGTCGGCGGGGATGCGTACGTTGTCGAAGTAGACCTCGCGCGTCGGCGAACCCTTGATGCCGAGCTTCTTCTCCGGCGCGCCGAAGCTGACACCCTCGTCGGACTTCTCCACCACGAAGGCGGAGATCCCCTTGGAGCGCTTCTCCGGGTCGGTGACGGCCAGGACGGTGTAGTACTCCGAGACGCCCGCGTTGGTGATCCAGCGCTTGACGCCGTTGAGCACCCAGAAGTCGCCGTCGCGTACGGCCCGGGTCTTCTGGTTGGCCGCGTCGGACCCGGCGTCGGGCTCGGAGAGGCAGTAGGAGAAGTTCCCCTGCCCGGCGGCAAGCGCACCGAGGTACTTCTTCTTCAGCTCCTCCGAGCCACCGATCTGCACCGGCAGCGAACCGAGCTTGTTCACGGCGGGGATCAGCGAGGCCGAGACGTCCGCGCGAGCGATCTCCTCGATCACCAGCACGGTCGCCAGAGCATCCGCACCGACACCGCCGTACGCCTCGGGCACGTGCGGTGCGAAGAACTCGGTCTCGACCAGCGCGTCGTGCGCCTCCTGCGGATAGCGAGCCTCCTCGTCGACCGCAGCGGCGGCCGGCGCGATCTTGGCATCGCAAATCTCGCGGATGGCCTTGCGGATCTCCTGGTGCTCCTCGGAGAGGGCGAACAACGGGTACTCGGCACTCATGTCCCGGAGTCTATGCCTGTTTGCTACTCGCCAGTAAGTCGGTGGGTCACGGAATCCGCCGGGCGACGTTGTTGTTGAGCGCTACATGACCGCTGAGTGGCTCGACCAGGACACCATCGACAAGCTCCTCGACGACTCCGAGACGTGGGCGGTCGTCGGCCTATCGGGCGACCCGTGGCGTACGGCCTTCTCGATCGCCCAAGAGCTCCAGCAGCACGGCAAGCGGATCATCCCGATCCACCCGGGTGCCGCGGCCGAGGGCAAGGAGGTGCTCGGCGAGAAGGTCTACGCGACCCTGGCCGAGGCCGCCGCAGCCGTCGGGAAGATCGATGTCGTCGACGTCTTCCGCCGCTCCGAGGCCGCCGGCCAGTTCGCCGACGAGGCCGTGGCGATCGGCGCCGGCGGCGTCTGGTTCCAGATGGGTGTGGTCGACGAGTCGGCCTTCGAGCGCACGACCGCGGCCGGCGTACCGATGGTCATGGACACCTGCCCCAGCAAGATCTGGTTCCAGCGCGCCCGGGCCGGCGCTCAGGCGTAGGACTACGGCTCGAACGTCATCGTCCGCAGGTGCTCGTAGATCACCGAGGTCTCCACGTCGGCGATCTCGGCTCGCGAGGTGAGCCGGTCGATCACGAACGCGTAGAGCGCGTCGTTGTCCGCGACCGCGACATGGACGATGAAGTCCATCCGGCCGGAGGTGACGAAGACACCGACGGCCTCCGGGAGCGCGCCGACCCAGTCGCGGAAGGACTCGATGTTGGCCCGCGAGGGCGGCCGGATGCGCACCGCGACGAGCGCCTGCACACCGCGATCGATCTGGCGTAGATCGAGGTCGAGGTACGCCCCTCGGATGAGCCCGCGACGCTGCATCGCCCGCGCGCGGTCGTGCACGGTGGTCGCCGAGACGCCGACTTCGGCGGCGATGTCCCGAAGGCTCCGCCGTGCATCCATCGTCCAGGCGGCCCGGATCGGGTTCGCACCGGAGGAGATCGACCAGTCCGCGAGCACACGGGACGTGCCCTTCAAATGGGTGGTCGTCGTCGACCAGGCGCTTCCCGCCGGACGCGCGGTGAATGCAGCCGTCTGCGTCGCGGGGGCGACCACGCAGCGTACGGCCGGCCTCCTCGGGGAGGACGCGATCGACGCCGACGACTCGACGCACCCCGGGCTGCCCTGGATCGGCTGTACGGTGCTGGGCGCACCTGCGCAGCGGCTGACCGACCTGCGGCGTCAGGCCGTCGCCCAGCCCGGGGTCGCGGTCATCGACATGCCGACCCAGGCGCAGCACACGAAGGTGTACGACGACTATCTGTTCGCGGTCGGGAGCAGTCGCGGCGCCGACCTGTCCTACTGCGCGGTCAGCCTCTTCGGCCCCCGCCGGATCATCGACAAGCTGGTCAAGGGGCTCTCTCTCCTGCCCTGAGGCTCAGGAGGTGGCCCGGCGTACGACCTCGCCCTTCTCGCGGGCGAGGTCGGCCAGGGACTTCTCGTACGCCACCAGCTTCTGCTGCAGCTCCGGGTCGGCGACGCCGAGGATGCGAGCCGCGAGGATGCCGGCGTTCTTGGCGTTGCCGATGGCGACCGTGGCCACCGGGATGCCACCCGGCATCTGGACGATCGACATCAGCGAGTCCATACCGTCGAGGTACTTCAGCGGCACCGGGACGCCGATGACCGGGAGCGGGGTGACGCTCGCGAGCATCCCGGGAAGCGCGGCAGCACCACCCGCGCCGGCGATGATCACCGAGAGGCCGCGACCGGCGGCCTCGCGGCCGTAGTCGAGCATCTCCTGCGGCATCCGGTGGGCCGACTTCACATCGGCCTCCCACTCGATCCCGAACTCGTCGAGAAGCTCCGCCGCGGCCTTCATCGTCGGCCAGTCGGAGTCGGATCCCATCACGATGCCTACGCGAGCGCTCATGGGACAAGGCTAGGCCGACGAGCATGTGCACCGGCGGACCGGGCCGTCCGACAGCGCCAGGAACACCGCCGATGGTGGTCGTAATTCGCTGTCGCGCTCCACAAGGTTAAGAGATCGTGTGCCCCGTGATGTCCGCCATGAGATATCGGCTCGGCCAGGCCGTGGTCATCTCGCTGCTGTCCGCGCTGATCACGGCGTGCGCCGTCTTCGCCCCGCTCTACGACCGGGCGATGCAGCAGGCCGCCACCGCGGTCACCCTCGAGAACGCCCCCAGCGTGGAGCGTGACCTGCAGATCTTCGGCCCGCCGTCGGACCACCTCATGGAGCGGACCGACCCCGCAGTTCTCGCGCGGCTGCTTCCGGACTCCTCGCTCTTCGAGCCCCCTGTCGCCGGTCGCAACGCCCTCGCCGACCTCGACCTCGGGTCCGACTCGTTCGCCGTCCCCGAAGGTGATCTCTGGTGGCGCGAAGGCCAGTGCGACCACATCAGGATCACCGCGGGCAGCTGTCCCGATCGGAGCCGAGAGATCCTGGTCACCGACAACGAGGCGGAGATGTACGACCTCACTGTCGGGAGCACCGTGCGGTCGGTCGCGGCCAAGCCCCCTCTGGACATCGACTATCACCAACCGCCCACGCCGTCGGTCGGCTACCAGGTCGTCGGTACGTACCGGGCCGATGACGAAGCGTGGTGGCAGGGACTCCAGCTGGAGGGCCTGGCCGGGATCGCCGCCGGTGACATCGTCCAGCACGACGTGTGGCTGACCGACGAGTCGACCTTCGGCGGCACCACCCCGTTCCTCGCCCTGGAACGCCCGTGGGTGGGATCGCGGCTGCGCACCGACACCGTCGGGGTGGACGAGCTCGCCGCGCTCGAGAGCGACCTGGGTGATCTCCGTGCGCGGGCCGAGAAGGTCGAGGAGGACGACGAGCTGTTCGCGGACTCGATCACCTCGCTGGTGACGTCGCTGCCCGAGCTCACCGACGAGGTCGACGCCCAGATCGAGCAGAGCCGGACGACGGTGCCGCTGCTCCTCGTACAGCTCGGCCTGCTCGGGGTGATCGTCCTGTGGCTGATGCTGCTCGCGGCGACCGATCAGCGCCGCCCGGAGGTCGTCGTCGCGCGGCTTCGAGGACGAGGGGCGGCAGGGGCCAGGTCCCTGCTGATGGGCGAGCTCCTCCCTCCGGTGCTCGCCGGGATCGTCCCGGGCGCCGCCGTCGCGATCCTCGCCTCCACCGTCGCCCGGGCGTACGCGCTTCCCGGCGACCCACCTTTCGAGCTTCCTCAGGGCATGGTGGCGTCCGGAATCATCGCGGTCACGGCCCTGGCTCTGGTGACGTACGCAGCCGTCTACCGTGTCGCCCGCGAATCCCTCGGCGCCCTCCTCCACCGGACCCACCGCCGCCGCTCGGGATGGGCACTCGGCGCCGGCGACGCCGTGGCCATCGCCGCGTGCGGGGCGTGCGTGGTCGCCTTCGTGACCGGCAGCCTGACCGGGCCCGTCGCGCTCGCCGCCCCGGCACTGCTCTCCGCGCTCGTCGGCCTCGTTCTCGCCCATCTCTTCACCCCGGTGGCGATGCGGACAGGGCGTACGCTGCTGCGCCGGGGCCGCCTGCGCGCCGGCGTCTCGCTGCTGGAGGCGTCGCGGAGCGTGGCCACGCGACGTACGGTCGCGCTGGCCACCGTCGCGAGCGCCCTGGCCGTGTTCTCGGTCTGCGGTCTCCTCGTCGGCGAGCGCAACCGCGCGATCGCCGCGGAGCAGGCGGCGGGCGCTCCGTTGATCGCCGAGCTGCACGGGCAGCACTCGACCGCAGACAACCTCCGGTCGGTTCGTCGCGTGCTCGCGAGGATCGACCCCGAGAGCACCCGCGTCACCCCCGTCGTACGGGCTGCAGCCCCCAGCGGCGGTCCGACGACGTTCGCCGTCGAGCCGCAGGCCTTCCGGCAGATCGCCCTCTTCGGTCCCGGGCACGCGCCCAGCGCTCGTCAGTGGAAGGCGGTCGCCGACGGCGAGGCACGCGAGCCGATCGCGGTCATCACCACCGGCGCGCTCTTCGAGGACGAGGTCACCATCGTCGGACTCGACGGCATCGAGCAGGACGGTGAGGAGATCGCAGCCATCGACCGGGTTCCCGGCGGCGGCCCGGACGTCGCCCTCGTCGACCTCACCACCGCCCAGGAGCTCGCACCTCCTGACGCCGACTCCACCATCTCCCTGTGGTTCGCCGACGACGATCCGGCGCTGCTCGAACGGGTGAGCGCCGACCTCGAGGCGGACGGGATCTCCGTCGCGCAGACCCGAACCCTGAGCGACGTACGCCGCGGCCTGGACGAGACGGTCGCGGCCTGGAGCCTTCGGCTCGGAGTCGTGGTCGGCCTTGCCGCCGTGGCGATCGCCGTGCTCGCGCTGAGTGTGCTCACGGTGACCGGCTGGCGCACGCGGGCACGAGACCTCGCTTCACTCTGGTTGGCAGGCGTCGACCGCCACACGGTCGAACGGCTACCCGGCGCCGCACAGCTGCTGCCGGTGATCCTGGGAGTCTTCGCCGGCGCCGCATCCGGGGTGCTCGGCGCCCTCCTGACCCTGCCCGACATACCTCTCTTCGCGGTGCCACCTGCCGTCGACACCATCGACCTGTCCGTTCCATGGCGGGCGGTCGGCCTGACCACGATCGGCTGCCTGCTGGTCCTCGGCACGGCAGCCGTCCTCCTCGGCCGGGCGGTCGCTGCCGCCGCGCGCCTCGACCGGGTCCGGGAGACGGCATGAGTCCTGGGATGGGCATCCGCACCCACGGCCTGGTGCACATCTACCACGCCGAAGGGCACGACGTAGCCGCTCTCTCCGGCGTCGACCTCGATGTCAGAGCCGGCGAGCTGATGGGGCTCCTGGGCCCTTCGGGGTCCGGGAAGTCGACCCTGATGAGCCTCCTGGCCGGCGTCTTCCGTCCCAGCGCCGGGAAGATCTTCGTGGGCGCGCACGAGGTCTCCTCGGCCGCCACGAAGGAGCTGGACCGGCTCCGGGCGACCCAGGTCTCGCTGATGCTGCAGGGTGCGGGACGCAACCTGCTGCCGTACGCCACTCCGGCAGCCAACGTGCGGTTCGCGCAGCGCGCGGCCCGCCGCACCACCAAGGATCTGCCCGCGGCGGAGGAGGTGCTCAGCGAGCTCGGCATCGCCGACGTGGCCGACCGTCCGCTCGCGAGCCTCACCCCCGGTGAGCTGCAGCTCGTCGCGCTGGCCGTCGCGCTCGCCACCCGTCCGGGGCTCGTGCTCGCCGACGAGCCCACCAGCCAGCTCGGCCACGACGCCCGCGATCTCGTCCTCGAGCGGCTCGCCTGGATCAACCGCACCCACGGGACGACCGTCGTGCTCGTCACCCACGATCCGCATGTCGCCGCGTTCCTGCCCCGCACGGTCACCATCCGCGACGGCCGGATCGGCGGGGAGGGACGCAGCGGGGAGGAGTACGCCGTCGTGACGGCGGATGGCTCCCTCCCGCTCCCCGGCCACGTACGCGACATGCTGCCGCCCGGAACGCTGGTCCGTTTCCATCCGGTTGACGGTCACTACGAGCTCGTTCCCGAGCACGAGGAGGCAATCGATGAGTGAGCTTCGCGCTCGAGGGCTGTCGGTGGCGTACGACGGCCTGGTCGCTGTCCAGCCGATCGACCTCGGCCTCGGGGCCGGGATGATGGTGGCAGTCACCGGCCCCTCCGGAGCCGGCAAGTCGTCGCTGCTGTGGGCGCTGGCCGGCGCGGTCGCCCCTGCCACGGGATCGGTGACCGTGGACGGAGAGCCGCTGACCGGGCGGGACGACGCCGCCGCCCGCGGGATCGGTCTCATCCCCCAGGGCAACGGGCTCGCGGGTGCGCTCTCCGCGGAGGAGAACGTCCTGGTCCCGCTGCTTGCCCGCAAGGTGTCGCCACGGGAGGCGCTCGAGCGCACCGCGGCGGCCCTCGCCCTGGTCGGCCTCGAGGAGTCCGGTCGCCATCTCGTCGACGAGCTCTCCGGGGGTCAACAGCAGCGGGTCGCGCTGGCACGGGCGTTCGCGATGCGAGCCGAGGTGCTCCTGGCCGACGAGTCGACCAGCGATCTCGACGCCGGCAACCGGGAACGGATGATCGCCGCGCTCCGCGCCGAGGCCGCACGGGGCGCGATCGTCGTTCTCGCCACCCACGATCCTGAGGCAGCCGCGGAGGCCGACGCCGAGCTCGCGCTCGACGAGGGAGTCGCGTCATGGCCCCGACCTCTGCCTGTCACCTGAGTGTCGGTCCTGCCCGCTAGTGTGCTGGCCACTCTCCCCGACGACCCCCACAAAGGCAGATGGATCCAGCAACGAGCACCGACGTCGTCCTCAGCGCGCCGCCGAACCCGACTGCGGTCGAGCGGTTCACCGGGCTGACCAAGGCGGAGCGCAAGGTGCTGCCGTCGCGGCTGCGGCAGGTCTCGTCCTGGACCCGGCAGGCGGCCTCGGCGACCGTCGGGCGGGCCGAGATCGAGCAGGAGGCGACCGAGGCGGTCGACCACTACCGAGCGAACGCGGCCGAGCTGAAGCGAGCGGCCCAGGTGGCTTGGCGCAGCATCGCCCTGGACCGGAGCGACGGGCCTCGCCTGGCCGCGATCGCGCGGCGTCACGCGCTGGAGCCGGTGGAGGAGACCACCCAGGAGCTCGTCGAGGCGCTGGCTGACGCCGCGGACGACATCGCGCGGGCGAAGCGGGCCGCCGGCGCCCGTCGACTGTTCGTGCGGGGGCACCGCCGCGAGGATGCGGAGCTGGCGGGCAGGCGGATCCTAGATCTGCACCGCCGGGCGAGCGAGCTCCAGGCGGCGGCTCGGCTCGACGAGCTGACCAGGTTGCCGGCCGGGCGCCGGGTGCGGGTCCGGGAGGCGCTGCTGCCGAGCGTGGGTCTCTTGGAGGCTCTCTCGGAGCTGGGTTCGGAGGCCGTACTGTCCCCGCGCAAGGGCATCATGGTGCTGCGCAACGAGGGCGAGGCGCTCAACGAGGCCAGGCGCTCCGAGGAGCCGGCGCGCCGCGCCGCGACCGACGCCGCCAACGCGGTCCGGAGCGCGGATACCGACACGGCGGTCAGGTCGCTGCCTGTCGACGAGCTCGCCGATCTCGTACGCATCGAGCCCCTCCTCGAGGCCGGGCTCCAGACCGTCCACGAGGTCATCCATCCCACCTCTGACCTGCGAGAGCTTCCCGGCGTCGGCCCCGCCACGGCGATGCGGATGCAGGAGGCGGCGCAGGCGCTGTGGCAGCGCACCTACGACGAGATGCCGCTCGCCATCGACCACGATCGCCGCACCCCGGCGGCCACCAGGCTGCTCGCGCGGCTGGCGGAGTGGGAGGCCGGACGGCGTACGAAGGATGCGGGAGCGGAGCTCGCGCTCGTCCAGTCGCTGCGACCACTGACCCGGTCGCTGGACAGTGGCGCGCGGTTCCATCTGATCCTGGCCAACGCCGCCAGTCTCGACGACTTCCAGGGCGCCCTGCGGGCGATCGCCCATCGAGCCGAGATGGCCCGCCGGATCCGTCCGGGCAACCGGCCGGCCGACCCGTGGGAGGACTTCGAGAGACGGCCGGCCGACTACTACGCGATGCTCTCCGAGCTCGGCTTCCTCACCGAGGACGAGGACAAGATCCACGGCGACCTCTCGGCCGAGATCATCGAGGCGGTGCGGGCCCAGGAGCTGCGCACCAACAACCTGACCGCCTCGCTGCGCGGCTACCAGCACTTCGGTGTCCGCTTCGCGCTGGTGCAGATGAAGGTGATCATCGGCGACGAGATGGGGCTCGGCAAGACGCTCCAGTCACTGGCGGTGCTCGCTCATCTGCACGCGATGGGCGCGTCCCACACGCTGGTCGTCTGCCCCGCTGCCGTGGTCACCAACTGGGTGCGCGAGACCGACTCGAAGACGACGCTGGTCCCCCACCGTCTCCACGGCAACCGCCGCCTGAAGGCCGCCAAGATCTGGGTCGCGCAGGGTGGCGTCGCGGTGACCACCTACGAGACGCTCAACGCGATCCAGCCGTTCCTCGACCAGGTCAAGGTCGCCTGCGTCGTGGTCGACGAGGCGCACATGATCAAGTCGCCGCGCACCCAGCGCGCCGAACGCGTACGCCGCGTCCTCGACGCCTCCGAGCGCGCCATCCTGCTCACCGGCACGCCGATGGAGAACCGCATCGACGAGTTCCGCAACCTGGTCTCCTATCTCCGCCCCGACCTGCTGCTCTCCGCCGACGAGTTCAACCCCCACCGGTTCCGCAAGCAGGTCGCCCCGGTCTACCTGCGCCGCAACCAGGAGGATGTGCTCACCGAGCTGCCCGACCTCGTCGAGGTCGAGGACTGGCTGCCGCTGTCCGTGGCCGACGAGAGGGCGTACGCCGAGTGCGTCCGCGACGGCAACTTCATGGCCATGCGCCAGGCCGCGATGCTCCAGGGCATCTCGTCGGCGAAGGTCGAACGGCTGGTCGAGATCGTCGGCGAGGCCGAGGAGAACGGCCGCCGCGTGATCGTGTTCTCCCACTTCAGGAAGGTCCTCGACGACCTGGTCACGCTCCTGCCGGGCGAGGTCTTCGGACCGCTCACCGGCTCCGTGCCCGCCGAGGAGCGCCAGCAGATGGTCGACGAGTTCTCCGCGGCCGGGCACGGTGCCGTGCTGGTCACGCAGATCGTCGCCGGCGGCGTCGGCCTCAACATCCAGTCCGCGTCGGTCGTGGTCATCTGTGAACCGCAGCTCAAGCCGACCATCGAGTGGCAGGCCATCGCTCGCGCCCGCCGGATGGGCCAGCTCCAGTCCGTCCAGGTCCACCGCCTGCTCTCCGAGGTCGGCGTCGACCAGCGCGTCCACGACATCCTCGCCGCCAAGGCCGAGCTCTTCGATGACTTCGCCCGGGTCAGCGCCACCGCCGCCAGCAGCCCCGAAGCGTACGAGACCTCCCACCCCGACGACCCCTCCATCGCCCTCGCCGCCGAAGCCTCCGACGCCGAGATCGCCCGCGACGTCGTCGCCACCGAACGCCAGCGCCTCGGCGTCTGACCGAGCAACCATCGCCGAGGCGTCCCTTACGTCGACCGAGACGGCAGGCACGTCGACCGAGACGTCACTTACGTCGGCCGAGTTGGCAGCTGAGTGCCCCGTCGGCCGACGCACGTGACGCTTCGAGCGACGGGCGTGACGCTTCGGCCGACGCATGTGACGTCTCGACCGACGGGGGCGACGTCTCGGACGTCAGTCGGAGTCGTTGCCGAGGTCGCCCTGGAACCAGTCGGCGGCGTGGCGGGCGCGCTCGAGACAGTCGTCGAGGTCGTCGCCGTAGACGTTGACGTGGCCGACCTTGCGCCCGGGGCGCATCGCCTTGCCGTAGAGGTGGACGCGGAGGTGGGGGTCGCGGGCCATGGCGTGGGGGAAGCCGTCGTAGAGGCGGCCGACGTTCTCCCGGGTCGAGCCGAGGATGTTGACCATCACCGACCACTTCGCGCGGGGCGCAGGAGAGCCCAGCGGCAGGTCCATGACCGCGCGCAGATGGTTCTCGAACTGTGAGGTGACGGCGCCGTCCTGGGTCCAGTGACCGGTGTTGTGGGGGCGCATGGCGAGCTCGTTGACGAGCAGCCGGCCGTCGACGGTCTCGAACATCTCGACCGCGAGCACCCCGGTGACCCCGAGCTCACCCGCGATGCGCAGCGCGATCTGCTCGCCCTCGACGGCGAGCTCGGGCGAGAGGTCGGGCGCCGGAGCGATGACCTCCTTGCAGACACCGTTCTCCTGGTAGGTGTGCACGACCGGGTACGCAGCGGCCTGGCCGCTCGGCGAACGGGCGACGATCGCGGACAGCTCGCGGCGGAAGTCGACGAGCTCCTCGGCCAGAACCTGGACCCCCGCGTCCTCGGCGACGCGGAGCGGCTCGGCGACGTCGGCCACGTCGCGTACGACCCAGACGCCCTTGCCGTCGTAGCCACCGCGGGTGGTCTTGAGGACGCACGGGAAACCGAACGCCTCGACCTCCGCCACGGAGGAGACGATGGCGTTGCGCGGGCACGGGATGCCGAGCTCGGTCAGCCGGGCGCGCATGACGCCCTTGTCCTGGGCGTGCACCAAGGCGTCCGGGCCGGGGCGGACCGCTACCCCGGCAGTCTCGAGCGCGTGCAGATGCTCGGTCGGGACATGCTCGTGGTCGAAGGTGACCACCTCACATCCCTCGGTGACCTTCTTGAGGGTGTCCAGGTCGCGGTAGTCGCCGACCATCTGGTCCGGGATGACCTGGGCGGCCGAGACGCCCTCGCCCTCGGCGAGGAGCCGGAGCGGGAGTCCGAGCGCGATAGCGGGCTGAGCCATCATGCGGGCCAGCTGGCCGCCGCCGATGATCGCAAGTGTCGGTGCGAGGGTCACGACGACAGGATAAAGAGCATGCCCCGCCGGGGCCGATTTCACGGATCCCCCTCACGAAATCCGCGAAATCCTGCCCCGGCGGGTCCAGCGAAGATCAGGCTTTCTCGAAGCGCAGGCCCTTGCCGCGCAGCGTGGTGATCAGATGGGGCTTCCGGGGGTCGTCGCCCAGCTTGCGACGCACCCATCCCAGGTGTACGTCGATGGTCTTCGACGAGGTGTAGAAGGTCGCGTTCCACACGTCCCTCATCAACTCGTCGCGGGAGACGACGTTGCCAGCCCTCCTGATCAGGGCGTGGACCAGGTCGAACTCCTTGCGAGAGAGCGTCAGCTCCTCATCGTTCCGCCATGCTCGCCGTGTCTCCGGGTCGAGCTTGATCTCCTGTACCTCGATCATGAGATCGACATTAGGGAGGTAAAGAGCCCTTGGCAAAGGATTGCACGATATTGCCACTGACATTTTCATGCCAACGTGCAACGAAATGGGCATGACAAACGTGCACCCCCGAATGGCGCACTCAACCATGCCCACGAAGCCCCGATCAGGTAAAGCGATCGGAGCCCAGCGTTGATCGACTGTTAACTACAACGGAATGTGAACAAGACCGCGAAGTCGCAGGTCAGCGACACCCTAGAAGGTCACGATTCAGACACGGCGGACGGCGACGGGCTCCACGATCCCGAAGCCTCGCACCGGTCGGGCGGCGAGTCGCCGGGTCTCGAACTCGTCCTCGGGCATCGCCCTGGCGGTCGCCTCGTCGATGATGATCCGGTTGCGGCGGGCGACGGCGGTCAGCCGCGCGGCCATGTTCACGGGCGGCCCGAAGACGTCTCCCAGGCGCGAGACGACGTTGCCGGAGGCGAGCCCGACGCGTACGTCCGGCATCCGCGGGTCCCGCCCGATCACGTTGATGATCCCCTCGGCGGTGCCGTAGGCCTGAAGCGGGTCGTCGTTGACGAAGAGCACCGAGTCGCCGAGCGACTTGATGATCCGTCCACCCCAGGTCGCCACCACGTCGGCACACCGCGACTCGAAGAGCTCGACCAGGTCGCCGATCTTCTCCTCGGTCAGCGTGTTCGACAGCGCGGTGAACGAGACGATGTCGGCGAACCCAACCGTCTGCCAGACCGTACCCAGCTGCTCCTCGGAGCCGGCGACAGACGCCTCGGCCCGGGCGAGCGCGGCGCGGGTGTGCCGTCGCCAGGCGAAGATCATCATCTCCTCGAACGCGCTCTCGAACTGCTCGGAGACCGAGACGGTCGCCTTCAGCAGCTCGGCCGGCGTCCGGTCGTCCTCATTCTGGGTCTCGACGTGGTGCAGCAGCGCGGAGACCTCGTAATCGGACAAGCGCGCCATCGACTGTCCGATGCCGCGGGTCAGGTTGACGACCAGGTCGAAGCTGACCAGCCCGTTGCTCGCGATCTCGTTGGCCTTGGCCAGGGCCTGCACGTCCGCCTCGTCGAAGAAGGCCTCGTCGTCCCCGATCTCCGGGAACCCGAGAGCACGCCACAGACGCTTCGCCTGGTCCAGGCTCACGCCGGCCTTCTCGGCGACCTCGGCCGAGGTCAGGTTGACGGGCTGCTTCGATTTCGCCACAAACCAGATCATGCCATCCGGCTCGTCACGACCGCGGACGGAGCCGAGCGTGGATGACGTCGCCCGCGCCGACCACCCGCGGCCCCTCGCCGGTCTCGATGACCAGCCGGCCGAAGTCGTCGATCTCGGTGGCCACGCCCTCCCAGACCTCCCCGCCAGGCAGCTCGGCGCGCACCTGCTCGCCGACGGTCACCGAAAGCTCCCGATAGCGCCGGGCGAGCTCGGCGGGGTCCGACCCCCAGATCTCGTACGCAGCCCCCAGCTCCGCCAGCAGCGCGACAAGCATCTCGGTGCGGTCGACGGGTGCACCGCTCTCCAGCTCCAACGAGGTGGCGGTCTCGATCGGCAGCTCCTCGCGCGTCAACGAGGTGTTGAGCCCGAACCCGATCACGGCGGCAGCACCTTCGGCCATCTCCGCGCTTCGCGCGGTTACTCCCTCGCTCGGCGCGAGCGGACGAGCAAGCTCGCCGCTCGACCTCGCTCCGGTCGTCTCGATCCGCTCGATCAGGATCCCACAGACCTTGCGACCCTCGATGAGCACGTCGTTGGGCCACTTCAGCCCGGCCGCGTACCCCTTCGTCCGCAACACCGAAGCGACCGCGACGCCGGTCATCAACGGCAGCCACAGCCACCGCTCGACCGGGATCGAGGGCGAGGGCCGCAGCAGCGCGGAGACGGCCAGCGCCGAGCGCGCCGGGGTGGTCCAGCCTCGGTCAAGGCGGCCTCGGCCGGCGGTCTGGTGCTCGGTGGTGATCACCAGTCCCGGCGCCTCGCCCGAGCGCGCCCGCGAGGCGAGCGCGGCGTTCGTCGACGGCGTCGAGTCGAGGATCTCGACGCGCCACCCGCCCGGTAGCGCATCGAGCCGGGAGTGGTCAAGTGACGGGCGTCGCATCGCGAAAGGTGGCACGGGCATTAGATTGGCCCCCGCACCGCCCGAAGTCCAAAGGAGCACAATGTGAGCGAGCGCCAGCGAGCAAACCGTCTGAACAACACGCGGCCGCGTCCGTACAGTGGCGCTTGCGCTACGGGGGTGGCCGCGTGAGCGCCGAAGCCACCCCTCAGCCAGAGATCGACCTGCACACGACAGCCGGGAAGCTGGCCGAACTGGAGCGTCGCCTCGACGAGGCCATCCACGCCGGTTCAGAGAAGGCGGTCGAGAAGCAGCACGCGAAGGGACGCCAGACCGCACGCGAGCGCATCGACATGCTGCTCGACGAGGGCTCCTTCCAGGAGGTCGACGAGCTGGCCCGCCACCGGTCCACCGCGTTCGGGCTGGAGAAGAACCGCCCCTTCGGTGACGGTGTGGTGACCGGCTACGGCACCATCGACGGCCGCCAGGTCTGCGTCTTCTCCCAGGACTTCACCGTCTTCGGTGGGTCACTGGGCGAGGTCTACGGCGAGAAGATCACCAAGATCATGGACCTCGCGATCAAGACCGGGTCCCCGCTGATCGGCATCAACGAGGGCGCCGGCGCCCGCATCCAGGAGGGTGTCGTCTCCCTGGGCCTGTACGGGGAGATCTTCAAGCGCAACGTCCACGCCTCCGGCGTGATCCCGCAGATCAGCCTGATCATGGGCAACTGCGCCGGCGGCCACGTCTACTCCCCGGCCGTCACCGACTTCACGATCATGGTCGACAAGACCTCCGGCATGTTCATCACCGGCCCCGACGTCATCAAGACCGTCACCGGCGAGGACATCACCATGGAGGAGCTCGGCGGCGCGCTCGCCCACAACTCCAAGTCGGGTGTGGCCCACTACATGGGCTCGGATGAGGCCGACGCGATCGAGTACGTCAAGGCGCTGCTCTCCTACCTGCCCTCCAACAACATGGAGGAGCCGCCGGCCTACGACGCCCCCGATGGGCAGAGTGCCGACCTGGAGATCTCCGACCTCGACCGCGAGCTCGACACCTTCATCCCCGACGGCGGCAACCAGCCCTACGACATGCACGAGGTCATCTCGCACATCGTCGACGATGAGGAGTTCCTCGAGGTCCAGCCGCTGTGGGCGCCCAACATCATCATCGGCTACGCCCGCATCGAGGGCCGCCCGGTCGGCATCGTGGCCAACCAGCCGATGCAGTTCGCCGGCTGCCTCGACATCGACGCCTCCGAGAAGGCCGCCCGGTTCGTACGCACCTGCGACGCCTTCAACGTCCCCGTCATCACCTTCGTCGACGTCCCCGGCTTCCTGCCCGGCACCGACCAGGAGCACAACGGCATCATCCGCCGCGGCGCGAAGCTGATCTACGCCTACGCCGAGGCCACCGTCCCGCTGGTCACGATCATCACCCGCAAGGCCTACGGCGGCGCCTACGACGTCATGGGCTCCAAGCACCTCGGCGCCGACATCAACCTGGCCTGGCCCACCGCCCAGATCGCGGTCATGGGCGCCCAGGGCGCGGCCAACATCGTCCACCGCCGCACCCTGGCCGAGGTCGAGGCCGCCGGCGGCGACGTCGAGGCCAAACGCGCCGAACTGATCGACGAGTACGAAACCACCCTCGCCAACCCATACATCGCCGCCGAGCGCGGCTACGTCGACGCGGTCATCCCGCCCCACGAGACCCGCGCCGAGGTCACCCGCGCGCTCCGTCTCCTACGCACCAAGCGCGAGACCCTCCCCGCGAAGAAGCACGGGAATATCCCGCTCTGATGTGAGCGAAGCGAACGAAGGGCGGGATATTCCCGTGCTTCTTCGCGAGCGCGCCGAGTCGGCGCAAACGGACCGCAGCGAAGCGAAGCGAGCGAGGACCGGCTTGCGCCGACTCGGCGAAAACCCGACGTAAGGCAATCCAAGAAACGAAAGGTGGTCACGGAATGACCGACAACCAGGAGCAGAAGCCCCTGCTCAAGGTCATCGACCAGAACGCCACCCCCGAGGACGTAGCCGCCATCGTGGCCGTCTTCGCGACACTGGGATCGGCAGGCGAGGCCCCCAAGAAGAAGGAGCGCTCACTCTGGGCCACCCCCCAGCTGCGTACGCCCCTCCACCCCGGCCCCAACGCCTGGCGCGCAAGCGGCCTGCCTCACTGACGAGGACCGCAGTGTCATGATCGCTCCGTGATCACCTTCTCTCGGCGGTATCTCCTTGTCACCCTGGCCTGGCTGGTGACCCGGGGATGGGTGGTGATCCTCTACGGCTTCCCGGCGACGGCTGACTCGTTGTCCTGGTGGGGCACGGAGTGGGGCGTGGTCGGCGATGTGAACTACTACCGCGACAGTCTCGACGCGCTGGCCGGGGACGGGGTCTCGGGGACGCTGGTCGAGTATCCGGTGCCGGCGTTGCTGCTGCTCTGGATCCCGTACGCCGCGATCAACCTGCTCCAGCTGAGCGGCGAGGCCTACATCGTGGCGGTGCTGGCGATGGCCGCACTGACGGATCTGCTCTTCATGGTGCTGCTCGTCCGCAACCGCCGCGGGGCGCACCCGAGGTTCGGTATCTCCGGCGCGGAGGCGATGTGGCTGGTCGCCGTCCCCGCGCTCGGGGCGACGGCGTACGCCCGATTCGATCTCTTCCCCGGGATCATGGTCGGTCTGGCGGTGCTCTACGCGACCAGGAGACCGAAGGTGGCCGCGGCGTTCGCGGCCTTCGCGACCGGAGCGAAGTACTGGCCGATCCTGGTCATCCCGGCCCTCGCCGCGAACCGCGCCACCCGTCGCGGGGTCATTCTCACCGTCGCCGCCACCGGCCTCGCGCTGGCCGGGCTGAGCCTTGTGCTCGGTGGCTGGGACCGCCTCTGGACGCCGCTGACCTACCAGAGCGAGCGGGGCCTGCAGATCGAGTCGGTCTTCGCGACCCCGGCGATGTTCGAGTGGGGCCACGGCGGTCCGGAGAGCGGCTACGCCATCGACTACACCGAGTGGAAGGCGTACGACATCAGCGGGCCGATGGTCGAGGCGCTGCTCCTCGCGGCGACGGTCGCCTCCGTGGTCGCCGGGGCGCTCGTCATCGTCTGGTGGGTACTCGCCTGGCGACGCCTCCCCCTCGGCCAGAGGACGGAGGAGACGATCGTGTGGCTGGTGCTCGCGACCGTGGCCGCGTTCCTGGTGACCAACAAGGTGCTCAGCCCGCAGTACCTGCTCTGGCTGCTCCCCGCCGCCTCCGCCGGGCTGGTCCTGCTCCGCGGCCGGGCTCGCCGACAGCTCGGGATCTGGTCGGTCGTGCTGGTCGTGGTGACACTGCTGACCCACGAGATCTTCCCGCGGATGTACGGCTACATGCTCACCTTCAACGACGTCGGCTCACCGTGGATCACCGAGGTGCTGGCCTGGCGCAACGGCCTGCTGGTGCTCCTCTTCCTCTACGCCGCGTGGCGCACTACTCGGTTGCTGGCCGCCCTCCCCGAGCGGGGGCGGCCAGCAGCCGAGGGTCAGGAGAGGCAGACCTTGGCGACGGCGCCCTGAGCCGAGTAGATCGTGACCGGCTCCTCGGCGAACACCGGCCGGCAGGCCGCCGCGGTGAGCTCGTGCACGGTGATGCCGTCGTAGAACCCGTGCTCGTCGCAGTTCTCGTAGTTCACGTAGACGTCCCCGGGCTCGCCCCCGTCGCGGAAGATCCGCAGGATGACGTACGCCGTGACCGGCTGACCGGCGGCACAGTTCTGCGGCGTGTTGGGACCCGAGCGGGCCGGTGCGCTGCCGATCGCCTCCACGAGGCCGGCGGCGTCGGAGCCGGTGATCTCACGCGACCCGGTCAGCGATGCCGAAGACGGCTCGTAGCGGCAGATCGCGATCGACTCCGGGGCATCGCCCTCCAACGGCGAGGCCGACGGGTCGGTCTTCGGCCGCACCGGGTCGCCGCCGGCCAGCGGTGAGGCGGTCTCGCAGCCGTACGGATCCTTCGCCACGGTCCGCAGGGACCCCTTGATCTCCTGGTTGACCCGCTCGTCGCCGGGCCCGGTGAGGATCGTGGCGTAGGCGTCGCCGTCCCCGACCTGGACCCGGGTCAGCAGCCAGCCCTCGTGCTCCCAAGAACCGGTCTGGAGGGTGGCGCCCTTGCCCGGCTTCTCGATCAGGACGTACGGCTGCCACAGCGCGAACGGCACCTTGCCGAACTGCGGCGGGAAGTCACGGTCCTCGGTCTCGTTGCAGGCGATGCTCGGCACCGGCTGGTTGGTGATGTTCGCGACGTAGGGAGTCCTCGGCACGCTGTCCCACTGGTCCCCGGGCTTCGCGATGCACTCCGGCAGCGCCGGTGCGGTCGCATCGGCCCACTCCTCGGGAACCTGGAAGGCGATGTCGTAGCGGACCGCCCAGCGGTTCCCGTCCGCGGGCGCGGGCAGGTCGGTGCGGCCACGGTTGGTGTAGGTGCCTTCGGGAGCCGCCTCACCCGATTCCGCGAGCGCCTTGGGCGCGCCGCCGGAACGGTCCTCGTCGCCGGAGGCGTCGCTCGCGGCCGTGCTCTCGCCACCGCCGCCCGAGGTCTGAAGGTTGGCCACCACCCCGCCCAGGCCGACGACGGCCAGCACTGCGGCGGCCGCGGCCAGGATCCAGGTGGTCCGGCGGCGTACCGGTGCTTTCTCCTCGGCCTGTTCGGCCTGTCCCGTCTTGTCGGACACCTCGGACGGTCCCGACGCGTCGGAGGCCCCGGGGATCGCGAGCTTCCGCGGCTCGAAGCCGTCGGCCGCACGGGCCAGAGCTGCCCGGAAGGCCCGCTCCTCGCGCTCGAAGTCACTCATTGTCAACCCCCTCGTTCCCTCTCCGATCAACAGAGCCTTGCTCGTTCAACCGCTGCCGCAGCTTGGCCAGCGCCCGGTGCACATGTGAGCGGGCGGTCGCCTCGGCGCAGTCGAGCACCGTCGCTATCTGCGCGAACGACAGGTCCTCGTAGAACCGGAGGACCACCGCCGCCCGCTGGTTGGACGGCAGCGTCTGCACCAGTGCCCACGCCTCGTCCGCGTCCCGCTCCTCGGGGCCGGGCTCGTGGCTGGTCGCCATCGGCTCGACGTCCTCGACCAGCACCAGGCGGCGGCGCTTGCGCCAGCCGCTGATCGACCCGTTGACGATGCTCCTCTTCACGTACGCCTCCGCCGTCCCGGACGCCGCCAGCGACTCCCACCGCGGCAGCGCACGGGCGAGGGCGTCCTGCACCAGGTCAGGAGCGTCGGAGTTGTTGCCGGTCACCAGATAGGCGAACCGCTGTAGCGCGGGCCCCCTCGAGGCCACCCAGTCCCCAAAATCCACATTCTGGGCCTGGCCCCTCTCCTCCTCGTCGGCATCCACGGACACCTCCTCTGGCACGTTCACACACCTCCTACGCGAAGTCTGTCGTGTTCGTTGCGTGTCATGCGGAATTGAGTTGCCCCACGACGTCGCCGTCCTAGGGTTGGCCGAGTGACCCGTAACGTAGACGCCCGCACCGACCGCTATGTCGAGGAGCTCTGCGCCCTCGACCCGCTGACCGCGACGTACGTCGGTGTCGCCGGCCACGACACGGAGCTCCCCGACCTCTCCCCCGACGGGATGCAGGCGGTGGAGGAGCTCAACCGGGTGGCCTACGCCGACGTGGCCGCGATCAAGCCGGTCGACGAGCGCGAGCAGGTCGCCAAGGATGCGTTCCTGGAGCGGGTCGGGCTCGACATCGAGTTCGCCGAGGCGCAGCTGGACCGGAAGTTCGTCTCCGTCATCACCAGCGGCATCCACAACCTGCGCGAGGTCTTCGACCTGATGCCGACCGACACCGAGGACGACTGGGCCGCGATCGGTGCCAGGCTGGCCGGGATGCCGGACGCCGTCGCAGGCTACACCGCGACCCTCCGCGAGGAGGCCGCGGCCGGACGGGTCTCGGCGACGGCACAGTACGCGAAGGTCGTCGACCAGATCCTGGGCTGGACCGGGCAGAAGGGTGCCGGCGACTTCTTCGCAGGACTGGTCTCACGTGCCCCCGAGGCCACGCCCGCCTCCCTGCGCGCCGAGCTCGAGGCCTCGGCAGCGAAAGCCAACGAGGCGTTCGCCGAGTTCGGGCGCTTCATGGCCGACGACCTGGTCCCCAAGGGGCTGCCGAAGGAAGCCGTCGGGCGCGACCACTACCAGCTCTCCTCACGGCGCTACCTCGGCGCCGAGATCGATCTGGAGGAGACGTACGCCTGGGGCTGGGAGGAGCTCAAGCGACTCTTCGACGACATGGAGGCCACCGCCGACCGGATCCTGCCGGGCTCGAGTGTCGCCGAGGCGGCGGCCCACCTCGACAAGGACCCCGCGCGGCAGCTGACCTCGACCGACGCGCTCAAGGAGTGGATGCAGACCACCGCCGACCGCGCCATCGCGGAGCTGGCCGACGTGCACTTCGACATCCCCGAGCCGGTCCGGCGGATCGAGTGCATGATCGCGCCGACCACCGACGGCGGGATCTACTACACCGGCCCCTCCGAGGACTTCTCCCGGCCCGGCCGGATGTGGTGGTCGGTGCCCGAGTCGGTCACCTCGTTCGGCACCTGGCGCGAGCTGACCACGGTCTACCACGAGGGCGTTCCGGGCCATCACCTCCAAGTCGCCCAGACGGCCTACCGCGCCGAGCTGCTCAACCGCTGGCAGCGGCTGATGTGCTGGGTCTCGGGCCACGGCGAGGGCTGGGCGCTCTACGCCGAGCGCCTCATGGAGTCGCTCGGCTACCTGGACGACCCCGGCGACCGCCTCGGCATGCTCGACGGCCAGTCCTTCCGGGCCGCACGGGTGATCATCGACATCGGCATGCATCTGGAGCTGACGATCCCGGAGGACAACCCGTTCGGCTTCCACCCCGGCGAGGTGTGGACGCCCCAGCTCGGCCGCGAGTTCATCGGCGAGCACTGCCTGATGGAGGACGCCTTCCTAGACTTCGAGGTCGCCCGCTACCTCGGCTGGCCGGGCCAGGCCCCGTCCTACAAGGTCGGTGAGCGGATCTGGCTCCAGGCCCGCGAGGATGCGCGTGCCCGTGCTGGTGCCGCGTTCGACTTGAAGGCTTTTCACCGCGCCGCGCTCGACCTCGGTTCGCTCGGGCTCGATCCGCTTCGGGCGGCACTTGGGCGGCTGTAGCTCCGGGGTTGGTCAGAGGCATTTGGTCGTTTCTCGGGGCGCTCCTTTCGTCCAGGCACTGTTCCGCGGGGCTGGTCTTGGGCCGCCGACCCTGTCCTCGAGTGTTTCTCGACCTGCCCCGGAGTAAAGGACGGCCTGCGGCCGCCGGCTACGCCGGTCGCCTTCGGCGATCCTTGACACCGGACCACGTCGAGAAAGATTTGGCTGGCTATCAGGGGCTGCGGCCCCCGTGTGGCCGGGAGACAGTCGCTCCACGGGAGATGCACGCTCCACGGGGAACGAAAATTCATTCACCCCTGCGGAAGTAGACGCTCCTCTGGATGAACGAAGATTTCTTCACCCGTCCTCGGTGAACGAATTTTCGTTCACCCCGGTTAGCCACCGCCTCAGGGCGGTATCGGCGTGAACGAAAATTCCTTCACCCGCCGACCCCACCCAACCGGAGCCCGGTCCCAGGTGAAAGAAACTTCGTTCACCCTCAGATCCCAAGCCCGTGACCAACCCACTTCCCCGCGCCAAACCCCTGCCGCCGACCCGATAACCAGCCAAAATTCTCGGCGACGGCCGGTGTCAAGGATCGCCGAAGGCGACCGGCGTCAGCCGGCGGCCGCAGGCCGTCCTTTACTCCGGACGCCGCCGAGAACACCCTCCAAGCAAGGGTCGGCGGCAAACACCAACCCCAAAAACACAGCATCCGCGTCCACCACGACGACAGCGTCCCGTCGAACGAGATGAACGTCTGGATCGTGCCGAGCACGAGCACCCCGAGCAGCGAGCCGACCACGAAGCCTCGCCCGCCGGTGAGCAGCGTGCCGCCGATGACCACCGCAGCGATCGCGTCCAGCTCCATCCCGACCGCGTGCAGCGAGCAGCCCGAGAGCGTGTAGAGCGCGAACAGCAGCCCGCCCAGGGCTGCGCACAGCCCGCTGATCGCGTACACCCCGACCTTGGTCGCCGCGACCGGCAACCCCATCAGCAGCGCCGACGGCTCGCTGCCGCCGAGCGCGTAGACGGTGCGTCCGAAGCGGGTCGAGGCGAGGACGTACGCAGCGATCGCGACTATCACCAGCGCGAAGACCGCCGTCCACCCGAGGTAGTAGCCACCGGGCAGGGTGATCGAGCCGAACGCGATGGCCGAGAAGGTCTCGTCCTTGATCGGGATCGAGTCGACGCTGATCAGATAGCAGAGCCCACGGGCCAGGAACATGCCCGCGAGGGTGGCGATGAACGGCTGGATGTCGAAGTAGTGGATCAGCAGCCCCATCGCGGTGCCGAGCAGGGTGCCGGCCAAGAGCACGACCGCGATCACCGCGACCACCGGCAGGCCGAGCTCGAGCGTCCGGGCCGCGATCAGGGTCGAGAGGGCCACGTTGGAGCCGACCGAGAGGTCGATCCCGCCGGTGAGGATCACGAACGTCATCCCCACCGCGAGCACGGGCAGGTAGCGCCGTGGCGGGCTGAACCGTGCGATCCGAGTGATGAGCCCGGTCTCGGTCGCGGGTACCTGAACGCTCATGCGACAGCCTCCTCGCGGCTGGTCGGCGTACGGTCGCTGCGCCGTTGCAGCACCGCCCGCGCCTTCGGCGACTGCAGCAGGCACACGATCACGACCACCAGCGCCTTGAACAGATAGTTGGCCTCGGCCGGGATACCGATGTTGGGGATGGTCCGGGTGAGGGTGGCGATCAGCATCGCCCCGACGAAAGTGCCGGTCAGCGAGAAGCGCCCGCCGGCCAGCGACGTACCTCCGATGACGACGGCCAGGATCGCGTCCAGCTCGATCCACAGCGTGAGCGCTAACATCGGTGCGGTCAAGCGGAATCGGAAGATCGGGTCGAATCGGCAGCAGGTCGTCCGGAACTCCCCATACTGTGTCGACATGACGCTGACCCTGACCACGGAACAGGCGCGCCGGATCGCGGTCCGCGCCCAGCTCCTCGACGCGCGTCGGCCCGTCTCGCTGGTGGAGACCGTCGACCAGCTGACGCTTCTGCAGATCGACCCGACCAAGGCGATCGCACCGAGCGCGGATCTGGTCGCGTGGTCACGGTTGGGGGATGCGTACGATCATTCGGATCTCACCTTCGCCCTCGAACAGGAGCGCTCGCTGGTGGAGTTCTCGAGCTTCATCGTGCCGATGGACGAGATCGAGACGTTCCTCGCCCTGGCGCCGGGCCGGATCCACCCCACGGCTCTCGAGTGGGTGGAGGCCAACAAGAGATTCCGTACGCAGATCCTGGATCGCCTCCGAGCCGACGGTCCGCTCGTGGCCGGCGAGATCGAGGACACCGCCGAGGTGCCCTGGGCCTCGACCGGGTGGACCAACGACAAGAACGTCCTGCGGATGATCGAGCTGCTCAACCGGATGGGCGAGGTCGCCATCGCCGGCCGCCGCGGCAAGCTGCGCACCTGGGACCTCGCCGAGCGGGTATACCCGTCCGACCTGCGGCTCCCCTCGACCGAGGAGGCGCTGAGGGTGGAGACGGTGCGCAGGCTGGCCTCGCTCGGGATCGCCCGCCCCGGATGGAAGGACTCCTCCGGCGGCGAGGTCCTCGGTGCCGGGGACGCCGGCGTCCCCGCCACCGTGGCCGGCGTGGACGGGGAGTGGCGGGTCGACCCCGAGGCGCTCGCCGCGCTCGAGGACGGGTTCGCGCCACGGGCTGCCCTGCTCTCCCCCTTCGACCGTCTCGTCTACGACCGGGACCGGGCGTTGGACCTGTTCGGGTTCGAGTACGTCCTGGAGATGTACAAGCCGGCCGCCAAGCGACGCTGGGGCTACTTCGCCCTCCCGATCCTGTATGGCGAGCGGCTGGTCGGGAAGCTCGACGCGAAGGTGGACCACAAGAAGGGGCAGCTGTTCGTCTTCGCCGTCCACGAGGACTTCGGCTGGACGCCGGAGATCGGGGACGCGGTCGAGGCAGAGATCGAGGCGCTGGCCGGGTGGCTGGGCGTCGAGATCGTCCACCCGTGACAGGTCCGTGGACGAGACCCCGAAATCAGGGCAAACCGACGCGAATCGCTCTTCTTCGCCTCTTCTGCGCGCTTAGTGTGTGAGCGATGGGGTCGGAAATCGATCAAAGGAGACGATCCGGATGGCAACGCTCAACCCCTACATCAGCTTCAAGACCGAGGCCGCCGAGGCGCTCGAGTTCTACCGGTCGGTGCTCGGTGGCACCGTCGAGACGATGACCTTCGACTCCATGGGCGACGCGATGGGTCCGGTGCCGCCGGAGGCGAAGGACCTGGTCATGCACGGCTCGCTCACCCTCGACGACGGCCTCGTCCTGATGGCCGCCGACACGCCTCCGGGGATGGACCACGTCGCCCCGAGTGCCGGTGTCACCGTCGCGATGACCAGCGCCGACCCCGCCGACCAGCCGCGCTACGCGGACTACTACGCCAAGCTCTCCGAGGGCGGCACGCCCGGGATGCCGTTCGCGCAGGCACCCTGGGGTGACTACTTCGGCCAGTTCGACGACAAGTTCGGCGTGAGCTGGATGTTCGACGTCGCCGGCCCCGAGTCGGCACAGGCCTAGACGAAGGTCCGCCCAAAGATCCGTCTTTCGTAGGAGGCGTCGGTCAGCGAGCCGTTTTACCGTCAGTACATGCTGATCGCAGAAGACCTGCTGCTGCTCGTGCTCGACGACGAGAAGGGCACGCTCGCCTCGTCCTGGGTCCAGCAGGCGCTGGGCGGAGCGCTCCTGACCGAGCTCGTCATGGCGGGCTCGGTCCAGATCGTCCCCAAGTCCGGGCTCAACCCGGCCAAGGCCATGGCGCTGCCGGGTAGGCGGCCCGACGAGCCGATCCTGGCCGCTGCGTACGACGTGTTGGCGGCCAAGCCACTGGCGGCCAAGAACGCCGTCACCAACCTCGGCAAGGGTCTGCACGAGACCCTCGCCGCGCGGCTCTGCGATCGCAACATCCTCAAGCGCCGCGACGAGAGGATCCTCGGCCTCTTCCCGCGCACCACCTGGCCGGCGGCAGACTCGACCCACGAGAACGCCGTACGCGGCCACCTGGTCGCCGTGCTGATCCAGGGCGCCGCACCGGACGCACGGACCGGACCGCTCATCGCCCTCCTCTCCTCCATCGACCTCGCCCACAAGGTGGTCGACACGAGGGCCGTCGGCGCCGGGGCGGTCAAGAAGCGGGCGAAGGAGATCGCCCGGGGCGACTGGGCGGCCAAGGGCGTCAAGGACGCGATGGACGAGGTCACCGCGGTCATGACCGCGGTGATGGTCGCCACCACCGCCGCCACGGCCACCGCGGCCATCTGACACGGCGCAGACCCGAGGATCGCAGCCACCGGGTGACTGCGATCCTCGGGTCTGCGCCTGCGGTCAGCCGAAGAAGACCCGCAGGTCGGCGACGATGTCGTCGGGACGCTCCAGGGCCGCGTAGTGGCCGCCCTCGGAGAACTCCGACCAGTGCTGGATGTTGGCGTTGTCCCGCTCGGCCAGCGACCTGATGGTCTGGAAGTCGTCCTTGAAGACGGCGACCCCGATCCGGCCCTGCGAGACCTCGGGCTCGCGCTCGGCGTGCCCTTCCTCGTAGTGGTAGCGCGCGGCCGCGGCGTAGGAGTTGGTGAGCCAGTAGTAGGTCGCCTGCTCGATGACCTGCTCGGGGGTGACCAGCGACGTGCCGTTGCCGAAGGACTCGTAGAGCTCGCTGTAGGCCAGCGTCCCCACCGGCGAGTCCGCCAGCGCCGCGCCGATGGTCTGCGGACGGGAGCCGTTCATGGCGTTGTAGCCACCGACCGACTGGAACCACTGCATGTGCTCGAGCGCGGCGTACTCCTTCGGCCCGAAGCCCTCGAACTCACTCGGGTCACCCGACGGGAACGAGAAGAGCTGCAGGACGTGCGCACCGAGGAAGCCCTCCGGGTCCAGCAGGGCCAGCTCGCGGCCGACCATCGCGCCGCCGTCGCTGCCGTGCACGCCGTAGGAGTCGTAGCCCAGCCGGCGCATGAGGACGTCGTACGTCTCGGCCACCCGCTTCATCGTCCAGCCGGCGTCAACCACCGGCGTCGAGAGCCCGAAGCCCGGCATCTCCGGGATCACCAGGTGGAAGTCCTCCGTCAGGGACTCGACCATCGGTAGGAACTCCAGGAACGAGCCCGGGTAGGTGTGCGCGAGCAGGAGCGCCTTGGCCTCCGGGTTCGAGGAAGGTACGTGCACGAAGTGGATGACCTGGCCGTCGATCTCGGTCAGGTGGTTGGGCACCGCGTTGATGCGCGCCTCGACCGCGCGCCAGTCGAAGCCCTTCCAGCGCTCGACCATGTCGGTGAGGTACGCCGTCGGGGTGCCGTAGTCCCAGGAGTCACCGGGGACGCTCGGGGCGAACCGGGTGCGCTCCAGGCGGGAGCGGAGGTCGTCGAGATCCGCCTGCGGGAACTCGACGGTGACGGTGCTGATCTGGTTGCTGACCTGCGTGTTCATGACTTCTCCTTGGTGGTTTCCGACCTTGTGAGACCCACGTTAGGAAGGGTTCCGGCAAGCGTGGTTCCGCAATTTCGCTGGCTCCCGAATCTTTTTTGAAGCACGCTGAGCCCGTGCTGGAAACCTCCGCGCGACTCCTGGCGCTGCTGGGCCTGTTGCAGTCCTCGGCCGGCTGGACCGGCGCCGACCTGGCCACCCGGCTCGACGTCTCCGAGCGCACCGTGCGCAACGACATGACCAAGCTCCGCGAGCTCGGCTATCCGGTGGAGTCGGTGCGCGGCCCGGGCGGGCGCTACCGGCTCGGCACCGGCGGCAATCTCCCGCCCCTGCTCCTCGACGACGAGGAGGCGGTCGCGGTGGCCGTGGGGCTACGGGCCGCCACCGGTATCGCGGGTGTGGCCGAGACGAGCGCGCGAGCCCTCGCCAAGCTCGACCAGGTCCTCCCCGACCACCTCCGCCGCAAGCTGGCCGCCGTGGTCGACGCCATGGAGGCCGGGCCGGTCAACACCGACAGCAACGTCCCCGACCCGGACGTCGACGCCGGCACGCTGCAGGCCCTGGCGACCGCGATCCACGACGGCCAGGGCGTACGCGCGGACTACCGCGACGAGCCGATCGAGGTCGAGCCCTACCGGCTGATCTCCTGGCAGCGCCGCTGGTATCTCGTCGCCCGCGACCCCCGCGCCGACGCCTGGCAGCCGCTGCGCGTCGACTGGCTGCGGCTCAAGGTCCCCGGCGGGCGCCCCTTCCGTCCTGCCGACCCGGGGTTCGACCTCACCGAGTTCGTCGTACGTGAGGTCGCCCGCACCGGCTGGGCCGTCCACGCCCGCTTGATCATCGCCGCCTCCGCCGAGGAGGTCATCTCGCGCATCAACCCCGCCGTCGGCACTGTCGAGCCGATCGCCCCCGACCGCAGCGTCCTGGTCACCGGCGGCGACAGCCTCGAGGTCGTGGCCGTCTGGATCGGCATGCTCGGTATCGACTTCACCGTCGAGTCACCCCCAGAGCTCCGCGACCACCTCGAGATCCTCGCGAAGCGCTACGCCGCCGCCGTCGAACGCCCGAACCTGGCCAGGTAGTGCCAGACCCGCTTGACCGACTGCGCCTCGTAGACACCGGACCTCGCAGCGTCGCCGAGAAGATCAGGCGGACGACTCTTCGGCGACCGAGGCATCACCCTGCTCCCCGTTCACGGAACGGCACGCAGCGCGCGTGGCCAAGTTCGAGACGCTGGCCAAGCACGACCTCTTCGACCGGATGCTGCTGGCCCAAGCCTCAGCGGAAGGGCTCGATCTCATGACGTCCGACCGCGTCCTGCTCGGACTCGGCTACGACTGGATCCTGGACGCACGCAAGTAGGTCGAAGTTCGCAGTCACCCGGTGACTGCGAACTTCGACCTAGGCGCTACTCCGGCTTGATGCCCAGCCGGTCGAGCTCCTCGTCGATGATCGCGGGGTCCAGCTTCTGGAAGACTGGGGTGGGCTTGGCGACGGGCGTTCCGACGACGATCGGGTGGCGCTCCCAGGTGGGCGCGCCGGAGTAGTCGCCGGTGATGATCGGGTAGGGCTTGCCGGTGTCGAGGTCCTCGACCTCCTCGACGCGGGGCATCGGGGCGACCTCGCCCTTGCCGCCGAGGGCCTTGTCGATCTCGTTGGCGGAGAACGGCAGGAACGGGGACAGGATCAGGTTGAGGTCGGCGACGCACTGCGCCATCACGTGCAGCACGGTGCCGAGCCGCTCGCGGTCCTCAGGAGCCTTGGCGAGCTTCCACGGCTCGAGGTCGGTGACGTACTTGTTGACCTCACCGACCGCGCGCATCGCCTCGCCGATCGCCTGCTTCTGCCGGTGGCGGCCGATCAGGTCGCCGACGGTGCCGAAGGCCGCGTCGACCGTGGACAGGATCGCCTGGTCCGCCTCGGTCAGCGCCCCCGCAGCGGGCAGCTCGCCGAAGTTCTTCGCGATCAGGGTGGCGGTGCGGTTGACCAGGTTGCCCCAGCCGGCGACGAGCTCGTCGTTCGTACGCCGCACGAACTCGGCCCAGGTGAAGTCGGAGTCGTTCGACTCGGGGCCGGCGGCGGCCACGAAGTAGCGGAACGCGTCGGGCTGGTAGCGCGAGAGGAGGTCGCGTACGTAGATCACGATCTTCTTCGAGGAGGAGAACTTCTTGCCCTCCATCGTCAGGTACTCGCTGGAGACGACCTCGGTCGGCAGGTTCAGCACGTCGTACGAACCGGGCTCACCGCCCTTCGAGCCCTGACCGTTGTAGGCGATCAGCTCAGCCGGCCAGATCTGGGAGTGGAAGACGATGTTGTCCTTGCCCATGAAGTAGTAAGAGAGCGCTTCAGGGTCGTTCCACCAGTCGCGCCACGCCTCGGGCGAACCGGAGCGACGGGCCCACTCGATCGAGGCGGACAGGTAGCCGATGACCGCATCGAACCAGACGTACATCCGCTTGGTCGGGTTCTCGCGCCAGCCGTCCAGAGGCACCTTGATGCCCCAGTCGATGTCGCGCGTCATCGCCCGCGGACGGATCTCCTTGAGGATGTTCTGGCTGAACCGGATGACGTTGGGACGCCACAGGCCGGTCTGCTCACGATCGTCGAGGAACGCGTGCAGCGCCTCGGCCAGGGCGGGCAGATCGAGGAAGAAGTGCTGCGTCTCGACGAACTCCGGCGTCTCGCCGTTGATCTTGGAGACCGGGTTGATCAACTGGTCCGGGTCGAGCTGGTTGCCACAGTTGTCGCACTGGTCACCGCGGGCCCCGTCGGCCCCGCAGATCGGGCAGGTGCCCTCGATGTATCGGTCGGGCAGCGTGCGGCCGGTCGAGGGCGAGATCGCGCCCTTGGAGGTCTGCTCGACGAAGTAGCCGTTGTTGTAGACCCCGAGGAACAGCTCCTGCACCACCGAGTGGTGGTTGGCCGAGGTGGTGCGGGTGTAGAGGTCGTACGTCAGGCCGAGCGAGGTCAGGTCCTCGACGATGATCCGGTGGTTCTTGTCGACGAGCTCCTGGGGTGTCACGCCGGCCTCGTCGGCGGCGATCAGGATCGGGGTGCCGTGCTCGTCGGATCCGGAGACCATGAGCACGTCGTGACCCGCCATCCGCATGTACCGACTGAAGACGTCGGAGGGCACGCCGAAACCGGCGACATGGCCGATGTGGCGCGGGCCGTTTGCGTACGGCCAGGCGACTGCGGACAGAACGTTGCTCATGAGCAGCATCCTAGTGAGCAGGCGGCAGAGCCCTCATTCGACGGGCCAGCATTCACCGACGCGTCAGTTGAACATCTGGTCGCGCTTGTAGGCGTACTTCCGGATCCAGGGCAGCCACTTGGCGAGCTGGGCGCCCGGGCAGGAGGTCTCGTTGGTGTGGAAGTGGCCGTCGATGACCCAGACCCGGACCCGCCGGCCGGCCGGGAACCGGTCGCTGCCCTGGGAGATCGTCTCGAGCGTGCTGCGCGCGTCGCGGCCGGCCAGGTCGAGCTTCCAGGCCGCCATCCGCTCGGTCTTGATGAGGGCGTCGTCGGAGGGACGTACGTTCTCGAAGTTGCCGATCAGGGCGATGCCCATCGACTGGTGGTTGAAGCCACGCGTGTGGGCGCCCTTGACGAGCCGGTCGATGCCGCCGGAGCGGCCCTCCCAGGCACGGCCGTACTTGTCGATGAGGAAGTTGTAGGCGATGTCGAACCACCCCAGTGACCTGGTGTGATAGCTGTAGATGCCGCGGATGATCCCCGGCACGTCGCCCTTGGAGTAGTTGTTGCTCGTGGCGGTGTGGTGGATGTGGACCTGCTTCAGCGAGCTGTTGTACTCCGGGCGACCGTTGCGCCAGGAGTTGTTGGCGCCCCACTGCGACCGGGTGAAGATCACCGGCTTCGGCGCCGACCGCGGTCGCGACCGCGCGACCCGCCCGTTCGCGGAGCTGTCGCCGGAGGCGCTGCCGTAGCCGATGTCGTCGGTCTCCCGCTTCGGAGCCTTCACGTCCTCCTGCGGCCCGGTGTTGATCAGGGTCAGCTTCAGGTCCTTGGGCTGCGCGCCCTCGACCCGCACCTGTACGCCGCTGGCCCGGCCGGTCCACACCGGCTGGGTGCCCCGGCGCTCGACCTTGCCGCGGGCGGCCACGGCCTCCTCGGCGCCGTCGGGCAGGTCCTGCTGCAGCGGCAGCTCCTGCCACGTGCGCCACCGGTCCGACTTGCTCACCCGCACCTGGACCTGAGGCGTCTCGGCTCCGGTCCAGGAGACCCCGACCATCGAGAACGTGGTCGTGTTCAGCTTCTCGGTCGAGGCCGCGCCGGCGGACCGCTCGGTCAGCCGCGGCGGCAGCTTCACGTCACGGGTGGCGATGCCGTCCTCGAGCCGCGGCAGCTTGATCAGCTGGTCGTCTTGGTCGCCTTGGGCGGCCGCCGGGTCGATCGCCGACCCGATCGCAGGCACGAGCATCGACGCGCCGAGAACGACAGCGGTCAGGGTCACGGTGATGACGCGGGGGAAGCTGGCCATACCCTTGATTTTGGAGAATCAAGCGCCCGACATGCCGCAAACGCATGTGTTCGGTGTGTCGTTTGGGACCGCTGTGACTAGTGCGACGGCACCGGGACGAACGGCACCGGCCGTCCGGCGTACGCCGCCAGGTGCTCGTAGGCACCCGATCCGTCCGGTGCCGAGAGCGCGTTGGCGAAGGCCCGCCCCTTGCGCTCCGGCCCCAGAATGCGGTCCATCGCGACGACCGCTCGCTGGGCGACCGCGTCGTCGAGGCCGTCGGTCGTCCGTCCGAGGGAGGCCGCCAGGTCCCAGGTGTGGACCGCGATCTCGGCCGACTGCCAGTCGGGGTCGACCATCACCATGTCGTCGGGGCCGACCTCGCGCCACAGGTTGATCAGCGCGTTGCCCCGGGTGCGCAGCTCCTCGCCCAGGTTGACCGCGTAGTCCTCGCGCCCGTCCCATCCGGGCGGCGAGCCCTGGAGCATCGTCACGAAGACGCGGGGCTGGGCGATCATATGGTTGGCCAGCTTGCGCAGATCCCACTCCGGGCACGGTGTCGGCCGGGTCAGGTCGTCCGCCGTGACGGTGTCGAGAAGCTCTGCTGCCTGTGTCAGTGCGCGCTGCAGCGCGAACACGCCCATCTGGTCAACCACACGACCATGGTGTCAGGCGAGCCTGCGTCCCGCGAAAGCAGCCAGCCGTTCATAGGCCCCGGCGCCCTCGGGCGCCGCCACCTCGGCACCGAACGCACCCGTGCGCATCTCCGGCTTCAGGGTCGCCTTCATGAAGGCCAGCCCGACCTCGGCGACCTCCGGGTCGAGCTCGGAGGACGGCACGCCGAGCGCCCGCGCGAGGTCCCAGGAGTGGGTAGCGTACTCGGCGACGAGCAGGCCGACCGGCACCGCCGCGCCGCCCTCCCAGCCGTCCGTGCCGGGACCCTGGTCCCACGCGTGCAGGACGTCGTCGGCACCGACCTTGAACGCCGGGCCCCAGCTCTCGCTGACGTGCGGCGCCGGCGCGCCCCAGTCGGGCTCGCCGCCGCGAAGCATCGTGACGAAGTTGGTCCCGTCGGCGATCACGTGGTCGGCCAGCGCGCCGACATCCCACTGCTCGCACGGCGTCGGCCGCGAGACGGTCTCGGCGTGCACCCGGTCGAGCAGGTCGCCGGTCTGGTCCAGCGCCCGCGAGAGGATTCCTGCGTCGTCTGAAGTAGTCACCCTGCCAACGTACGACTGGTCGACCTCGGCGTCACCGCCAAATTCCTGCTGGTCAGGACTCAGCACTCAGCTGAAGTCGAGGTCGTGGACCCGGGCGCGCTTGAGCTCGTAGACGTAGGGGTAGGCGGTGATCAGCTGGAACCCGTCCCAGAGCTTGCCGGCCTCTTCGCCCTTGGGCGCCTTGGAGATGACCGGGCCGAAGAAGGCCGAGCCGTTCATCGCGATCGTCGGGGTGCCGACGTCGTTGCCGACCTGGTCCATGCCCTCGTGGTGGGACTTCGCGATGGCCTCGTCGTACCCGGAGTCGTCCATCGCGTCGGCCAGCTCGACGGGCAGCCCGACCGAAGCCAGCGCCTCCTCGATCAGAACGCGATCGAAGTCGCGACCCTCGACGTGTCGACGGGTCCCGAGCGCGGTGTAGAGCTCGGCCAGCTTCTCTTGCCCGTACTCGTTCTGCACCGCCATGCACACCCGTACCGGCCCCCAGGCGGTCTTCAGGAACTCGCGGTACTCCTCGGGGATGTCCTTGTCCTGGTTGAGGTACGCCAGGCTCATGATGTGCCAGGTCACCTCGACGTCGCGCACCTTCTCGACCTCGAGGATCCAGCGCGAGGTGATCCAGGCGAACGGGCAAGCGGGGTCGAACCAGAAGTCGGCGGAGGTCTTCTCGGAGGCGGGGGTGGTCTGCGTCATATCGACACTCAACCACCGCTCCCAAGGATCTGTTCCACGCCGCGTTCACAGCGGTTCGTACGCCGCCTAGGTCTTGATCACCCGAGCATTTCCCCAAACCGGCACTGGTTACGACCCCAAAGAGCCCTGATCACCTAGCGACGCGGCAAACGACGTCCATGTCACCGGAAATTCCTCTTTCACATATGAAACCAAGTTCGAGCGAGTGACAGGTAGACACATCCGCATCGCTCGCTCAAGAATCTCTCGACTTTCGAGGAATTCCTCAAACACTCCAAACTTGACCGCTGTCAGCACGTACCCGATTTCACTCTTCAGAAGTCCCTCCAAGTAATGAAAGCACGCGGAAAGAATCCGTTCGTCACCAGAAGTCGACCGCAATTCGGACAACATAAGCGGGACGGCGAGCGCCGAATGCAAGAACAACATCAAGTCCGATTCCACCTCGGGCCATGCATCGAATCAGTCAACTCCATCTTCGGAAAGGCGTGCCAAAACTTCAGCAGCACCCGGAATAGAATCCGCATAAACTTGCACGACTTCGTCAAACCCGATTCTATCCATGCGATTCTTCCAATCATAAGTAGCCACGAAGCATTCAGAACTGTCGTAGTCTTCTTCGACAGACGGTCGACCGGGTCATACACATACGTCGTGGTCGAATCCATCGTCGCGGACGCGTCACCGGCGTTCCGCTTCGAGGCGACATCCTCGAACTGGTTGCCGTTGCCCTTGGCGACCATCATCTGACGACGCAGGACGTCGTAGGCGTAGCTGGTGATCTTCGCGGCCTTGCTTCCGTGGCCCGGTCACTCGGACCCGTCAAACTCTGCTTCGTCTCCGTCGTACCCGGAACAGACGCGCTGCAACTCGGTGAAACGTCATACCCATACGCGCGACCGCTTCATTAAGATCTCCCCTTGGGGGCTAATGTAGAACCGAGGTTGAGACCGCGGAAATCTCGATCTACCAGCGATCGTTCCTATGAACCTTGTAGGTCACCGGAATCTCCCACCCCAGGCGACTCGCGACCCGATCACCGGCGTAGTTCGGGATCTGGTCCTGGATCATGCCGGCAACGAAGTCGGTGAATGAAGATTCGTACGCGGCCCACTCATCGACGCCGCGATCGTAGACGTAGATGGGCAACTCGGCGTCGGACAGGTCGAAGCAGTAACGGTTCGCATCATTCGACACGGCCCAGCACAGAAGGCGCGGCGATGCGGTCGCGATCCGTTGATCTCGAGGCGTGGCCGGGTCATCCCAGTCATGTTGAGCATCGCGAGTCTCGATCGCCATGTCGAACACTCCGACCTCGCCCAGATCCGCCGTGGGGGCCGAGGTCGCCAGATTGGTGCCGAGTGACTCGGAACTACCGCCTCGCATTGCGTCAAGATCAGGTGTCGGAGCCATGATGGAGAGGTAGTCGCCAAGTTCGCCAGGGCCGATGTCTCGCATGAACTCGACATAGTCCTCAGGAGGTGCCACCCCCCACCCACCTGCGATGGCAGACCAGTCAAAAGTCCTCTCTCGAGCATCCACGATTCGAATCAAGGGTGCGATGTTCATCTAAACTTTCCGATCAGAGGCTGCTACATGAGTGGGACGGGTGCGTCCGTCGCTCAACCGCCAGTACCGAGCGCTCTCGCTGCGCTTCGACGTCAGCTCCTTGACCCGCTTCGCCTTCGGGTCGTACTTCGGCGCATGCCCAAAGGTCGACTTGTGCTTGCGGTCCTTGACCGCAGAGCCCTTTGCTACCGGTGCCCGGGCGAGGTCGTCCTCATCGGCGCCCTCGCCCGACGAGTCGTCATCGCCACCGAACAGCCCGCCGAAACCAGCCGTCATCGCCATCGTCATCGTCTTGCTCAGGCGCGGACGCGGCTTCACGGGCTGCCGCAGCATCCGCCTCCGCGACGTTGTCCTTCGCCGCGGCCGGCGAGGTCGGCGCAAGCACTCCCAGCACCAGCGCCACCGCCGTGACCGCGACCAACACACCTCGCAGAACGGCGCGACGAACGAATTCAAACGACGTGAACAGACGACCAAGGCGACCGAGACGGCCCATGACGCACTCCTGCAGGCTCAACAAGTGGGGGGTGCCTATGCCCGCCCCGGTACGGCACATATGCGGAGCCGATCTTTACGAAACGGGTTGCAGCGCCGCCACTTTCGACAACGAACTGCTGCGCTTTGATCTCCTCGGCGACCGCTTCGTGCCACCTACCGGCCGACAATCGAATTGAACTTTCGAATGCTTCCTGTATCGGCTTAGATACCTCCGCCCCACACTCGGCGATTCTCGGCGTCCACTCAGGGAGGACCACACCAATGCACACCAGCTGGATCAAGGCACTCGTCGCAACTGTCGAGTACGGCAGCGTCGAAGCCGCCGCGCGAGCCCTCAACATGACTCGGCAAGGGCTCCGCAAGCGGATCTCCAACCTCGAGACCGCGACGGGAGTCAAGCTCCTCGCCAGCGGCGCTCGCGGGACCCTCACCAGGGCCGGCGAGAAGCGGATCCAGAAGTTTCGACAGATCCTCGACACCACGGACGAGGTGCTCAACCTCGAGCACGCCGCCTGATCCACGACGGCGACCGGAGCCGCTTTGTTTCGGACTCGTTACCGCTACTCCCGGGTAAACGCTTACATACCCCACTAGGCTTCCGCGGTCCGATCGCTCGGATCGGATCCATCCCCACAAAGGAGAGAGGTCTCGTGAGACTCTCGATCAACCGGAGAACAGGTCTGATCGGCGGTGTCGTCGCTGTCGTCGCGACCGCCGCTGCCATGTTCTCCCTGCTGCCCTCCAACGCCGGCGCCGCCACCACGGTGGTCCTCGACGGCGTCTCGGTGGCCGTCCCCTACGGCGGCACGCAGGTCGTCACCGTGAACCGCACATCCGGGACGTACGCCAACGTCCGATTCTGGGTGAAGGCCGACGGGAAGTGGACACAGAAGTTCATGACCACCAAGGGCCGCATCGGCTCCGGCGGTCTCGTCCGCCGCGACCAGCGCAAGCAGGGCACCAGCACCACCCCGATGGGCACCTTCAGCCTGATGTCCACCTTCGGCACCCACGCCAAGGCGAGCACACAGAAGCTGGCGCACACCAAGATCACCAGCGAGTCCTACTGGGTCCAGGACAACAACTCGGCCTACTACAACCGCTACCGCCTCAAGTCGCAGGGCGGTTTCCGCTACTGGCTCCCGGCCAGCGACGTGAACAGCTCCGAGCGGCTGGCGGCCTACCCGACGCAGTACGAGTACGCGGTTGTCATCAAGTACAACTACGACAACCCCGTCCGCTACCGCGGCGCCGGGATCTTCCTGCACGTCAACGGCTCGGGCGCGACCGGCGGATGCGTCAGCGTCCCGCGCTGGATGATGAAGGAGTACTTCAGCCTTCTCGACCCCGCCAAGAAGCCCGTCATCGCCATCGGCGCCTGACCTGGCCGTGAAGACAACGGCGTGGGCCGGAGCGAGAATTGCTCCGGCCCACGCTGCTTCTACGGGTGACCTCAGTTGACGGTGGTGAAGGCACCCCCGCTGGCCCAGTAGGCGACCTCGTCGCCGCTGTAGGCAGCGGTGACGGCGTACTCGCCCTCGGGGAGCTTGACGAAGGTGACCCCGGCCGCCCCGCCGCTGAGCGACTTGGTGACCGTGCGTCCGCCGTTGGTCGTGATCTTGACCGTCCCGGTCGGCAGGTAACCAGGGGCGGTGACCTTGACGGCCACCTCCGCCTGACCGGAACCGCCGGTCGCGGTGACCTTGACGCTCGGCTTGACGCGGACCCGACCGCTGGGGCCGTACGTCTTGCTCAGCGTCTCCCCGTTGCCGGACCGGGCGACCACGGTGACGCTGAGGCGGTGGCTGACGTCGGCCTCGGTCGGACGGTACTTCTCGGTCGTCGCGCCGGAGATCGGCGTGCCTTCGCGCGTCCACTGGTAGGAGAGGTCGACCGCCTCGCTGAAGCTGCCCGGGTCGACCTGCATCAGGCCGCCGAGACGGGTGCCGCCCTTCACGAAGCCGGCCGCGGTCTGCGACAGCTCGCCGCCGCTCGGGGGCTCCGCAGGTTGCTGCGGCGCCTTGCCGCCGCCGACGAGGGTGCCGGCGAAGGCGTAGGACTGCTTCGGCTTGAAGCCTTCCTGGACACCGACGACGACCGCGCCGAGCCTCTTTCCGGAGGCCGTTGCGGGCACCTTCAGGAAGCGGGACTTGCTGCGGGCGATCAGGGTCTTGTCGGCGTACCACCTGACCTCGCCGACCTTGGCCGACGGCTCGTAGTCCGCTCCGCCGACGGCGACCGTCGAACCGACCTTCTGGGTGCCGGTGATCTTCGGCTGCACCAGGACCTTGAACGTGCCCTGCTTGATCGGCGGCAGGATCTCGCTCATCGTCTTGGCCCCGCTGTAGTCCCGGCGGGTGCCGGTGAGCACCGCCGCGATCTGCTTGCCGGCGAGGTGGCCGGGGATGCGGAAGGTCTTGTTGGTCGCACCCGGGATCGGCTTCTTGTTCACGATCCACTGGTAGCGGATCTTGTTCGGGTTCGGGCTCCACGATCCGGTGTTGACCGTGACTGCCTTGCCGACCTGGGCCGTTCCCTCGACCGTGGGTCGCTTGGTGACCGAGAGGCGTTTCGTCGACGGCGTCCCCTTGTCATTGATGTGGATGAACCCGGTCGGGTAGTTCACCGAGTCCTTGCCGATCCGGCGCCAGCTGATGTCGCTGCCGTAGTTGGACTCCGAGATGGTGATCGTGTCCGATCCGACCTTCTCGACGATGGCGACGTGGCCGAAGCGGCTCGCGCTCGGGTGCGAGGAGTGCCACCAGGCGACCGAGCCGACGGTCGGCGTCCGGTTCGTCAGCCTGCTCAGCGCAACGCCCCAGTTGGTCGCGTTGCCCTCGCCCGACCAGGGGCGGGCGTTCGGCAGGCCGGTCTGGATCAGCTTGTACGCGACGTAGTTGGTGCAGTTCCGGCCGGCGTACATGCGCCAGTACATGCTTCCCCAGGCACTTTCGTAGCCGGCGGTGGAGTAGCCCTTGCTGCGACAGTCCGAGAACCCGGAGCAGAGCGTGATGGAGCCCGCGTGCGCCGGTGATGCCAGCTTGGGGATGACTTGCACACCGAGGCCGACGAGCAGCAGAACCGCGCCGGTGACCAAGGTCCGGCGCAGCGCCCCGCCAGGCTTCCCCACCCGGCGCGACTTCTGTGAATACTGATGTTTCTGTGACTTGAGGGGCACATGAGCACCCTAGAGAAAGTTGTCAACCATTGATACCGGTGTGTCGGAATTACAACACTGTATTTTTACTTTCCCCGCTCAGCGACTCCCAAGAACGGGCAACAACGCCGATATAAATGTCTCGAAATCCGGGCAGAATGAGAGGATCCAGGCATGCCTGGAACCAATCTGACGCGCGCCGAAGCCACCGCTAGGGCCGCACTCCTCGACGTCCTCTCGTACGACATCGATCTCGACCTCACCACGGGTGCTGAGACCTTCGGCTCGACGACGACGATCACCTTCACCTCCACCGAAGCCGGCGCCTCGACCTTCGCCGATCTGGTCGGTGCGACGGTCCACGAGATCACGCTCAACGGCGTGGCGCTCGACCCCGCGGTGGCGTACCAGGACTCCCGGATCCAGCTGGACGGTCTCGCGGCCGAGAACGTCCTCGTCGTCAAGGCCGACTGCACCTACTCCCACACCGGCGAGGGCCTGCACCGCTTCGTCGACCCCGCCGACGACCGCGTCTACCTCTACTCCCAGTTCGAGGTCCCCGACGCGCGCCGCGTCTACACCACCTTCGAGCAGCCCGACCTCAAGTCCGTCTTCACCTTCCACGTGACCGCTCCCGAGGGCTGGAAGGTCGTCTCCAACGCGGTCACGCCCGAGCCGAAGCCGCTCGGCGACGGCCGCGCGACCTGGGACTTCGAGCCCACCAAGAAGATGTCGACCTACATCACCGCGCTGATCGCCGGTGAGTACCACGAGGTCCAGGACGTCTACGAGGGCAAGTTCGGCACCATCCCGCTCGGCCACTACTGCCGCCAGTCGCTGGTCCCCTACCTCGACCGCGACGAGGTCGTGAAGATCACCAAGCAGGGTTTCGAGTTCTTCGAGGACGCCTTCGACTTCCCTTACCCCTTCGGGAAGTACGACCAGCTCTACGTGCCCGAATACAACATGGGCGCGATGGAGAACGCCGGCGCCGTCACCCTGCGCGACGAGTACCTGCCGCGCTCCAAGCAGCCGCGCTCCTTCTACGACTTCCGCGCCTCGGTGATCCTGCACGAGATGGCGCACATGTGGTTCGGCGACCTGGTCACCATGAAGTGGTGGGACGACCTCTGGCTCAACGAGTCCTTCGCCGAGTGGGCCTGCTACCACGCCCAGGCCAACGCGACCGAGTTCACCGACGCCTGGACCGGGTTCACCAACGCGCGCAAGCAGACCGGCTACCGCCAGGACCAGCTCCCCACCACGCACCCGATCGCCGCGGACAACTACGACCTGCAGGCCGTCGAGGTCAACTTCGACATGATCACCTACGCCAAGGGCGCCTCCGTCCTCAAGCAGCTCGTGGCGTGGGTCGGGCTGGAGCCGTTCCTGGAGGGGCTGAAGGCCTACTTCAAGGAGTTCGCGTACGGGAACTCCGAGTTCAAGGACCTGCTGCGCCACCTCGAGGCCGCCTCGGGCCGTGAGCTCCAGGGCTGGGCCCAGGAGTGGCTGCAGACCGCCGGCGTCAACACCCTCGCGCCCGAGTTCACGCTTGCCGAGGACGGCTCCTACGCCTCCTTCGCGGTCAAGCAGAGCGCCGCCGCCGACTACCCCACCCTCCGTCGCCACCGCATCGGCCTCGGCCTCTACGACCTCATCGACGGCGCGCTGGTTCGCCGCGACGCGTTCGAGATCGACGTCACCGGCGAGCTGACCTCGGTTCCCCAGCTCGAAGGCGTCAAGCAGCCCGACCTGCTGCTGCTCAACGAGGGCGACCTGACGTACGCCAAGATCCGGCTCGACGAGCGCTCGCTGGCCACCGCCCTGTCGTCGCTGTCGGCGCTGGACGACTCGCTCTCGCGGGCGCTGATCTGGGGCGCTGCCTGGGACATGACCCGCGACGCCGAGATGCGGGCCAGCGACTTCGTGGAGCTCGTGCTCGCCAACATCGGCCAGGAGACCGACGCCTGGGGCGTCACCCGGATCCCGGTCTTCGCCGCCCAGGCGGTCAACTCGTTCTCGGCCCCGGCCAACCGCGACGCCCTCAAGGCGCGCTGGGAGACCGGGCTCAGGGAACTGCTCGAGGCCGCCGCCCCGGGCAGCGACCACCAGCTGACCTTCGCCCGGACGTACGCCTCGGCCGCCCGCTCCGAGGCCGCGATCGCCGACCTCCAGGGGCTGCTCTCCGGCGACCTCGCCTTCGACGGTCTCGAGATCGACCAGGACCTGCGCTGGGCGCTGGTCACCGGCCTGGCCGCCTCCGGCACCTTCGGTGAGAGCGAGATCGCTGCCGAGCTGGAGCGCGACAACACCATCTCCGGCAAGGAGAAGGCCGCTGCCGCCCGCGCCGCGCAGCCGACGCCGGAGGCCAAGGAGGCCGCCTGGGACTCGGTCGTCGTCCGCACCGACGTCGCCAACGAGACCGCTCGTTCGATCGTGCTCTCGTTCCAGCGCAGCGGCCAGGACGAGGTCCTGGCGCCCTACATCGACCGCTACTTCGAGGCCGCCGACACGCTCTGGGAGCACCTCGGCACCCACCGCGCCTCGACGGTGCTGGAGTTCATCTTCCCGAAGCCGGCCGCCTCCCCCGAGCTCCTGGAGAAGGCCGATAAGTGGCTCGAGACCTCCCCCGCCGAGCCGGCCGCCAAGCGGTACGTCCGCGAGGGACGTGACGAGGTCGCCCGCGCCCTCGCCGCCCAGGAGCGCGACGCACAGTAGGTCCTCCACCCCCGTCGGTCGAGCCGGGTTCGTGAGGTACGAGCGAACCCGTGTCGAGACCAACACAGTTCCTGTCGATCGACGACGGGACTGTGTTGGTCTCGACACGCTCGGCCGCAGGCGGCCTCACGGCTCGACCAGCGGTGGCCCGAAAACGACGAATGGAAGGGGAGATCTCCCCTTCCGCTAACAACTTTATAGCGCATATGGGGGCTTGCCGCAAGGCCCCCGGATTGGGGCAGAATCTCCTCTTCGAACAGGTAAAGTGCCTGTTCAGACAGGGGATTCAGCGTTGCAAGCATTCGATCTCGCGGGCCGTCACGACGCCAAGGCGGACCCGGCACTGATCGCCGAGGACGAGCAGCACTTCGCTGCCATCGCGGAGAGTCTCGAGGAGCAGATCTCCGAGCTGAACGAACGGCTGGACGACGTACGCCGCCGGCCGGGCGGGCACGGGCAGGAGGCGATGGACCGCGATCTGGAGGTGCACCGCATCGGTGGGCAGCTGCGGATGCTGCGACGGTTCAGCCTGGACCTGTGCCTGGGTCGGATCGTCACCGACTCCGGTGACACGATCTACATCGGGCGTCTCGGCCTGACCGCCAGCGACGGGCGGAGGCTGCTCGTCGACTGGCGCTCGCCTGCCGCCGAGCCGTTCTTCGCGGCCACGCACGCCGACCCGCGCGGGCTGCTGAGCCGCCGCCGCTACCGCTGGACCAACGGGCGGATCACCGACTACTGGGATGAGGTCTTCACCGCCGAGGGGCTCGAGGGACATGCGGCACTCGATGACCAGTCGGCCTTCATCGCCACCCTCGGCAGCAGCCGCTCGCCGCGGATGCGCGATGTGCTCGGCACCATCCAGGCCGACCAGGACGCGATCGTCCGAGCGTCCTCGCGGGGCGCCCTGGTCGTCGACGGCGGTCCGGGGACGGGCAAGACCGTGGTGGCGCTGCACCGTACGGCGTACCTCCTCTACTCCGACCCGCGGCTGGGCGAGGGCAAGGGCGGGGTGCTGTTCGTGGGACCGCACGAGCCCTACCTCTCCTACGTCGCCGACGTGCTGCCGAGCCTGGGCGAGGAGGGCGTACGCACCACCACGCTGCGCCGGATGATCCCGGAGGGCGCCTCGTTGCTACCCGAACCCGACAAGGAGGTCGCCCGGCTCAAGGCCGACGCCCGGATGGTCGCGGCGATCGAGCCCGCGGTCGCGCTCTACGAGAAGCCCCCGTCGAAGCCGACGCTGGTCGAGACCCCCTACGGCGATGCGGTGATCAGCACCGGCGACTGGGCCGAGGCGATCGCCGCGGCCGAACAGGGTACGCCGCACAACGACGCCCGCGACCAGGTCTGGGACGCGCTGCTGAAGATCGTGACCGACCGGATCCAGGCCAACAGAGGCGACGACCACGACTACGACGCAGATGCCGACCTCGACGACTGGGGTGACCCGGACCCGGAGGAGGACGAGTTCGACGCGTACGGCCTCGTCGACGATGACGCCACCGACGCCCTGCGTACCTCGCTGGAGACCAACGCCGGGCTGCTCGACGTCTTCGGCCAGGTCTGGCCGCGGCTGCGGCCGGCCGACATCGTCGGCGACCTGTGGGAGGTGCCGGCTTTCCTGCGGCTGTGCGCTCCGTGGCTGAGCCCCGATGAGGTCGAGCTGCTCCAGCGCGAGGACGTGCAGGCGTGGACCGAGGCGGACCTGCCGCTGCTCGACGCCGCCCACCGCCGGCTCGGCGACCCCGACGCCTCGCGGCGGCGGAGCGCCCAGAAGGCCGCGGCGGCCGCCGACCGGAAGGCGAAGGCCGAGGTCGTCTCGGACCTGATCAGCCACGACGACTCCGAGATGAAGGTGATGTCGATGCTGCGCGGCCAGGATGTGCGCACCGCCCTCCTGGACGACGCCGTGCGCGAACCCGAGGAGCTCGACCCGTACGCCGGCCCGTTCGCGCACATCGTCGTCGACGAGGCGCAGGAGCTGACCGACGCCGAGTGGCAGATGCTGATCAGCCGCTGCCCCTCGCGCAGCTTCACGATCGTCGGCGACCGGGCGCAGGCACGCCACGGGTTCACCGAGTCGTGGCAGGAACGGCTCGAGCGCGTCGGCCTGGACCGGGTCGAGATGGCCGGCCTGAGCATCAACTACCGCACGCCCGAGGAGGTGATGACCGAGGCGGAGCCGGTCATCCGCGCCGCACTCCCCGACGCCAACGTGCCGACGTCGATCCGCGCCTCCGGCATCCCCGTCGTCCACGGTGCCGTCTCAGATCTCGACGAGATCCTGGACACCTGGCTCGCCGAGAACGACGAGGGCATCGCCTGCGTCATCGCTGCCGGTTCACGGGACCAGAACGAAGGCCGGGTACGCCGTCTCGGTCCCGTGCACGCCAAGGGGCTCGAGTTCGACCTGGTCGTCCTCATCGACCCCGAGACGTACGGGACCGGGATCGAGGGTGCCGTGGACCGCTACGTCGCGATGACGCGGGCAACCCAGCAGCTGGCCATCCTCAGCTGAGCGACCCGAGGGTCAGTGCGTCGCGGCGGGGAGGTTGTCGTCCTCGGCCTTGTGGGGCTTGGGCAGCAGCCCCTCGCCGCGGAACACACCCGGCAGGAGCACGAGCAGGGAGATGACCACCGTCAGGATCACCGGGATGAGCAGGATGAGCAGGAGCAGACCGGAGGCGGTCATCTCCTCGGCGACCGGCCAGCCGTTGGGAACCTCGGCGCTGGCGGGGCCGGCGGTAGCAACAGAGGCGACGACGGCGGCGGAGGCGGAGGCGCCGAGGAGGCCGGCGCGGCGCAGGATCTGGTTGCTCACGGGGCAGATACTAACCGGCGTACGTCCTGCTTCTCATCTCTGCCCCTGATACCCGTGGCGGGAGTCGATGCCCGCCTGGGGATTGGCCGCAGGGCTTGAACGCCTTGGATACTGGAACCCATGTCCATTCCCCCGAATCCCCCTCTGGTCTCGGTCTCCTGGTCGACGCTCGGCGAATGGGTGATCGGCATCCCGCTGCGCATCCTCGGCCTGATCGTCCTGGCGATCGTGCTCCGCTGGGTGCTGCACCGGGTGATCGACAAGGTCGTCAGCCGTGCCGTCGAGGCGCCGACGCTGGCCGGGAAGATCACCAAGCTGCACGAGCCCGGCGACGAGATCCACGCGAGCTCCCGCCGCAGCCAACGCGCCCAGGCGATCGGCTCGCTGCTCAAGAGCGTCGTCACCGGTGTCCTGGTCGCGATCTTCGCCACCATGATCCTGGACGAGCTCGGCATCAACATCGCCCCGATCATCGCCTCGGCCGGGATCGTCGGTCTGGCCCTCGGTTTCGGCGCCCAGTCGCTGGTGCGGGACTACCTGTCCGGCATCTTCATGATCATCGAGGACCAGTACGGCGTCGGTGACAGCATCGAGGTCAACAACATCAGCGGCACCGTCGAGGCCGTGACCCTGCGGATCACCCGGCTGCGCTCGCTCGACGGCACGGTCTGGTACATCCCCAACGGCGAGATCCTCACCGTCGGCAACCACAGCCAGAACTGGGCCCGCGCCGTCATCGACGTCGGCGTCGGCTACAACGAGGACCTCAACAAGGTGCAGCGTGTGCTGCGCGAGGTCTCCCACGACCTGTGGGTCGACGAGGAGTTCAAGGGTCAGATCATCGAGGAGCCCGAGGTGACCGGCGTCGAGGCGCTGGCCGCCGACTCGATCACCCTGCGGGTGCTGATCAAGACGCTGCCGCTCAAGCAGTGGGCGATCGCGCGCGAGATGCGCCAGCGGATCAAGGCCCGCCTCGACTACGAGGGCATCGAGATGCCGTTCCCGCAGCGGGTCATCTGGCACCGCGAGGAGAAGGACGCCGCTGCCGAGGAGCAGAAGGCCAACGCCTGACGTACGCCCCGCTGGTCGAGCCGCCGAAGGCGTGTCGAGAGCAACACGGTCCCATCGAGCGCTCGATGGGACCGTGTTGGTCTCGACACCGGCTCGCTGGCGCTCGCCGGGCTCAATCAGCGGTGATTCTCAGGCGAGGGCGGCGTCGAGGGTGATCGTGGTGCCGGCCAGAGCCTGGCTGACCGGGCAGCCGGCCTTGGCGGCCTCGGCGAGGCTGACGAAGATCTCGTTGTCGAGCCCCTCGACCACACCGCGCGTGGTCAGCTTGATGCCGGTGATGCCCTTGCCGGGGGTGAACTCGACCTCGGCGCTGGTCTCCAGGCTGGTCGGCGGGGTGCCGTTGTCGGCGAGGCCGTTGGAGAAGGCCATCGAGAAGCAGGAGGAGTGGGCGGCGGCGATGAGCTCCTCGGGGCTGGTCTTGCCGCTGGGCTCCTGCGAGCGGGCCACCCAGGTGACGTCGTACGTCCCCAGGCCCGAGGAGTCCAGCGTCACCTTGCCGGCACCCTCGAAGAGCGAGCCCTCCCAGACGGTGGTGGCAGTGCGGGTCGTGGCCATCTTCATCTCCCAAAGTTCGTGTGTGTGCGTACGTCCTCGATCCTGCCACGGTCCCGCGGCGGACGCAGCGTGCAAGGCCGCGTGGAACAATGGCTCGGTGACGTTCTATGAGGAGATCGGCGGGATGGACACCATCCGCACGATCGTGGCCAAGTTCTACGAGGGCGTGGCGACCGACGAGCTGATGCGACCGATGTATCCCGAGGAGGATCTCGGTCCGGCGCAGGAGCGGCTGACGCTCTTCCTGGCTCAGTACTGGGGCGGCCCGACGAGCTACTCCGAGCAGCGCGGCCACCCGCGGCTGCGGATGCGTCATGCCCCGTTCGAGGTCACCTCGGAGGCCCGTGACCGCTGGCTCCAGCACTTCCGCGAGGGCCTCGACGCCGCCGGGCTCACCCCCGAGCAGGACGCGCAGTTCTGGGCGTACGTCGAGCATGCCGCCAACTTCATGATCAACACGCCCGGCTGATCCCTCAGCCCACGTGCACGTGCGGCCGCCGGGTCCGGTCCGGCTCGGCGCGCCGCAGGATCTCCCGGGTGGTCGGGGCGACCTCGCCGACCCCGATGAACAGGAACCGCAGCAGGTTGGCCGCCGGGTTGCCCTCGGTCCACTCGAAGTAGATGTGCGGCACCACGCCGGTGACATCGCGAATGTGGAGCAGCAGAGCCGCCAGCGCGTTGGGCACGGACGGTGCCTCCAGACGCAGCACCCGTCGGTGCCCGACCACCTCGCCGCGTACCTTCAGGGTGCCCTCGAAGTCGGACGGGTCGGTGACGAGCACCTCGACGAAGACGAGGTCGGTCTCGTCGGCCAGGTCGTTGTCGGCGACGATCTGGCGGAGCTTGTCCTCGTACTCCTCCGGGCCCTCGGTGCCCTCGTGCTCGTTGGCGATCAGCCGGATCTGGCGGCGGGCGCACTCCCTCAGGAAGGTCTCGGCCTTCCTGTCCAGCTCGACGCCGGTCACCCGCAGCTCGAAGGAGCGCATGATCCGGGAGACCAGCGAGACGGCGATGATCGCGGCGATGAAGCACGCGGCGATCTTGACGCCGTCGGGACGCTCGATCACGTTGGAGACCGTGGTGTAGGCGAACACGGCCGCGATCAGGCCGAACAGCACCGTCCGGACCCGCTGGCCGGCCTTGCGCGCAGCCAGGGTCACCGCCACCGCGGCCGACAGCATCAGCACGAGCACACCCGTCGCGTATGCCCCGCCCTGGGCGTCCACGTCGGCGTCGAAGATCCAGGTGATCAGGAACGCCGCCGCGGAGATCGTCACGACCAGCGGCCGGGTCGCGGCCGCCCACTCCGGTGACATCCCGTAGCGCGGCAGGTAGCGCGGGATCAGGTTGAGCAGACCGGCCATCGCCGAGGCGCCGGCGAACCACAGGATGAGGATGGTCGAGATGTCGTACGCCGTTCCGAAGGCGCTGCCGAGGTAGTTGTGCGCGAGGTAGGCGAGCGCTCGGCCGTTGGCCGCGCCGCCCTCCTGGAACGCCTCGGCCGGGATCAGCAGGGTGGTCACCCAGGACGAGGCGATCAGGAACACACTCATCGTCAGGGCTGCCGCGGTGAGCAGCTTCTTGGTGCCGCGGATCCGCCCGGCAGGGTCCTCCTCGGTGTCACTCCTGTCACCCTTGACCTGCGGCATCACCGCGACACCGGTCTCGAAGCCGCTCATCCCGAGGGCGAGCTTGGGGAAGACCAGGAGCGAGACAGCGATCATCGTCGTGACGTTGCCGTGCTCGAGGAAGAGCGCGTCGTTCCAGCGGGTGAAGACGCCCGGGTTGCTGAACACGTGGACGAGGCCGACGACGATGACGACGGCGTTGAGGGCGAGGAAGGTGACCACCAGGCCGACCGCGATCCCGATCGCCTCCTTGAAACCCTTGAAGAAGACGGCCCCGAGCGCTGCCAGCAGCACCAGGGTGATCACCATGTTGTGCCCGTGCCAGGTGGACGGGAAGAGCGGGTTCTCCACCACGTGCGCGGCACCATCGGCGGCCGAGAGGGTCATCGTGATGATGAAGTCGGTGGCCGCGAAGCCGAGCAGGGCGAGCACGAACGCCTTGCCACCCCAGCGGGACAGCAGCCGCTCGAGCATCGCGATCGAGCCCTGACCGTGCGGGCTCTCGGCCGCCACCCGGCGATAGACCGGCAGCGCACCGAGCAGCGTCAGCCCGACCAGGACCAGGGTCGCGATCGGCGAGAGCAGCCCGGCAGCGAGCGCCGCGATGCCCGGCTGGTAGCCCAGCGTCGAGAAGTAGTCGACCCCGGTCAGGCACATCACCCGCCACCACGAATGCTTCTTCTCGTGGGTCTCGGTCGGCTCTGCGGCGCCCTGGACGCTGCTCGCCCTGGTCGCTGCAGTCACGGGATCAATTCTTCAGCCCGGTCGACCCGGATGAGGCATCCCAGCCCCGCGGGAAGGCGTAAGGATTCCGTCAAGATTCCACGTAGCGGGTGTCAGAGGAGCGTCCAGACCGCCCCGGGAGCCTGAGCGCCGGCGCACGCTGGAGGTATGGAGCTGCTGGAGAAGGTCACGGCGGTACGCGCCGGAGCGGCGGCCGCCGTCCTGCTGGTCGCCACGGCGGTCCTCACCGTCGTAGGCGTCGGCTTCTCGGCCTGGCTGACCATCATCGTCGCGCTGAGCACCGGTGCGGCACTGACGCTGACCGTGCCGTACGCCCTGCTGCTGGCGTTGACCGGCTGGGGGCTGGTCACCGGGTTCGCGGTCAACACCGGCGGTCAGCTGACCTTCTCCGCGGGCGACCTACGTCACCTGGCGCTGCTGCTGGCCCTGGGACTCGTGGCCTCGCTCTACTCCCCTGGGTCCAGGGTGTAGCCGACTCCGGGGGTGGTGACCAGGTAGCGCGGGTGTGACGGGTCGTCCTCGAGCTTGCGGCGCAGCTGGGCGGCGTAGACGCGCAGGTAGTGCGTCTCCTTCGCATAAGCAGGACCCCAGACCTCCTTGAGGATCTGGTCGCGTGGGACCAGTCGGCCGACGTTGCGGGCGAGCAGCTCCAGGAAGGACCACTCGGTCGGGGTCAGTCGTACGTCCGAGCCCGCCTTGTGCACCCGCTTGCGGGCGAAGTCGATCTCCAGGTCGCCCACGGTGAGCGTGGTCGCGGCCGGTGGCGCGGACTCCTGGGAGCGCCGGACGGCCGCTCGCAGGCGGGCCATCAGCTCGTTCATCGCGAACGGCTTGGTGACGTAGTCGTCGGCCCCCAGGTCGAGCGCCTCGATCTTGTCGTCACCGTGCTGGCGCGCGGAGAGCACCACCACCGGCACCTGGGTCCAACCGCGCAGCCCCTCGATCACCTCGGTGCCGTCCAGGTCCGGGAGCCCGAGGTCGAGCAGGACGACGTCGGGGTGGGTCGCCGCCGCGGCGGCGAGCGCAGAACGCCCGTCGACCGCCGTCTCGACCTCCCAGCCGGCGGCGCGGAGGTTGATGGCGAGCGCCCGCAGCAGGGCGGGCTCGTCGTCGACGACGAGTACGCGGCTCATCGGAGGTTCGCTCGCGGCACCGCGACGACCATGGTCAGGCCGCCGCCGGGGGTGTCCTCGGCCGAGAGCCGGATGCCCAGCGCCTCGCTCAGGCCCCTGGCCACGGCCAGACCCAGCCCCAGCCCACCGGCCGAGGTGTCGTCGAGCCGCTGGAACGGCTCGAACATCCGCTCCCGCTGGTCCTCGGGTACCCCCGGCCCACGATCGACGATCATCACCTCCACAGTCTCCGGTGTCTCGTGTGCCAAGACGCGTACCGGCTCGCCGACGCGGGGCCCCTGGCGGCTGACCCGGACCGCGTTGCTGACCAGGTTGGCGACGATGCGCTCGAGCAGACCCGAGTCGGTCCGTACGAGCGGGGTGTCCTCGCCGACGTCGAAGGCGATCGACCCGGGAGGCAGGCCGGCCACCGCCATCGGCAGCGACTCCTCCAGGCTGACGTCTCGCATCGCGGGGTGCACCAGGCCGGCCTCCACGCGGGAGAGGTCGAGCAGGTTGTCGATGAGCGCCTCGAGCTGGTCGGCGGAGGTGGCGGCCGACTCGACGAGCTCCTTGCGGTCCTCCTCCGGAACCCGGCCGACGAGGAGACCGTCGAGGGCGGCCCGCATCGTGGCCAGGGGCGTACGCAGGTCGTGGGAGACGGCGCGAAGCAGCGCCGTCGAGGTCTGCTCGGCCCGCTCCAGGGCGAGTGCACGGTCGGCCTGGTCGCGCAGCCGACGGTGCTCCAGCACCAGCGACGTCTGAACCGCGAAGGCCTCCAGGACCCGTCGGTCGCTCGCCCGCAGCGGGGTGCCGCGCAGGACGATCACGTGGGTGTCGTCGACGGCGACCTGGGCATCGCCCTGGTTCGGGTCCGCCGGAAAGCCGATCCCGGCACCCGCCAGCCGCACCCATCCCTGCGGTGCCTCCTCCAGCAGGACCACCGCCTGCTGCGCGAAGGTCTCGCGTACCCGGCTCACGATCGCCTCGGCGGTGTCCTGGCCGGTGAGCACCGAGCGCGACAGTGCCCCCATCGTCGCCGCCTCTCCCCTGGCCTGGCGTGCTTCGGCCGCTCGCCGCGAGGCCCGGTCGACGACGGTGGCGACGCCGACCGCGACCGCGACGAAGATCACCAGCATCACCAGGTTGCGCGGCTCGGCGATGGTGAAGCGGCGTACGGGCTGGGTGAACCACCAGTTGAGGTGGAGGAATCCGGCCAGTGCGGCGGCCACCGCCGGCCAGCGACCGCCGACGAGCGCGACCAGGACGGTGGCGGCGAGCAACAGCATGCTGGCCAGCGGCAGCTGGTTGGAGATGTCGCCCTCGATACCGTCGTGGTGGAGCAGCCAGACCAGAGCCGAGGGCACCAGGATCGCGCACAGCCACCCCAGGGCCTGCCGGGTGCGGCTGAGCGGTGAGCCGAGGCCGCCACGGTCCCGCGAGCCGCGGGCGATCTCGGCGTGGGTGACGAGGTGTACGTCGATCGAGCCGGCCGCGGCCGCGATCCGGTCTCCGGTGGTGCCGGTGAAGAGTCGTCGCAACCGCCCGTGCCGGGAGACGCCGACGATGATCATGGTGGCGTTGGCGCCGGTCGCGAAGTCGACGACCGCGGAGGCCGCATCTTCACCGACGACGCTGTGGAAGGTGCCGTCCAGCGACGCGGTCAGCGCCTGGACGCGTGCGATCGACCCGGCCTCCGGGCGGGCCAGTCCGTCGGAGGTGACCACGTGCACCGCCAGCAGCTCCGATCCCTTCGCACGCTGGCAGAGCCGGGCCGCCCGCCGCAGCAGCGTCTCCGACTCCGGCCCACCGGTGACCGCGACCACGATCCGCTCCTTGGTCGGCCACGGGTGCTCGATCCGGTGCTCGCGCCGATAGTCGCCGAGCGCGTCGTCGACCCGGTCGGCCAGCCACAGGAGCGCCAGCTCGCGCAGCGCGGTCAGGTTGCCGACCCGGAAGTAGGAGGTCAGGCTCGCGTCGATGTTCTCGGGCTTGTAGATGTTGCCATGAGCCATCCGGCGCCGCAGCGCGTCGGGCGCCATGTCGACGAGCTGGATCTGGTCGGCGGTGCGGACCACCTCGTCGGGAACGGTCTCCCGCTGGCGTACGCCGGTGATCCGCTCGACCTCGTCGTTGAGCGACTCCAGGTGCTGGATGTTGACGGTGGTGATGACGTCGATCCCCGCCGCCCGGATCTGCTCGACGTCCTGGGCCCGTTTGGTGTGGCGGCTGCCGGGAACGTTGGTGTGCGCGAGCTCGTCGATGCAGACGACCTTCGGGTCACGGGCGATCACCGCCTCGACGTCGAGCTCGGTGAAGGTCGCCCCGCGATAGCCGATCTCCCGACGGGGGATCACCTCGAGCCCCTCGATCTGGCGCGCGGTGTTGCTGCGGTCGTGGGTCTCGACGAACCCGACCACCACATCGGTCCCCCGCGCCTGGCGCCGCTGCGCCTCGCCGAGCATGGCGTACGTCTTGCCGACCCCTGGCGCGGCTCCCAGGTAGACGGTCAGCCGCCCCCGCTTGCGCGGGGACGGGCCTTCCGTCGACGTGGTCTGCACGTCCCTATTCAACCCTGTGCCCTAATCAGCCCTGTGCGTACGCACCGCGATGTTGAGCTCGAGCACGTTGACCCGCGGCTCACCGAGGATCCCGAAGGTGCGGCCGTCGGTGTGGTCGGCCACCAGCGCCGTCACCTCCTCCTCCGAGAGCCCGTTGGCGCGGGCAACCCGGGACACCTGGAGGGCTGCGTAAGCCGGCGAGATGTCCGGGTCGATGCCGGATGCGGAGGTGGTGACGGCGTCGGCGGGAACCTGGTCGACCGAGACGCCTTCGCGCGCGGCGATCTCGCGCTGGCGCTCCTTGATCGCCTTGACCAGGTCCGGGTCCTCCGGGCCGAGGTTGGAGCCGTAGGTGGACAGCGTGTCCCAGCCGTCGCCGGCCGCGCTGGGTCGTGGGTAGAAGAGCCCCTCGTCGTCGTTGCCCTGACCGATCAGGGCCGAGCCGACCGCCTCGCCGGGGTCGCTGGTGCGCACCCCGGACTCGGTGACCAGCGAGCCGTCGGCACGCCACCCGAAGGCGGCCTGGGCGACACCCGTGACGACGAGCGGGTAGGCGATCCCACACAGCAGGGTCGCGGCGAGGAGCACGCGGAGCCCGGCGAGGGAGTGGCGTAGCAGTGCAAAGAGATCTGACATGTTCACAGTCCTGGGATGAGAGAGATGACGAGGTCGAGCAGCTTGATCCCGACGAACGGCACGATCAGGCCGCCGACCCCGTAGAGCAGCAGGTTGCGCCGTAGCAGGGCCGAGGCCGAGGAGGGCCGGTAGCGGACGCCGCGCAGCGCCAGCGGGATCAGCCCGACGATGATCAGCGCGTTGAAGACCACCGCGGAGACGATGGCCGACTCCGGCGAGGACAGCCGCATGATGTTGAGGACGTCCAGCGCGGGGAAGACGCCGACGAACATCGCCGGCAGGATCGCGAAGTACTTCGCGACGTCGTTGGCCACCGAGAACGTGGTCAGCGCGCCCCGGGTGATCAGCAGCTGCTTGCCGATCTCGACCACGTCGATGAGCTTGGTCGGGTCGGAGTCGAGGTCGACCATGTTGCCGGCCTCCTTGGCCGCGGTCGTCCCGGTGTTCATCGCGACACCGACGTCGGCCTGGGCGAGCGCGGGCGCGTCGTTGGTGCCGTCGCCGCACATCGCGACCATCCGCCCGCCGCGCTGCTCGCGCCGGATCAGCGCCAGCTTGTCCTCCGGGGTCGCCTCGGCCAGGACGTCGTCGACGCCGGCCTCCTTGGCGATCGCTCGGGCGGTGGCCGCGTTGTCGCCGGTGATCATCACCGTCTTGATGCCCATCGCACGCAGCTCGTCGAACCGCTCCCGGATGCCGTCCTTGACGACGTCCTTGAGGTGTACGACACCCAGCACCCGTGCCGGGTCGCTGTTGCGGTGCTCGGCGACGACGAGCGGGGTGCCACCGCTCTCGGCGATCTCCGAGACGACCACCGCGGTCTCCGGGGGCACCTGACCGCCGTTCTCCTTGGCCCAGGCCGCCACCGCGGAGGCCGCGCCCTTGCGTACGCTCAGGCCGGGGCTGTCCAGGCCGGACATCCGTGTCATGGCGGAGAACTCGACCATCGTGGCCTCCGCGGGCCCGCCCATCGATCTGCCGACCAGCGTCAGGATGCTACGGCCCTCCGGGGTCTGGTCGGAGAGGCTGGCCAGGACCGCGGCGTTCTCCGCGCCGGTCAGCGTGACGCCGGTGACCGGGATGATCTCGTACGCCTGTCGGTTGCCGTACGTGATCGTGCCGGTCTTGTCGAGCAGGAGCACGTCCACGTCACCGGCCGCCTCGACGGCTCGTCCCGACATCGCCAGGACGTTGCGGCGGACGAGCCGATCCATGCCGGCGATGCCGATCGCGCTCAGCAGGGCGCCGATGGTCGTCGGGATCAAGCAGACCAGCAGCGCGGTGAGCACCAGCCAGGACTGGTGGGCGTCGGAGTAGCCGGCCAGGTAGTAGAGGCTCCAGCAGACGACCACGAAGATGACGGTCAGGCTCGTCAGGAGCACGTTGAGGGCGATCTCGTTCGGCGTACGCTGCCGCTCCGAGCCCTCGACCAGGGCGATCATCCGGTCCACGAAGGAGTGGCCCGGGTCGGAGGTGATCCGGACGACTATCCGGTCTGAGAGGACCAGGGTGCCGCCGGTGACGGCGCAGCGGTCGCCTCCGGACTCGCGGATCACCGGCGCCGACTCGCCGGTCACGGCGCTCTCGTCGACGCTGGCGACACCCTCGATGACGTCGCCGTCACTGGGGATCCGCTCGCCGGCCTCGACCACGACGACGTCGCCGGAGCGCAGGTCGGTCGAGGCGACGAGCTCCTCGGCGCCACCGAGACCACCGTGCAGGCGTCGGGCGGTCGTCTCGGTCTGGAGCGCGCGGAGCGAGGCCGCCTGGGCCTTGCCGCGGCCCTCGGCGACCGACTCGGCCAGGGCGCCGAAGACGACGGTGAGCCAGAGCCAGACGGTGACCAGCCAGCCCATCACCGACGGGTCGAGAACCGACATGACGGTCGTGGCGGCCGCGCCGATCTCGACCACGAGCATGACCGGCGTGGCCACCAGTTTGCGGGGATCCAGCTTGCGCAGCGCCCCGGGCACCGCGTCGGCGATCTGCTCGGCCGTGAGCACGGACGGGGTCGCCTCGACATGGGTGTGGTGCTCGGTGTGTTCTTCAGGAGTACGTACGGGGGTCTGGGTCATGACAGGGACTCCACGATCGGGCCCAGCATGAGAGCCGGGACGAAGGTCAGGCCGACCACGACCAGCGCGACGCCGGTCAGCAGGCCTACGAAGAGCGGGCGGTGGGTGGGCAGGGTGCCGGCGTTGTCCGGCAGCCGGTTGGCGGTCGCGAAGCGGCCGGCCAGGGCGAGCACGAAGACCATCGGCACGAACCGGCCGAACAGCATCAGCAACCCGAGCACCGTGTTCCAGAACGGGGTGCCCGAGGTGATCCCGGCGAAGGCGGAGCCGTTGTTGTTGGCGGCGCTGGTGACGGCGTACAACGCCTCGGAGAGGCCGTGCGGCCCGTCGGTCGAGAGACCGGCCAGCCCTGCCGGAGCGGTGAGCGCGATGGCCGCGCCGACGAGCACCAGGATCGGGGTGGTCAGGATGTAGACCGCGACCAGCACCATCTCGTCACGGCTGATCTTCTTGCCCAGGTACTCAGGCGTACGTCCCACCATCAGGCCGCACAGGAAGACCGTGACCACGGCGAGCATGAGCATGCCGTAGAGACCGGAGCCGACACCGCCGGGCGCGATCTCGCCGAGCATCATGCCGAACAGCGCGACACCGCCGCCGGGGGCGGTCAGGCTCTCGTGCATGCCGTTGACGGCGCCGGTCGAGGTGCCGGTGGTGGCCGCGGCGAAGAGCGCCGTGGCGGCCTCGCCGAAGCGGGTCTCCTTGCCCTCCATCGCGGCGCCGGCGAGCTGCGGCGCGGTGCCGGGACCGGCCATCTCCGCCCAGGTCAGCAGGGTGATGCCGGCGGTGAGCAGAACGGCCATCGTCGACAGGACCGCGCCGCCCTGGCGCCTGTCCTTGACGATCAGGCCGAACGCCCAGGCCATCGAGAACGGCAGCACGAGGATCGCCCAGATCTCGAGCAGGTTGGTGAACGGGTCGGGGTTCTCGAAGGGGTGGGCGGAGTTGGCGTTGTAGAACCCGCCGCCGTTGGTGCCGAGCTCCTTGATCGCCTCCTGGCTGGCGACCGGGCCACCGGTCAGGGACTGGGTGCCTCCGGTCAACGTGCTCATCTCGTGCACGGAGTGCAGGTTCTGCACGGCCCCGGCCGCGACCAGCACGATCGCGACGACGAACGCCGCCGGCAGCAGCACCCGGAGCGTCGTACGCACCAGGTCGACCCAGAAGTTGCCGATCCTGCCCTGATGGCGCGTCCGGGCCAGCCCGCGAGCGAAGGCCGCGGCGACGGAGAGACCGACCGCGGCGGAGACGAAGTTCTGCACCGCCAGCCCGGCCATCTGGATCAGGTGACCGGTGGCCGCCTCACCCGAGTACCACTGCCAGTTGGTGTTGGTCACGAACGAGACCGCGGTGTTCCAGGCTCCGTCGCTGGGCAGCGGATCGAAGCCGCCGTCGAGCGGCAGCAGGTTCTGCAGCCGCCCGAAGGCGAACAGGAACAGGACACCGACCAGCGAGAAGCCGAGCGCCGACATCGCGTAGGAGCGCCAGTGCTGGTCGGCATCGGCGTCGACCTTGAGGGCCTTGTAGGCCACGGTCTCGGCACGCAGATGCTGGGGGCTGGTGTAGATGTGGGCGAGGTAGCGGCCCAGGAGCGGCACGCTGAGCGCCAACGCCGCGACCAGGGCCAGGATCTGCAGCACCGCTGCGAGCGTGGCGTTCATCGGGCGGCTCCGGGGACCTGGCTGTCGTGGGGGACGCTCACGCCCGCGGCGTCGTCGGCAGCGACGTCGGTAGCGACGTCGGTAGCGACGTCCGCGACGTCGTCCGTGGCTGTCTCGGGCGAGCCCAGCCGGCGGTCGATCAGACCGACCAGCAGGGCGAGCCCGGCGAAGCACGCGAGCGTGAGGAGGATGTAGATGAGGTCTGACACGCCTCCATTCCAGACCCGCATCGGGCCGTTTCCGGCCGCGTTGACGGAACCCTTACGCCTGTCGCGGCCGCACCGGACGACCTTGACGGTTTCCTGACACCTCGGCGACTTCTCGTGCCGCACACAGACGCCATAGCCTGTCCTGGTGCGCACGTGACTCCGTGCGAACGAGCAGGCAGTCGGGCTGTCGCCCGTGACCGAGGAAGAGAGGAGGTGGCCGCCATGGACGGTCAACCTCCGAGTACCACCTCGCCCTGACCGGTCCGGCCACCAGGAGTTCGTGCCCGGGCCGGCGCGACGCGTTCCAACGTCGCCCGCTCGCTCGCAACACTTCAGGAGGCCACCATGTCCGAGCGCCCGTTCAAGACCCTGCGCGCACTCACCAAGCAGCGCCGTGCCGACCCACCGAGGATCCCCTCGCAGCACGGCGGAGGTGGTCGGTCCTCGATGGCGGCGGCGGCCAGCGGAAGCATGATCGACAGTGCCGTCTACGTCGGCGGCGACCGCGTCGACTCACCCTCGACGCTCGCCGCGACGTACCGCTCCCTCCACGCCCACGACGACGCGATGGCCTGGATCGGGCTCTACCAGCCCAACCAGCACGAGCTGGCCTCGCTGGCCGAGGAGTTCGGCCTGCACGAGCTCGCTGTGGAGGACGCGATCCTCGCTCACCAGCGACCGAAGATCGAGCGCTACGACGAGACGCTGTTCGTGGTGCTGCGGGCCGCCTGGTACGTCGACGAGACCGAGGACATCGACTTCGGTGAGCTGCACCTCTTCGTCGGCCCGGACTTCGTGCTCACCGTGCGCCACGGCAACCAGCCCGACCTCTCCCCCGTTCGCCGCCGGATGGAGAGCAACCCCGATCTGCTCCGCCTCGGCCCCGAGGCGGTGCTGTACGCCATCCTCGACCGCGTCGTCGACGGCTACGCGCCGGTCGTGGCCGGACTCGCCAACGACATCGACGAGATCGAGACCGAGATGTTCCGTGGCGACACCCAGGTGTCCCGCCGCATCTACGAGCTCTCCCGCGAGGTGGTCGAGTTCCAGCGGGCGACCCGGCCGCTCCTCGGCGTCGTACGCTCCCTGGCCGCCGGCTTCGCCAAGTACCGCACCGACGCGGAGCTCCAGCGCTACCTGCGCGACGTCGAGGACCACATCATCGGCACCGTCGAGCAGATCGACGAGTTCCGCAACCTGCTGCGCGACATCCTCACCGTCAACGCCACCCTCGTCGCCCAGCAGCAGAACGAGGAGATGAAGGCGCTCAGCGAGCTCAGCGTGCAGCAGAACGACGAGGTCAAGAAGATCTCCGGCTGGGCGGCGATCCTGTTCGCGCCCACGCTCGTCGGCACGGTCTACGGCATGAACTTCGACTTCATGCCCGAGCTGCAGTGGCGCTACGGCTACTTCATGGCGCTCGGGCTGATGCTCACGGTCAACGTCGTCCTCTATGTCCTCTTCCGACGGCGCAACTGGATCTGACGGCCGCCACACGATCGCCGGGCGCGCCCCGGGCACAGCGGGCGTGAGCAACAATGTGCCCATGCTGCAGCTGCGGATCACCTCGCCGGAGCACCTGACACCCGCGATCCTCGAGGTCCTCACCGCCGACCCCGCGGTCAGCGAGCTCTCGTCGTTGCCGGGGGCCTCGCTGCGTCCCGAGGGCGATGTGGTGCTGGCCGCGGTCGCCCGGGAGGCGGCCAACGACATCATCGACCGGCTCCGCGAGCTCGGCGTACACCGGGAGGGCAGCCTCCACGTCGAGCCCGTGCAGACGTGGATGTCCGAGGCGGGCCTGACCGCCGACCACCTCGCGCCGGGCAGCAGCGCCGACTCGGTCGTGTGGGCCGACGTGACCCAGCGGGCCTACGAGGACTCCGAGACCAACTGGACCTTCCTGAGCCTGATCAGCCTGGCCACGATGCTGGCCGGCATCGCGATCGTCCTCGACTCCCAGATCCTGGTCATCGGGGCGATGGTCATCGGGCCCGAGTTCGGCGCGATCGCCGCCCTCGGGGTCGCCCTGGTACGCCGCCGCTTCGGGTTGCTGGGCCAGTCGCTGCGTACGTTGCTGGCGGGGTTCGCGGTCGGCATCGCCGTGACCACGCTGGCCGCGCTCGTCGCCCGCGCCCTGGGCTGGATCACGGCTGCGCACGTCACCGCGGAGCGGCCGGGCACCGCGTTCATCTACACCCCCGACAAGTGGTCCTTCATCGTCGCGCTGATCGCGGCCGCCGCCGGAGTGCTCGCGCTGACCTCGGCCCGGGCGGGCAACCTGTCCGGCGTGTTCATCTCGGTCACCACCATCCCGGCTGCCGCCAACGTGGCCCTCGGTCTCGCCTTCGGGCTGGGCGATGAGATCTGGGGCAGCACCCTGCAGCTCGTCGTCAACGTCTCCGGCATGGCGATCGCCGGGTGGCTGACGCTCCTCATCCAGCAGTACGTGTGGCAGCGGATCTCCGAACGCCGCGCGCTGTTGGTGACCCGGCTCAGGAAACGCTGACAAAGGTCCCGCTTCTCGACAACTGACGCAAGCACTGGGAGGCTACTGGGCTCAAGCAGAACTTTTGTCGTTCAGAGCGCTCTCGGAGGACGCATGCGGGCAATTCAGCGGGCTATCGTCGGAGTCGGGCTTGCGGTCATCGCCACCGTCGCGATGGCACTGCTCATCGGGGGTATCCGGTCGATCGGACCGGACCAGACGACCCGGCCCGCGCAGGAGGCGACCGGTCCGCTGACCGTGCTCGACGACCCGACGGGTCCGCCCGAGCCCGTCGACGCCGCCGAGGACACCTCCGTCGGCACGCTGCCACCTCCCGCCGACGCCTCGCTCGCGACCCAGCTCGCCTCCCGCGACCTGCTCGCGCCCTCCGACACGGCGCCGGACTCACGACAGCCCGCCGAGGGCAGCACGCTGAGCGCCCGGAAGACGCGCACCGGGGAGAAGCCGGGCAAGACCCCGGACCAAGGCCCCGCCATGCCCGGCCAGGACTTCACGGCGAGCCAGGACGGCTGGGACTGGAGCGAGTGGACCGATGGTTGGTACGGCGACCGCGACCGCGACAGGGGCGACGACTGCGGGCGCGACCACCGCGACGAGCACCGCTACGACCGCCGCGACGTCTGCGACGAGGACGACGGCCGCGACTGAGGCTCGCTAGAGCACGCTCTCGACGGCCGCGCGCACCTGCGGGCTGGGCTCGACGGCCTTCCCGGACTCCAGGTCGTAGAAGACCAGCGTGACCTGTCCGCGGGCGAGCCGAAGGTCTCCGTCGGCGATCTCCGACTCGATCGTCATCGACTTGGTGCCCAGCCGGGAGACGTAGCTCCACACGTCGTACGGCTCCGAGCGAGCGAGGACCGGCGCGTGATAGGTGACGTCGGTCTGCGCGACCACGACCGAGGGCCAGGCCTTGACCTCGTTGTGGGAGCTGAGCCGCTTCATCAGCGCGATCCGCGACTCCTGGAAGTACTCGAAGTACTTGACGTTGTTCACGTGTCCGTAGGCGTCGACGTCGGAGAAGCGGACGAAGAGCGGGAAGCGCCCGTCCTCGAGCCGCTTCGGCTCGCCCAGCGCGAGCGGCTTCGGCGACCATTCCTCCGGGTAGGACTCGAGGTAGGGCTGGAGGTTGGCCTTCTCCTCCGGCTTGAGCCGGCGAGGCGACTCGGTGGCGAAGACGTACGGCGCCAGGACCGTGCTCGCCCGCAGGAACACCTTGCGGGTGCCGTCGGGCTGGTCGCGGAAGATCTCGTACGCCATCGTGAAGCTCGCCGCCCGGATGTCGGTCACCCACGACTCGACGTAGACCGGCGTGAAGTCGAAGAGCAGCGGAGCGACGTACGTGACCTGGTGGCTGGCCACCACGACTCCCTCGGCCAGGCCCTGGGTCTGCGGGCTCCGGGCGTGCGTGCGCAGCATGTCCACGCGCGCCTCTTGGAGGTAGTCGACGTAGACGACGTTGTTGACGTGACCCAGCATGTCGAGGTCGGCCCAGCGCATGGGGCATTCGTAGAGGTGGCGCACGTGACCGATCCTTCCAGATCATCTTGGGCACTGGGCCTGGTCTCAACGCCGGGTCCGGGCGAGTATGGTGTCGACCACATCGCTTTCTACTCACCAGTAACCCGGGAGTGTTCATGCCTGAGGCAGTCATCGTCGCCGCCGCCCGTACCCCGATCGGGCGAGCCAACAAGGGATCTCTGAAGGACTTCCGTCCGGACGACCTTGCGGCCCTCATCACCAAGGAGGCCGTCGGGAAGGTCGAGGGTCTCGACCCCAACGACATCGACGACCTGCTGCTGGGCTGTGGCCTGCCGGGAGGTGAGTCCGGCAACAACATGGGCCGCGTGGTCTCCGTGCTGAACGGCTGGGACAAGGTGCCCGGCGCGACCATCACCCGCTACTGCTCCTCCTCGGTGCAGACCTCGCGGATGGCGCTGCACGCGATCAAGGCCGGCGAGGCCGACATCATCGTCTCGGCCGGCGTCGAGACCGTGTCCCGCTTCTTCAAGGGCACCTCGGACCACCTGCCCGACACGGTCAACCACCTCTTCGACGACGCCCAGTCGCGCACCACCGCGACCGCCGCGTCCAACGAGAAATGGCACGACCCGCGCGAGGACGGCCTGCTGCCGGACGTCTACATCGCGATGGGCCAGACCGCGGAGAACCTCGCCACCTCGCGCGGCATCTCCCGCCAGGAGATGGACGAGTTCGGCGTACGCTCGCAGAACCTCGCCGAGAAGGCCATCGCCGACGGCTTCTGGGCCCGCGAGATCACCCCGGTCACCACCCCTGACGGCACGGTCGTCTCGGCCGACGACGGCCCCCGCGCGGGCGTGACCCTGGAGGCCATCTCGGGCCTCAAGCCGGTCTTCCGCGAGGACGGCACCGTCACCGCCGGCAACTGCTGCGCCCTCAACGACGGCGCCGCCGCGGTCGTGGTCATGTCCGACACCAAGGCCGCCGAGCTCGGGGTCACCCCGCTGGCCCGGATCGTGTCCACCGGCGTCTCCGGCCTCTCCCCCGAGATCATGGGCCTCGGCCCGGTCGAGGCGACCCGGAACGCGCTGAAGTACGCCGGCATGTCGATCGGCGACATCGACCTGGTCGAGATCAACGAGGCCTTCGCGGCCCAGGTGATCCCGTCCTACCAGGACCTCGGCATCGACATCGACCGCCTCAACATCAACGGTGGCGCCATCGCCGTCGGTCACCCCTTCGGCATGACCGGTGCGCGCCTGCAGAACACCATGCTCAACAGCCTCGACTGGCACGACAAGACCACCGGTCTGATCACCATGTGCGTCGGCGGCGGCCAGGGCATGGCGATGATCCTCGAGCGCATCTGACGTCTGGTCGACTCGTCGCAGACCAACCCCGAATCCGCCGAGTCGGCGCGTTATAACGCGCCGAC
>NZ_JBEYUV010000029.1:0-57479 GCF_040643685.1 Nocardioides sp. NPDC047086
GCGACATCGTCGACTGGCCGGCCTCGGAGCGCGATGGCTACGTCTTCCGCCCCTACAACACGGTCATCAACGCGATCGGGCACCGGTCGTTCCGCCACAACTGCGTTCTCGGCCCGCCAGAACTACGGTTTCGCCGGCGGCGCGGTGCTGCTGCGCACGACCAGTTCGGCGGGCAGCCGCAGATGGCGCTCGGTCTGCTTGCCCTCGAGGAGCTCGAGCAGGAGCCCGAGGGCGGCTCGGCCCATCTCGTGGAGGGGCTGGGCGACGGTGGTGAGCGGGGGAGTGGCGTCGCGGGCCTCGGGTACGTTGTCGAAGCCGATCACCGAGAGGTCCTCGGGCACGCGCAGGCCGAGCGAGCCGGCGACCTCGATGACCTTGATCGCGGAGATGTCGTTGGCGGCGAAGATGGCGGTGGGCCGCTCGCCGACCGGTAGCGAGAGCAGCTCGCGGGCCGGTGCCTCGGCGAGCTCGGGGTGGTAGCCGCCCACCCGGATCAGGTCGGGGGAGACGCTCAGGCCGGCGTCGTGGAGGGCCTCGCGGTAGCCCTGCTCGCGCAGGCCGGCGGAGCGGAGGTCGGGGCGCCCGCCGAGGAACCCGATGCGCCGGTGGCCGAGCCCGACCAGGTGGTCGACGGCGAGCCGGGCGCCGGTGACGTTGTCGGCGTCGACGGTCATCGGGCCGTCCGGTCCGGTGTGGGGGTCGATCGCGACGACGGGGATGGTGGTCTCGTCGGTGATGATCATCGACGGCGTGACCACGATGGCGCCGTCGATCAGGGTGTGACCGAGGCGGGAGAGCGAGCGGCGCTCCCAGCCGGTGTGGTTGTGGGCGCCGGTGCGTCCGGCGTGGGCCAACAGCTCATAGCCGGTGCCGTCCAGGGCCGCCGAGATGCCCTTGAGGAGCTCGGCGGAGTAGGGCTCGAACTCGGCCACGAGCACGCCGATCACGCCGGTGGACTTGCGGCGCAGGCTCGAGGCGATCAGCGAGGACTGGTAGCCCAGCTGGTCGATCACCGCGAGGACCTTCTCGCTCGTCGCCTCGCTGACTCCGTAGCGCTCGTTGATCACCTTCGAGACCGTGGCCACCGAGACCCCTGCTTCGCGGGCGACATCGGTGATCGTCACCCGGCGGGGGCGGGGCTGGTCGAGCGTACTCATGACCCTGACAGTAGCCCACTTGGTGCATGTTCGATAACCATCTACGAAAACGTTATCGACAACGATTGACACGATCGGCTCGGACGCGCCATGCTCGACCCCGACGAATGTGGCGGCAGTCACATCACCCATACATCCAGAGCTGTGACGAAGAGGTCCCAAGATGTCGAGGAAGACACAAGCGCTCGCCGCGCTGTGCGCCGGATTGATGATTGCCGCCACCGGTTGTGGCGGCTCGGGCGACTCCGGTGGCGACGACAACACCATCATCTGGTGGCACAACTCCAACAACGATCCCGGAAAGGGCTACTACGAGCAGGTCGCGAAGGACTTCGAGGAGGCCAACCCCGGCGTCGACGTCAAGGTGCAGGCCTTCGCCCACGAGGACATGCTCACCAAGCTCGACGCCGCGTTCCAGAGCGGGGACCCCGAGCAGATCCCGGACGTCTACATGGAGCGTGGCGGCGGCGAGCTCGCCGACCACGTCGAGGCGGGCCTGACCGAGGACCTGTCCGAGGACGCGAGCGAGGAGATCGACATGATCGGCGGCTCCGTCGCCGGCTGGCAGGTCGAGGACAAGACGTACGCACTGCCGTTCTCCATCGGCGTGGTCGGGTTCTGGTACAACAAGGACCTCTTCGCCAAGGCCGGCATCACCGCCGCGCCGACGACGATGGCGGACTTCTACGCCGCCGTCGAGAAGCTCAAGGCGGCAGGGATCCAGCCCGTCTCGGTCGGCGCCAAGGACGCCTGGCCGGCCGCGCACTACTACTACTGGACCGCGGTCCGGGAGTGCTCCGAGGACGTACTGAGCTCGGCGGTCAAGAGCCTCGACTTCTCCGACCCCTGCTTCGAGAAGGCCGGTGACGACCTCGTCGACATCGTCGCCAAGAAGCCGTTCAACAACGGCTTCCTCTCCACCGGCGCCCAGGAGGGCCCGACCTCGGCCTCCGGCCTCCTCGCCACCGGCAAGGTGGCCATGGAGCTCGCCGGCCACTGGGAGCCCGGCGTGATGCAGGGCATCACCGAGGACAAGTTGGGCCTCGGGGACAAGACCGGCTGGTTCGCCTTCCCGCAGATCGAGGGTGGCCAGGGCGACCCGGCCGCGCAGATGGGCGGCGGCGACGCCTGGGCCGTCTCTGAGGGCGCCCCGGACGCCTCGGTCGACTTCGTGAAGTACCTGCTGTCCACCGACGTCCAGACGGGCTTCGCGGAGAACGGGATGGGGCTGCCGACCAACCCCGACGCGACCGGCGCGCTGACCGACCCGGCCCTGGCCGACCTGATCAAGGTGCGCGACAGCGCTCCGTACGTCCAGCTCTACTTCGACACCGCCTTCGGCCAGGGCGTCGGAGGCGCCATGAACGACGCGATCGTCGACGTGTTCGCAGGCAAGGGCACCGGGGCGGACATCGTCACGGCCACCCAGGAAGCCGCGGACAAGGAAAAGTGAGCTGATCCTGTGACACACGACGTGACCGAAGCCGCTCCGGCGGCGCCAGGGCACGCCACCTCGGAGGCCCGGCGTACAGGTGCTGTACGCCGGGCACCCGGCGGTCCCGGGCGGACCCGACAACGTGGTGACGCCTGGCGCAAGCGCCTGGAGATCCTGGTCTTCGTGACCCCCGCCCTCGCGCTCATCGCGCTCTTCGTCGCCTGGCCGATCGTCACCGCGGTGCGCTTCTCGGTCTACGACTGGAAGGGCTTCGGCGACCTGACCGACTTCGTCGGCCTGGAGAACTACGCCGAGGTCCTCGGCGACGAGGTGTTCCGCAGCGCGGTCGGCCACAACATGGTCATCGTGGTGGGGTCGATCCTGCTCCAGCTCCCGCTGGGTGTCGGCATCGCCCTCCTGCTCGACCGCAGGATGCGGGGCCAGGGTCTGCTGCGCACGATCATCTTCGTGCCGTACGTCCTGGCCGAGGTCATCGCCGCGGTGATCTGGCTGCAGCTGCTGCAGCCGCAGTACGGCTTCATCGACGCCTTCACCGCGGGGATCGGGCTCACCCCACCCGAGCAGGGCTGGCTCGGCACCCCGGAGTACGCCCTGTGGATCGTGCTCCTCGTGTTGACCTGGAAGTACCTCGGCCTGGCCGTGCTGCTCTTCCTGGCCGGTATGCAGGGTGTCTCCGAGGAGCTCCACGAGGCGGCCCAGCTCGACGGGGCCTCGTGGTGGCAGACGCAGTGGCGGATCACGATCCCCCTGCTGGGTCCGACCATGCGTACCTGGGCCTTCTTGTCGATGATCGGCTCGATCCAGTGCTTCGACATGATCTGGGTGCTGACCCAGGGTGGCCCCGCGAACGCGACGAACACCATGGCGACGTACCTCATCGACGAGGGGACCAAGCGGCACAACTACGGCATCGCCGGCGCCGCCTCCGTGATCCTGTTCGTGATCGCGTTCGCGATGGCGTTGGCCTACCAGGTCCTCATCCTGCGTCGTGACACCCAGGACGACACCCGGCGCTACACCCGAGCGGAGAGCGCCCTGTTCGGTGCCCTCTTCCGCAAGCGAAAGGCGGCGTGATGGCCGGCGTGACCCTCGACCCTCTCGCCGAGACCGGAGACGGCTCGGGCGGAGCACCCCGCAAGCAGCGTCGCGCCGGGTTCGGCGGCGGCAACCTGTGGGTCTATCTGATCGCGCTGATCGTCGTCGCGATCACCCTCGGCCCGGTCCTCTACGGTGCGATGGGCGGCTTCCGCACCAACGCCCAGCTCGCCGACAAGCCGGCCGGGCTGCCAGACCCGTGGGTGTGGACGAACTACGCCGGCGTGCTGACCAACGCCTCGTTCTGGCAGTACGCACTCAACTCGACGATGATCGCGATCATCACCACGGTGGTGACCGTCGTGTTCGGGCTGATGGCCGCCTACCCCCTGGCCCGCTACCAGTTCCGGGGGCGCGAGGCGCTGTTCATGGTCTTCGTCCTCGGCCTGCTCTTCCCGGCGGCCGTGGCGATCATCCCGCTGTTCATCATCATCACCCGCAACCTGCAGATGGCGAACACCTGGTGGGGCGTGGCTCTGCCGCAGGCCGCGTTCGCGCTGCCGATGACGGTGGTCATCCTGCGGCCGTTCCTGATGGCGCTGCCCAAGGAGCTGGAGGAGGCGGCGCTGATGGACGGCGCCGGCCGGATCAGCGTCTTCTGGCGGGTCCTGATGCCGCTGTCGGCACCCGGGATGATCACCGTCGGGGTGCTGGCGTTCGTGACCTCCTGGAACGCCTACCTGCTGCCGCTGCTGCTGCTCCAGGACGAGATGCGCACACTCCCGCTCGGCGTCGCCGACTTCTCCACCGAGCACTCCGCCGACACCGCCGGCGTTCTCGCCTTCACCACCCTCGCCATGATCCCCGCCCTCGTGCTGTTCCTCGCCTTCCAGCGCCGCCTCGTCAGCGGCCTGCAGGGCGCGGTCAAGGGCTAGAACGGACACCCCTGTGACTGAACCGATGACCGACGTACCTCTGCCTGCCTGGCCGCAGGTCTCCGAGCGCGTGCGCGACCTGCACGCGCGGATGACTCTGGAGGAGAAGCTCGCCCAGATCGTGGGCTACTGGCTCGACCGCGGCGGCGACGTCGTCGCGCCGATGGCCAACGAGATGGCCGGCGACACCGGCGGCGACCGGCGTCTCTCGGAGATCACCGCTCACGGCCTGGGCCACTACACCCGGGTGTACGGCACCCGGCCGGTCGATCCCGCCGAGCGCGCCGCGTGGCTGTGGGCCGAGCAGCGGCGTCTGGTCTCCCAGACCCGGCTGGGGATCCCGGCCCTGGTCCACGAGGAGTGTCTCACCGGGCTGGCGGCCTGGCAGGCCGCGACCTTCCCGACCCCGCTGGCGTGGGGCGCGTCCTTCGATCCCGAGGGCGTCGAGGAGATGGCCACGATGATCGGTGCCGACATGCGTGCCCTCGGCGTGCACCAGGGGCTCGCCCCGGTGCTCGACGTGATCCGGGACGCGCGCTGGGGCCGCTGCGAGGAGGCCATCGGCGAGGATCCCTATCTCGTCGGGACGGTCGCGACAGCGTACGTCCGGGGGCTGCAGGCCGCCGGCGTGCATGGCACGCTGAAGCACTTCGTCGGCTACTCGGGCTCGCGTGCCGGCCGCAACCACGCGCCCGTCTCCGCGGGGCCGCGCGAGATCGCCGACATCTATCTGCCGCCGTTCGAGATGGCGGTGCTGGACGGCGGCGCGAGGTCGGTGATGGCGTCCTACAACGACATCGACGGGGTGCCTCAGCACTCCTCGGTCGAGCACCTCACCACGCTGCTGCGCGAGACCTGGGGCTTCGACGGGGTCGTGGTCGCCGACTACTTCGGGGTCGCGTTCCTCGCGGTGATGCACGCCGTCGCCGCCGACCGTGGGCGGGCCGCGGCGCTGGCCCTGGAGGCCGGTGTCGACGTGGAGCTGCCCAGCGGGGACGCCTATCTCGAGCCGCTCGCGGCGCTGATCCGCTCCGGTGAGGTCTCCGAGTCGCTCGTCGACCGGGCCGTGCTCCGGGCGCTGGCCCAGAAGGAGTCGCTCGGACTGCTGGAGGAGTCCTTCGTGGCCGGCCTGGAGGAGGGGGCGCCGGAGTCGATCGACCTGGACTCCCCGGCCCACCGTGCGCTGGCACGCCGGCTGGCCGAGGAGTCGGTGGTGCTCCTGAGCAACGACGGGATCCTCCCGCTGCGCGAGGGCCCCGCCAAGGTCGCCCTGATCGGCCCCAACGCCGACCGCTCCGAGGCGCTGATGGGCTGCTACTCCTTCGTCAACCACGTGATGGCGAGCTATCCCGACAAGCCGCTGGGCATCGAGCTGCCGACGATCGCCGAGGCGATCCGGGCCGAGCTCGGCGGCGCCTCGTTCGAGGTCGTGGCCGGATGCGACGTCGAGGGCTCGGACCGCTCGGGTTTCCCGGCCGCCGTCTCCGCGGCCGCCGCGGCCGACGTCGCGATCCTCGTCGTGGGTGACCAGGCCGGACTCTTCGGCCGGGGCACGGTGGGGGAGGGCAACGACTCCGAGTCGCTCGAGCTCCCCGGTGTCCAGCGCGAGCTGGTCTCCTCGATCGTCGCGACGGGGACCCCGGTCGTGCTCGTGGTCGTCACCGGCCGGCCGTACGCCATCGGCTGGGCGCTCGACGAGGAGACCCGTCCGGCCGCGGTGCTGCAGGCGTTCTTCCCCGGCGAGGAGGGCGGACCGGCCCTGGCACGCATCATCTCCGGTGCGGTCAACCCGTCCGGCCGGCTGCCGGTCTCCTTGCCGCGGGTCTCCGGCACCCAGCCCTACAGCTACCTGCAGCCGTTGCTGGGTGGTCCCTCCGAGGTCACCAGCACCGACCCGACACCGGCGCGCCCGTTCGGGTTCGGGCTCTCCTACACCACCTTCGGCTACAGCGGGCTCTCGGCCGACCGGTCCGTCGCCGCCGGTGGCACCTTCGGCGTCGAGGTGACCGTCACCAACCTCGGTGAGGTCGCAGGCGTGGACGTGGTTCAGCTCTACGGCCGCGACCTGGTGGCGTCGGTGGTACGACCGGTCTCGCAGCTGCTCGGCTACCAGCGGGTGGCGCTGGGGCCCGGTGAGTCGGCGACGGTGCGCTTCGAGGTCCCCACGACCCGGCTGGCGTTCGCCGACCGCGGCCTCACCCGCGTCATCGAGCCCGGCGACGTCGAGGTCTGGGTGGCCGCCTCGGCCGGTGAGAAGGTCGCCACCGCGGTCGCCGAGGGCATCGCCGAGCTCTCCGGTGTCGAGGCCGCCTCGGCCGCCGGTGACTCGGGCAGCGACAAGGCGCTGGTCACCATCACCGGCGAGGTCCACCCGGTCGGCCCCGGCGACCGGCGGATCACCACGGCGAGGATCTCTCCCTAGGAGCGCCGGGCGAGGTGGGCGGCGGGATCGGCGATGACGCGGCGTACGACGGTCCCGGCCGCTCCGCGCACGGCGGCGTCGCTGCCGAGCCCGGAGACCAGCAGCCGCGGCGGCTCGGCGGCACCGGTGTGGTGGCTGATCGAGGCCGCGGTCGCCGGGGTGAGCCAGGGCGCGAGCGTGGCGAAGGCGCCACCGAGCACGATCGCGGTGGGGTCGAGAAGTGTGATGACCGAGGCGAGGGCGACGCCGAGGTGCCGGCCGGCGTCGGCGACGGCATCCAGCGCGGCCTGATCGCCCCTCTCGCAGGCCCGGGTGAGGTCGGCCATCGTCGCCACCTGAGCGCGGGCGAGGATCTCCTGCTGCCCGGCCATCCGCTCCAGGCAGCCGTGTCCGCCGCACGCGCAGCGCGGCCCGTCGGCGGCGACCACGACGTGGCCGAGCTCGCCGGCGCCCGCGTGCGCACCGCGGAAGACCTCACCGCCGATCACGATCCCGCCACCGATGCCGATCTCGCCGGAGACGTGCACGAAGTCGCGCAGAGGAGCGCCGTCGTGCTCGTGACCGCCGAACCACATCTCGCCGAGCGCCGCCAGATTGGCCTCGTTCTCCAGGTCGACCTCGAGCCCGGTGCCCTCGCCGACGGCGTCGGCGAGGTCGACCCGGGCCCAGCCCAGGTTGGGGGTGCGCACCACGGCGCCCTCGACGGTCAGGCCGGGCACCGCCACGCAGGCTCCGGAGAGCGGCAGAGCCTGGGAGGCGGTGCTGCGGGCGGCCGTACGGGCCAGCTCGACGAGGTCGGCGACCACCTCGTCGACGTCGCGGCCGCGGTTGTCGCGGCGTACGACCTGGTGGTAGCGGGGCATGCCGGTCAGGTCGGTCACCACGGCGGCCAGGTAGTCGACGTTGACCTCCAGGCCGAGCCCCGCGATGCCTCCGGGAGCGAGGCTGAGCGCGGTGGCGGGCCGACCCCGCTCGGTCGCGGCCGGGGCGCTCTCCTGGACCAGGCCGGCGGAGATCAGATCGGAGACCAGTCCCGATACCGACGACTTCGTCAGCCCGGTGTGCGCAGCGACCTGCGCCCGGGAGACCGGGCTGGTGCGGGCCACCTCGCCGAGCACGAGCGCGAGGTTGCTCGCTCGCATCCCGGCATGCTGAGCAGGCTCGGTTCTGACCGTCATGAAGGGGATTAGAGCAAGTTCTGAACTTTAGGTCAAGTGCTGCGCTTACTGGCGCGAAAAGGGTTGACAATGTGACGCTCGTCGCGTTGGATGTGGATCATATAGTCCGAGTCATGAACTAAAGTGAGGAAGCCAGGCTATGACGGATTACACCCCCACCGCCGAGGACAAGTTCACCTTCGGGCTGTGGACCGTGGGCTGGAGCGGTCAGGACGTGTTCGGCTCGGCGAGCCGGCCTCACCTCGACGTCGCCCACTCGGTGCACAAGCTGGCCGAGCTCGGCGCCTACGGCATCACCTTCCACGACAACGACGTCTTCGCGATCGACGCGAGCGACGCCGAGCGACAGGCCGAGATCGACAAGCTCAAGGTCGCGCTGGACGAGACCGGCCTCAAGGTGCCGATGGCCACCACCAACCTCTTCGGTCACCCGGTCTTCCGTGACGGCGGCTTCACCTCCAACGACCGCGAGGTGCGCCGCTACGCGATCGCCAAGGTCGCGCGCAACATCGACCTCGCCGCGGAGCTCGGGGCCACGACGTACGTCATGTGGGGTGGGCGTGAGGGCGCCGAGTCCCACGCCGCCAAGGACATCGCGGCGGCGCTGGACCGCTACCGCGAGGCGGTCAACGTCCTCGGTGACTACGTCACCGAGCAGGGTTACGACATCCGGTTCGCCATCGAGCCGAAGCCCAACGAGCCCCGCGGCGACATCCTGCTGCCGACCATCGGCCACGCGCTCGCCTTCATCAACACCCTCGACCGCCCCGAGCTGGTCGGCCTCAACCCGGAGGTCGGTCACGAGGAGATGGCCGGGCTCAACTTCGCCTCCGGTGTCGCCCAGGCGCTGTGGCACGGCAAGCTCTTCCACATCGACCTCAACGGCCAGCACGGACCGCGCTTCGACCAGGACCTGCGCTTCGGCGCCGGCAACCTGCGGGGCGCGTTCAACCTGGTCGACCTGCTGGAGTCCAAGGGCTACGACGGCCCGCGCCACTTCGACTTCAAGCCGCCGCGCACCGAGGACGAGGACGGCGTGTGGGCGTCGGCCGCGGGCTGCATGCGCAACTACCTCGTGCTGCGGGAGCGGGCCAAGGCGTTCCGGGCGGACCCGGAGGTCAAGGCTGCGCTCGAGGCCTCGCAGGTCGAGGAGCTGTCCGTGCCGACCCTGGCCGAAGGCGAGACGCTCGAGGACATCCGCAACGCGAGCTACGACATCGAGAAGCTGGACCACGGCTACGCGTTCGAGCACCTCGACCAGCTGGCCATGGACCACCTGTTCGGGCTTCGTTAGGTTGCAGGGCATGCCGCTCGTAGCCGGGGTCGACTCCTCGACCCAGTCCTGCAAGGTCGTCGTCCGTGATGCTGAGACCGGGGCGCTGGTGCGCTCCGGCTCCGCGCCCCACCCCGAGGGGACGGAGGTGGACCCGGCGGCGTGGTGGACCGCACTCGAGTCGGCCGCCGAGGCGGCCGGGGGCCTCGCCGACGTCGCCGCCGTCTCCGTCGGCGGGCAGCAGCACGGGATGGTGTGCCTGGACGAGGCTGGAGAGGTCGTACGTCCCGCCCTGCTGTGGAACGACACCCGCTCGGCCGGGGCGGCCGCCGCGCTCAACAGCGAGCTGGGCGCCGCGGCCTGGGCCGAGGCCGTCGGATCGGTGCAGGTTGCCAGCTTCACCGCCACCAAGCTGCGCTGGCTGGCCGAGCACGAGCCTGAGGCTGCGGCCCGGGTCGCGGCGGTGTGCCTGCCCCACGACTGGCTGACCTGGAAGCTCGCGGGAGCTCCGGGGCTGGAGGCGCTGCGCACGGACCGCAGCGACGCCAGCGGCACCGGCTACTACTCGGCCGTGACCGGTGAATACCGTCGCGACCTGCTCAAACGTGCGCTCGGACGCGACGATGTCGTGCTGCCCGAGGTGCTCGCGCCCTCGGCATCGGCGGGGCGTACGTCTGCCGGGGCTCTCCTCGGACCCGGCTGCGGCGACAACGCCGGCGCGGCCCTGGGCGTAGGTGCCCGGCCCGGCGACGTCGTCGTCTCGATCGGCACCTCCGGGGTCGCCTGCGCGGTCTCGGAGACGCCCACCGCGGACGCGTCGGGCACGGTGGCGGGCTTCGCCGACGCCACCGGCCGCTACCTGCCGCTGGTCGCGACCCTCAACGCCGCGCGGGTCCTCGACGCCACCACCAGGCTGCTCGGGGTCACTCACGAGGAGCTCTCCCGGCTGGCGCTCTCGGCGCCCTCGGGGTCGGGCGGCCTCGTCCTGGTGCCCTATCTCGAGGGTGAGCGCACCCCCGACCGCCCCTCGGCCCGCGGGGTGATCCACGGGCTGACCCTCGCCACCGCCGAGCCCGCCCACCTGGCACGCGCCGCCGTCGAGGGACTGCTCTGCGGCCTTGCCGACGGCATCGACGCGCTGAAGGCGCAAGGCGTCGCGGTCAACCGGATCCTCCTCGTCGGCGGCGGCGCCCGCTCCGAGGCCGTACGCCGCCTCGCCCCCGTCGTCCTCGGCCACCCCGTCCTCGTCCCCGAGCCGGGGGAGTACGTCGCCGACGGCGCCGCCCGTCAGGCCGCCTGGTTCCTCACCGGCGGCCAGGAGCCCCCCTCGTGGGAGCTCGCCGGCACCGAGACCTACGAAGCCACCCCCGACCCCGCCGTCCGCTCCCGCTACGCCGAGGTCCGCGACCTCACCGAAGGGACCTAGCCGAGACGGCAGAAATGGTGGCCGAGTCCGCACTTCCTGCGGGCCGAGTCTGCAGAAGTGGTGGCCGAGTCGGTCGTTGTGGTGACCACGGGATCGCCACAACGACCGACTCGCCCTCCACAAGTAACGATTCGGCGCGCCACAAGTGAAGTCTCGGCCACCATTTCTACCGATTCGGCGTGCACAACGACCGTTTCGGCAGTTTCCGATAGCGTGGCCGCGCCATGTTGGATCACATCAAAGGCTTCGTTCAGGGAGTCGTCCTCGCGCCCATCGTCCGGCTGTTCGTGGCGCTGAAGATCAGCCCCGATGTAGTGACGCTCGTCGGCACCATCGGAGTAGCGGTCGGGGCGCTGGCGTTCTACCCGCGCGGCGAGCTGTTGGCCGGCACGATCTTCATCACCTGCTTCGTCTTCAGCGACCTGATCGACGGCGCGATGGCGCGTGCCGTGGGCCGTACGAGCAAGTTCGGTGCCTTCTGGGACTCGACCCTCGACCGGATCGGCGACGGCGCCGTCTTCGGTGGCCTGGCGCTCTACTTCGCCGGCCCGGGTGACTCCGACCTCTACCTCGGCCTGACGCTGTGGTGCGTGGTGATGGGCGCGGTCACCTCCTATGCCCGCGCCCGCGCGGAGTCGCTGGGCTTCACCGCGAACGTCGGCATCGCCGAGCGTGCCGACCGGCTCGTCCTGGTCCTGGTGCTGACCGGCTTCGCCGGCATCTTCGACCTCGACCTGCTCATCTACATCGCGCTGTGGATCCTCGCCGTCGCCTCCACCGTCACCGTCGGCCAGCGCGTCTGGACCGTCCGCAAGCAGGCCCTCGCCGAGGAGGCGGCCTCGTGACGGCACCGACCGAGGCAGACGTACGCCTGGCCGCCGATCTCGTCCGAGGCGCCGGTTCGCTCGCCGCGAAGATGCGCAGCGAGGGCATCGGCGACTCGATCGAGACCAAGACCTCGGTCTCCGACCTGGTCACCGCCGCCGACAAGGCCGCCGAGAAGGCGATCGTCGAACGCCTGACGGCCGAGCACCCCGGCGACGGCATCCTCGGCGAGGAAGGCTCGGCCCGGGAGTCGACCACCGGTCGCGTGTGGACCATCGACCCGGTCGACGGCACCTACAACTTCGTCCGCGGCCTCGACTGGTGGTGCTCGGCACTGGCGCTGACCGATGCCGACGGGATCGTGCTGGGCGCGGTCTACTCCCCGGCCGAGGACGCCGTCTACGTCGGTGGCCCCGAGCTGCCCACCACCCGCAACGGCGTCCGCCTCGCGGCGATGCCGGACGTGCCGCTCGCCCTCGGCTGCCTCACCACCTATCTCCACCCCTCGAAGCTGAGGCACCCGTCGGGTGAGGCGTACGTCCGGGTCGCCAGCCAGGCCGCTTCGATCCGGATCCTCGGCTCCGGCTCCATGGACCTCACTGCGATCGCCCAGGGAAAGCTCCACCTCTTCTGTCAGCACTCGGTCCCGGACTGGGACCGTCTCCCGGGCGCAGCCCTGGTCCTGGGCGCCGGCGGAGCCACGACCCAGGTGGAAGCCGGTGGCGTCCTCTGGTCCCTGGCCGGCGCCCCGACCGCGGTCGCCGAGGCCGCCCAGGCACTGGCCTCCTAGCAGTCCACTTCGGGAACAGTGGCCTGACCAGGCCTTTCCGAGGATGGCGTACGTCGCTTCCCGACCTACGATCGCCCCATGGCAACAAGCACGAATGAGACGGGAACCTCGCGCGTCAAGCGCGGGATGGCGGAGATGCTCAAGGGCGGCGTGATCATGGACGTGGTCACCCCCGAGCAGGCGAAGATCGCCGAGGACGCCGGGGCGGTGGCGGTGATGGCGCTCGAGCGCGTGCCCGCCGACATCCGCGCCCAGGGCGGCGTGAGCCGCATGTCCGACCCCGACATGATCGACGGCATCATCGAGGCCGTCTCCATCCCGGTCATGGCCAAGGCCCGCATCGGTCACTTCGCCGAGGCCCAGGTGCTGCAGTCCCTGGGGGTCGACTACATCGACGAGTCGGAGGTGCTGACCCCGGCCGACTACGAGAACCACATCGACAAGTGGGCCTTTACCGTGCCGTACGTGTGCGGCGCGACCAACCTCGGCGAGGCCCTGCGCCGCATCACCGAGGGCGCGGCGATGATCCGCTCCAAGGGCGAGGCCGGCACCGGCGACGTGTCCAACGCGGTCACCCACATGCGTACGATCCGCCGCGAGATCCGCCGGCTCGGCGCCCTCGCCGAGGACGAGCTCTACGTGGCCGCCAAGGAGCTCCAGGCGCCCTACGAGCTGGTCAAGGAGGTCGCCGAGAACGGCAAGCTCCCGGTCGTCCTGTTCACCGCCGGCGGCATCGCGACCCCGGCCGACGCCGCGATGATGATGCAGCTCGGCGCCGAGGGTGTCTTCGTCGGCTCCGGCATCTTCAAGTCCGGCAACCCCGCCCAGCGCGCCGAGGCGATCGTCAAGGCGACCACCTTCCACGACGACCCCGACGTCGTCGCGAAGGTCTCCCGCGGCCTCGGCGAGGCGATGGTCGGCATCAACGTCGACGAGCCGGCCAGGTCGATCCAGTTCGCCGAGCGCGGCTGGTAGATCCCACCTCGAGCGACGCGGTCGGGCAGCCCTCAGTGGGGCGGCCTGGCCGCGTCGGTGTTTGTGGTGAACGGTGGTCAAAGGACCCTCTCCGAAGTCACCACGGGAAAAACTCGGCAAATGAGATCAAAACCGATAATTCTCCCGTTTCCCTGTTAAAACACGACGTTCTGATGGACCTTGGACTCATACACAACAGGGGCACCGCGCCCCTGTGGAGATGGGGACAGAAACATGAAGAAGTCGACGAAGGGCGCCGTGGCCGCCGCGAGCGCCGCGGTCCTGCTTCTCGGGGGCGCCGGGTCGCTGGCCTACTGGACCGATGACGGCACTGCCTCCGGCGGCACGATCACGACGGGCAACATGGCGCTGAGCGACGGCACCTGCGAGGCGGGCTGGACCTACCCCGACGGCTCCGCGGTCACGACCATCGTCCCGGGAGACTCGATCACCAAGTCCTGCTCGTTCGAGGTGACCGGCTCGGGTGACCACCTGACCGCCAGCGTGTCGGCCCCGGGTGAGGTCACCTACACCACCGACAAGGCCACCACGACGATGCAGCTCACCGCGACCGCGGACTACCAGCTCGGCGGCGAGCCGGTGGGCGACGGCGACTCGTTCGCGATCGACGGGCCGACCACGCTGGTCGCCGAGGTGGAGGTGATCTTCCCGTACGGCGACGCGACCACGATCAACGCCAACGACACCCAGGACGTCACCGCGACCCTGGACGCGATCACGATCACGCTGACCCAGGACCAGAGCTCGGGCCAGAACCCGAACCCCTGATCCGCGTGCTCGTACCTGGGAGGCGGTGCCCATGACATCCGCCGCTACGTCGTCGGCTCGGCGCCCCTCGCTGCCGGGAGGTCGACGCCTGCCCATCGCCGGGCCCCGAGCCGTCCTCGGTTTCCTGGGGCAGTTCGTGGTGTGGTTCGTGATCATCGCGGCCGGCGCGGTGATCCTCCTCGGTGTCGCCGTGCCGCGGCTCGTCGGAGGAGAGGCGTACACCGTGCTCAGCGGCTCGATGCGTCCCGGCATGCCGCCGGGGTCGCTGGTGGTCGTACGCCCGGTGCACCCGGCCACGCTCGGGATCGGGGACGTGATCACCTTCCAGCTCAGGTCGGGGGAGCCGACGGTCGCGACCCACCGCATCACCGGCATCGGCACGACCACCAAGGGCGAGCGGGTCTTCACCACCCGCGGCGACGCCAACGACGCCGAGGACGTGCGGCCGGTCCGGGCGGTGCAGGTGCGCGGGGAGCGCTGGTACTGGCTGCCCTACGTCGGCCATCTCAACTCGCTGTTGACCGGAGAGCAGCGCGCCATCACCCGACTGGTCGGCGCCGGGCCGCTCATCGGCTACGCGCTGGTGATGTTCGGTGGTTCGATCCGCGACCGCCGCCGGGAGCGAGCCGAGGAAGCGGAGGCGAGGCCATGAGAGCCGTACGTCTCCTGCTCGCGCTCCTGGTGATCTCCAGCCTCGCCGCAGCCGCGCCGGCGGCCGCGTCGACCGAGCCGGTGCAGCTGAGCAACGACGGCCGCACCTGGGGCGTCGACCTGCCCCGCCCGCTGTTCGAACCGGAGGTGCGCTGGGTGCCCGGCGACTCCCGGGAGGCCACCTTCTGGGTACGCGATGCGGGGGAGAGCCGCGGCGCGCTCACCGTGAGCGCCGACATCCGCGACGCCGACGGCCTGGTCGCCGAGGGTGCGATGAGCCTGCGGCTTCGCCGCGGGGACGGCCGGTGGCAGGAGGTACGCCCTGGTGACCGCGCCTCGCTGGGCTGGCTGGAACGGGGCAGCCAGGACCGGATCGGCGTCATCGCGACCTACGCACCGGCCTCCGGCAACGACACGATGGACAGGTCGCTCACGTTCAGTCTCGACGTACGTCTGACCGGGGAGGACGCGACCGGACCGGGCGGTGCCACGCCGCCCGGCGGCAACGGCAACGGCGACGGCAACGGCGACGGAGAAGGCGCGGGCGACGGGGGTCTGCTGCCCGACACCGGCAGCCCGGTGACGTGGTCGCTCATCGCCCTGGCCTCACTCCTCATCGGCGGGGGCACGGCCCTCGTCCTACGCAGCAAGCGAAAGGGAAGATCATGACCAGTCCACGACGGCGCCCGGGGGCAGCGCTACGGCGTGCGGTGAGGTCGGCGCGCGTACGCGCGCTGCTCGCGCTCGGCGTGGTCGTCTCGATCGGGGCGACCGGGACGTTGGCCTACTGGACCGACACGGTCGATGTCACCGGAGCCACGTTGACGACCGGCACCCTGGACCTCCAGGTCAACGGCGCCGACCCCTACACCGGCTTCACCGCGCTGAGTCTGACCGGCATGTATCCGGGGACCTCCTCGGCGGGCATCCTGACCGTGCAGAACGCGGGGTCGATCCCGCTGAGCTACACGATGACGAGCGCCTCCTCGACCAGCACGCTGGCCCCGCTCACGCTCAAGGTCACCGCCGACACCAGCGTGACCGACGACGGCACCTTGAACCAGACCTGCCCGGGCACGGCGCTCACCGGCACGGGCGGCCCGCTGCCCTCCTCCGGCATCGCGACCGCGCGTACGCTCCAGCCGGGCGCGTCGCAGACGCTCTGTCTGCAGGTGACGCTCGGCACCGACGCCCCCGACACCGCCCAGGGCCGTTCGAGCAACCTCACCTTCACCCTCACCGGGACCCAGCTGCCGTGACCCGACTGCAGCACCTCGCCGCCACCGCCGCCCGGCGGACGGGGGATCTCGCCCTCACCGTCGCCGCGGTGGCCGGCGTACTGTGCCTGCTTATCCTGCTCGCGGGACTGGCCTTCGACGTCCGCCCGCTCGTGTTCCGCTCGGGCTCGATGTCGCCGGCGATCCCGACCGGATCGCTGGCGCTCGCGGTGCCGGTCGACCACCACGAGATCGAGGTCGGCGACGTGGTCTCGGTGCCGTACGAGCGCACCCGGGTGACGCACCGGGTCGTCTCGATCGACCACACCGAGTCGAGCTCGCTGCTGCGGCTGCAGGGCGACGCCAACGACACCGCCGACCTGCGTCCCTACCAGGTCACCGCCGCCGACCGGGTCGTCTTCTCCGTGCCCCACCTCGGCGCAGCGATCGCCTGGCTCTCGCACCCGCCGGGGATCTTCGTGCTCGCCGGGTACGCGGCGCTGCTGCTGACGATCCTGATGCGCCGCCGGGCGAACCCGCCCGCCCCGAGCGCCCCCGTGGTCCCCGAGCCGCCGGAACCACCGCACCCCGCACCGGAGCCCGCCGAGGGCCGCCGGCTGCGCCGAGGACGGCTCGTGTTCGCCGTCCTCGTGCTCGCGTTCCTGGTGGGTACGGCGATGCCACCAACCTGGGCGGCCTGGACGGACCCGGTGGTCGTCACCGGCGGCACGCTGGGCACGACCAGCCTGGTCTCGCCGACCGCGGCGCCGTCCTCCGGCGGGGGCACCGGCAGCGCGACCGGCAACTGCCAGGCGCAGAACCAGGCGCTCGGCAGCACGATCACGCTGCGCTGGGAGGGCGTCGCGCCGGCGTCCGCTCCGCCGCTGGCGAGCTACGACTATCAGCTGCAGTTCTTCAACCGCGACACCAACCAGAACCAGGGTGCTGCGGTGACCGTCGCCCATGCCGGGGCCGCCGGCTCGAGGCAGGCGTATCAGCAGAACGCGACGACGCTGGGCAACCTGATCGGCCTCAACCTGCTCTCCAACACCCGGCTGCAGCTGCGGGTGCGCTCCCACCTCACCGGCAGCAGCTGGTACGGCGCGACGACCGTCCAGATCAACTTCTCCAGCAGCGCGGTGCTCGCCTTCGCCTCCTTCGAGTGCAACACCGCCTGAGCCGAGTTCCGTGCGGCCCTCACCCCGAACTACGCTGCCGAGGTGACTGCACCGACCATCGGCGTACTCGCTCTTCAGGGCGATGTCCGCGAACACCTGGCCACGCTGACCCGGCTGGGGGTCAAGACCCTTCCCGTACGCCGCCAGGCCGAGCTCGACACCTGCGACGGGCTCGTGCTGCCCGGTGGCGAGTCGACCACGATGTGGCGTCTGGCCAGGACCTTCGAGCTGCTCGACCCGCTCCGGGCGAGGGTGGCGGACAAGATGCCGGTCTTCGGCACCTGTGCCGGGATGGTGCTGCTCGCCGAGCGCCTGCTCGACGGTGCCGAGGGTCAGGAGACGATCGGCGGCCTGGACATCACGGTGCGTCGCAACGCGTTCGGGCGCCAGACCGAGTCCTTCGAGACCGACCTGAGCGTCGCCGGGGTGGAGGAGCCGGTCCGAGCGGTCTTCATCCGCGCGCCCTGGGTCGAGGCGACCGGCCCCGAGGTGGAGGTGCTGGCGAGCGTGGCGGGCCACCCCGTCGCCGTACGCCGCCGGCATCTGCTGGCGACGTCCTTCCACCCCGAGGTCAACGGGGAGGACCGGCTGCACCGGCTCTTCCTCGACACCTGCTGGTGACGGTGACCGAGGCCACGTAGTTAGAATGGGCACCTGCTGCCCTGTGACGACTCCGGAGGCGGCTCGACAAGCACAGCGACGACGCGGGGCAAAGGACGGTTTTCAGATGAGCGGCCACTCCAAGTGGGCAACGACCAAGCACAAGAAGGCGGCGATCGACGCCAAGCGCGGCAAGCTCTTCGCCAAGCTCATCAAGACGATCGAGATCGCGGCCAAGACCGGCGGTCCCGACCCGGCCGGCAACCCGACCCTCTACGACGCGATCCAGAAGGCCAAGAAGCAGTCGGTCCCCAACGACAACATCGACCGTGCGGTCAAGCGCGGCGGTGGGCTCGACGGCGGCGGGGTCAGCTACGACACGATCATGTACGAGGTCTACGGCCCCCAGGGCGTCGCGCTCCTCATCGAGTGTCTGACCGACAACCGCAACCGGGCGGCCATGGAGGTACGCACCGCGGTCACCCGCAACGGCGGCACCATGGCAGACCCGGGCTCGGTCTCGCGGCTCTTCGACCGCAAGGGCGTCGTCGTCGTGGCGAAGGCGCAGGAGGGCAAGACGGTCACCGAGGACGACCTCCTCGAGGCCACCCTCGACGCAGGTGCCGAGGACGTCAACGACCTCGGTGAGTCCTTCGAGATCGTCTCCGACCCGTCCGATGTCGTCGCGGTCCGCACCGCGCTGCAGGACGCCGGCATCGACTACGACTCCGCCGAGGTCCAGTTCGTCGCGAGCATGGACATCCCCGTCGCCGACGCGCCGTCGGCCGAGAAGGTCTTCAAGCTCATCGACGCCGTCGACGACCTCGACGACGTCCAGAACGTCTACTCCAACGCCGACATCCCCGACGAGGTCATGGAGACCGTCGACGCCTGACCTCCCGCGCGCGCCGAGTCGGTCGAAACGGCGTGCCGAATCGTGCGTTGTGGGCGACGAAACTCTACTTTCGTCGCCCACAACTACATTCTCGGCACGCCCTACCTGATGATTCGGCGCGGGGTCTGTAGTCTGCGAACAGACGTTCGATGGAGGTGTGTGCGTGAGGGTGCTTGGGATCGACCCCGGCCTGACCCGGTGCGGGATGGGCGTGGTCGACGGCTCGCTCGGCCGCCCGCTGTCGATGGTGGACGTCGGTGTGATCCGTACGTCGGCCGACCTTCCGGTCTGGGAGCGGCTGGTGAGCATCGAGAAGGGGATCGACGCCTGGATCGAGGAGCACCGGCCCGACGCGGTCGCGATCGAGCGGATCTTCGCGCGCTCGAACGTCTCCACGATCATGGGTACGGCCCAGGCCAGCGGGCTGGCGATGGTCTGCGCCGCGAGACGCGGTCTCCCGGTCGCCCTGCACACACCCTCGGAGGTCAAGGCAGCCGTCTCCGGCAACGGCCGGGCCGACAAGGCCCAGGTGACCGCGATGGTGACCCGCATCCTGCGGCTCCCGACCCCGCCGAAGCCGGCCGACGCCGCCGACGCGCTCGCGCTGGCCATCACCCACCAGTGGCGCGGAGGCGCCCAGAACCGCATCGAAGCCGCGCTCGCGGCTGCTGGAAGGACAAAGAAGTGATCGCGTCCGTGCGCGGCAAGGTCGCCGCAGTCAGTCTCTCCACCGCCGTCGTCGAGGTCGGCGGGATCGGCATCGAGCTGCTCTGCACGCCCAACACGCTGGCCACGCTCCGCACCGGGGAGGAGGCACACCTGCCGACCAGCCTGGTCGTGCGCGAGGACTCGCTGACCCTGTTCGGTTTCACCGACACCGACGAACGCACCCTCTTCGAGCTGCTCCAGACCGCCTCCGGCGTCGGCCCGAAGCTCGCCCAGGCGATGCTCGCCGTCCTCTCGCCCGACGGCATCCGCCTGGCCATCGCGGGCGAGGACGCCAAGACCCTCACCAAGGTCCCCGGCATAGGCCAGAAGGGCGCCCAGCGGATCATCCTGGAGCTCAAGGACAGGATCGGCGCGCCCACCGGCACCGCCTCCGCACCGGCCGCCGTCCAGCCGGGCGCCGCACCTTGGCGCGACCAGGTGACCGAGGCCCTCATCGGCCTGGGCTACAACGCCAGGGACGCCGACAAGGCGGTCACCGCCATCGAGCCCGAGGCCGGCGACCAGGCCAACATCTCGCTGCTGCTCCGGGCGGCCCTGCGAACCCTCTCGAAGGCATAAGGACCCATGCACGAGGACGACCTGGACCGGGCCGAGGAGGACTACTTCTCCTCGCTCACCATTGCCGAGGCCGACGGCGACGACCGGGCTGTCGAGGCGGCGCTGCGTCCCAAGACCCTCGACGAGCTGATCGGCCAGCAACGCGTCCGCGAGCAGCTCGGCCTCGTCCTGGAGGCGGCCCGGCAGCGCGAGCGGGCCCCCGACCACGTACTCCTGTCCGGGCCGCCGGGACTCGGCAAGACCACGCTCGCGATGATCATCGCCGCGGAGATGTCGGCGCCGCTGCGGATCACGTCCGGCCCCGCGATCACCCACGCCGGCGACCTGGCCGCGATCCTGAGCGGCCTCAACGAGGGCGAGGTGCTCTTCGTCGACGAGATCCACCGGATGAGCCGTCCCGCCGAGGAGATGCTCTACCTCGCCATGGAGGACTTCCGGGTCGACGTGGTCATCGGCAAGGGGCCGGGCGCGACCGCGATCCCGATCGACCTGCCGCCGTTCACGCTGGTCGGCGCGACCACCCGCGCCGGACTCCTCCCCGGCCCGCTCCGGGACCGGTTCGGCTTCACCGGTCATCTGGAGCTCTACGACCCCCAGGACCTCGAGCTGATCGTGCGCCGCTCCGCGGGCCTGCTCGACGTCACCCTCATGGACGACGGCGCCGCCGAGATCGCCGGCCGCTCCCGAGGCACTCCACGGATCGCCAACCGGCTGCTGCGCCGCGTACGCGACTATGCCCAGGTCAAGGCCGACGGCACGGTCACCCAGCAGATCGCCGAGAAGGCGCTCGACCTCTACGAGGTCGACCCGCTCGGCCTGGACCGTCTCGACCTGGCCGTCCTCGACGCCCTGTGCCGCAGGTTCGGCGGCGGCCCCGTGGGCATCTCCACCCTCGCCGTCGCGGTGGGGGAGGAGCGCGAGACGGTCGAGGAGGTTGCCGAGCCCTTCCTGGTGCGCACCGGCTTCCTCGCACGTACGCCGCGCGGCCGGGTCGCGACCCCGGCCGCGTGGGAGCACCTCGGGCTGCCAGTACCGGCCAACGCCGAGGCTGCCGCGTGGTCCAAGGAAACGCTGTGGGATGAGGCCTGATTCACAGTCTTAACCAGGTGCCTGGTTAGACTTGCACGTCGCCGTGCGCCTGCCGGTGACCACTCAGACTGTCGGAGCCGAACCCCCGTGGAATTCCTTCCTTTTATCGTCATCATCGTCCTGTTCTACTTCCTGTTGATCAGGCCGCAGCAGAAGCGTGCGAAGCAGGCTCGTGAGCTCCAGCTCAACCTTCAGCCGGGTGACCGGGTGATGCTGACCGCCGGGCTCTTCGGCACGGTGACGGAGGTCGAGGAGGCCACGACGAACATCAAGGTCGAGATCGCCGACGGCGTCGTCATCCAGGTCGTGCGCCAGGCCGTGGCCCAGAAGGTCACCGAGGCGCCTGCCGAGGAGATCGACGAGGACACCGCGGAGGAGCCCGAGGTCGAGGCCAAGGCCGACGAGACCCCTGAGGGCGCCGAGAACGTCATCGTGGACCTCGACAAGAAGGACTGACCAACACATGGCACGCAAGACAGCGCGCCCCGGCCGGACACTCGCACTGCTCTTCTTGGCCATTGCGATCATGTTCGGCGGCATCGCGTTCGCCGGCACCTGGAAGCCCGAGCTCGGGCTCGACCTGCGCGGCGGCACCGAGATCTCGATGACCGCGAAGAACACCGAGGGCGGATCGGTCCCGAGGGAGAGCCTCGACGAGGCCAAATCGATCATCGACCAGCGCGTCAACGGCTCCGGCATCACCGGCGGTCGGGTCACCACCGAGGGCAACGACGTCATCAAGGTCTCCATCCCCGGCACCGGCAAGGTGCAGCAGGAGACCGCCGAGCGCGTCCGTCAGACCGCGAAGCTCCGCTTCCGCCTGGTCGCCTGTAGCCCGCAAAAGCCCTGCGGCGCCGCCGACTCCGGCGGCGGCTCGATGGTCGAGGACCCCTCGACCGGGACCGTGCCGGGCACCTCGCCGCGCGCGGCGTTCGGTGGCGAGACCGCCAGCGCCTCCGAGACCGCGAGCGCGTCGGAGAAGGCGTCCGAGAGCGCCGACCCGAGCGCCAGCCCCTCGGCCTCGGCGAGCGCCGAGCCCAAGAAGCAGAACGACAACAAGGTCGTCAAGGTCGACGACGCCGTCAAGTTCATGCGCAACGTGCCGCAGGAGTGGGCCACCGCCTACAGCTCCTTCACCTGCCCCGCTCCGGGCGCCGAGCCGGCCGAGGACATCCCCGGCAAGCCGCTATTGACCTGTGACGAGGACGGCGTCCCCTACCTGCTGACGCCGGCCGTGATCGAGGGCACCGAGATCAACGAGGCCTCCTACGGCATCCCGCAGCAGCAGGCCAACTACGTGGTCACGCTGGACTTCAAGTCCGACGGCAACAAGGCCTTCGCCGACACCACCGGCGCCATCGCCGGCACCGGTGAGCAGTTCGCGATCGTCTTGGACGCCAAGGTGATCTCGGCGCCGACCGCCGACTCCCGGATCAGCGGAGGCGCCCAGATCAGCGGTGACTTCACCCAGGAGAGCGCCGCCGCGCTGGCCAACAACCTCAAGTACGGCTCGCTGCCCCTCGACTTCCCCGAGGACGGCATCCAGACCCGCGTCATCGGCCCGACCCTGGCCGGCAACCAGCTCACCGCCGGGCTCTGGGCCGGCCTGATCGGCCTGATCCTCGTGGTGATCTTCTCGGTCCTCTACTACCGCGCCATGAGCATCGTGGTGATCGGCTCGCTGCTCGTGGCGGGTGCTCTGACGTACGGGATGATCCTGCTGCTCAGCGAGACCGCCGGTGTCACCCTCGACCTTCCGGGCGTGGCCGGTCTGATCGTCGGTATCGGCATCACCGCCGACTCCTTCATCATCCTCTACGAGAGGATGCGTGACGACATGCGTGATGGCCGCTCGATGCGGGTGGCCGTCGACACGGCCTGGGTCCGGGCGCGGAACACCTGCCTGGCCTCCGACGGTGTCTCGTTCCTGGCCGCGTTCGTGCTCTACGTCTTCGCGACCAACGAGGTCAAGGGCTTCGCCTTCATGCTCGGCCTGACCACGATCATCGACGTGCTGGTGTTCTTCTGGTTCACCCACCCGATGACCAAGCTGATGGCCGGCTGGGGCTTCTTCAACAAGGGTCACGTGCTCTCCGGCATGGACAAGCGCGCGATCGGCACCGTCGACGCCCCCACGGGCACCACTCTGGTCGGAGGCAAGGCCTGATGAGCAAGTTCTCCTTCTCGCGGCTCGGCAAGGAGCTCTACACCGGCGAGAAGTCCTTCGACTTCGTCGGTCGCCGGATGCTCTGGTACGCCGTCTCCGCGGTCGTGCTCGTCGCCGTCGTCCTCGGTGTCTGGCTCCAGGGCATCAACCTCGGCATCGACTTCACCGGCGGCACGCGCTACACCGTGACCGTCGCGCAGGCCGACCAGGAGCTCGCCGACGACCTGCGTACGGCCGTGGGTGACACGGCGGTCGAGGCCGCCGACGGCGCCACGGTGCGCACGGCCGGTGGCAAGTCGATCGTCATCGAGACCAAGGCGATCGCCGACGGCTCCGAAGCGGACAACTCGATCATGGAGGCGATCACCAAGACCGCCGACGTGGCCGACGACGACGTCAGCCGCACCGGCATCGGCCCCAGCTGGGGGCAGCGGGTCGCGGCCAAGGCGGGCCTCGCGCTGGGCATCTTCCTCGTCGGTGTGGTCCTGTTCATCTGGATCTACTTCCGAGAGTGGAAGATGTCGGTCGCGGCCGTCGTCGCGTTGCTCCACGACGTGGTGATCACGGTCGGCGTCTACGCGATCGTCGGCTTCGAGGTGACCCCGGCAACGGTCACCGGCTTCCTGACGATCCTCGGCTACTCGCTCTACGACACCGTGGTGGTCTTCGACAAGGTCAAGGAGAACACCCGCAACCTGTCGCAGAAGAAGCAGACCTACGCCGCCGCGGCCAACCTGGCGGTCAACCAGACCCTGGTGCGGTCGATCAACACCTCGATCATCGGTCTGCTGCCCGTCGTCGCGATCCTCTACGTCAGCACCGTCCAGCTCGGCACCTCCTCGCTGAAGGACATCTCGCTGGTCCTCTTCATCGGTATGGCCGTCGGCACCTACTCCTCGATCTTCATCGCCACCCCGCTGTTGGTGCACCTGAAGTCGAAGGAGAAGGACGTCGTCGACGCCGAGAAGCGTGCCGCCGCGCGGATGAAGGAAGCCGACAAGTACGCCGCGGTGCCGGTCTTCGACGAGGGCATGGCGGTCGCTGACGAGGAGCCCGACGAGCTCCGGGACTCCGAGGACCTCCACGAGGCCGGCGTGAGCCGGGGCACCAGCCCCAACCGCTCCGCGACCGGCCGAGGCCGCAACGTACCCGACCAGCACCGTGAGGTCTCCGACAGCGGCGCCTCCGGGCGTCCGCAGCCGAAGCGCGAGTCGAGGTCGAAGCGCAAGTGACGCTCTCCGAGACGGCCGCTGGTGGCCGGTCGCTCGAGGAGACCCTCGAGCGGCTGGTCGCCGACGTCCCCGACTTCCCGGAGCCGGGCGTCGGGTTCAAGGACATCACCCCGCTGCTGGCCGACCATGCGGGCTTCACCCAGGTGGTCGAGGCGCTCGCCGCTCCGGGACGCGACGCCGACGGCACCGTGGGCGTCACCAAGGTGCTCGGCATGGAGTCGCGAGGCTTCATCCTCGGCGCTCCCGCCGCGCTGCACCTCGGCGTGGGCTTCGTGCCCGTCCGCAAGGCCGGCAAGCTGCCCCGCGAGACCCACGCGGTCTCCTACTCGCTGGAGTACGGCGAGGCCACCCTGGAGCTCCACACCGACGCGGTCGCGCCGGGGGAGCGGGTGCTGGTCATCGACGACGTCCTCGCGACCGGGGGCACCGCGGCGGCCACGATCGAGCTCGTCGAGCGCTGCGGCGGTGTCGTCGTGGGTGTCTCGGTGCTGCTCGAGCTCGGCTTCCTCGACCCGCGCAGCAAGCTGCCGGACACTCCGGTGCACTCGCTGTTGGTCAGTTGACAGGTCCATCATGCAGGTGTCGTCCTAGCCAATGCTCCGGGTGCGGCCGGTAGACTCGTTACATGGCAGAGGATCGCATCGTCGCGCAGCCTCGTGCGCACAACATCGAGGCGCGGGAGAGCAGTGGCCCGGCCCCGTCGGGTCGCAGCGTCCGTGCGCGCCTGGCCCGGATCGGCGGACGTGGCACGCCGGGCAATCCTGTGCTGGAGCCGCTGTTCCGGGCGGTGAGGTCCAACCACCCGAAGGCCGACCTGGCCCTGCTGGAGCGGGCCTACGTCACCGCCGAGCGCCTGCACGGCACGCAGATGCGCAAGAGCGGCGATCCCTACATCACCCACCCGCTCGCGGTGACCACGATCCTCGCCGAGCTCGGCATGACCGAGCCGACCCTGGTGGCGGCCCTGCTGCACGACACCGTCGAGGACACGCCATACACGCTCAAGGAGCTCACCCGCGACTTCGGTGAGGAGGTCGCCCATCTGGTCGACGGCGTCACCAAGCTCGACAAGGTCACCTACGGCGACTCCGCGCAGGCCGAGACGATCCGCAAGATGGTCGTGGCGATGTCCCGCGACATCCGGGTGCTGGTGATCAAGCTGGCCGACCGCCTGCACAACATGCGTACGCTGCGCTACGTCCCGCAGAAGAGCCAGGAGCGCAGCGCCCGCGAGACCCTCGACATCTACGCGCCGCTGGCCCACCGGCTCGGCATGAACACCATCAAGTTCGAGCTCGAGGACCTCGCCTTCGCGACCCTCTACCCGAAGATGTACGACGAGCTCGTCCGTCTCGTCGCCGACCGCAACCCGTCGCGGGAGAAGTTCCTGGCCCAGGTCATCGACCAGGTCGAGCGCGACCTGCACGAGGCCCGGATCAAGGCGACCGTCACCGGCCGACCGAAGCACTACTACTCGATCTACCAGAAGATGATCGTCGGCGGTAAGGACTTCTCCGACATCAACGACCTGGTCGGCATCCGGATCCTGGTCGAGGACGAGCGCGACTGCTACTCCGTCCTCGGCATCCTGCACTCGCGGTGGAACCCCGTCCTGGGGCGCTTCAAGGACTACATCGCGATGCCGAAGTTCAACATGTACCAGTCGCTGCACACCACGGTCATCGGTCCGCAGGGCAAGCCGGTCGAGCTGCAGATCCGCACCTTCGCGATGCACCGCCGTGCCGAGTTCGGTGTGGCCGCCCACTGGAAGTACAAGGAGGACGGCCGTAACGGTGTCGACACCGACCGGCCGATGGACAACGACATGAGCTGGGTCAAGCAGCTCATGGACTGGCAGTCGGAGGTCAACGACCCCGGCGAGTTCCTGGAGTCGCTGCGCTTCGAGATGAAGCGTACCGAGGTCTACGTCTTCACGCCCAAGGGCGACGTGATCGCGCTGCCCGCCGACGCGACTCCGGTCGACTTCGCCTACGCCGTCCACACCGAGGTCGGCAACAAGACCATCGGTGCCCGCGTCAACGGCCGTCTGGTGCCGTTGGAGTCGACCTTGGAGAGCGGCGACGTCGTCGAGGTCTTCACCTCCAAGTCGCCCAACGCCGGTCCGTCGCGGGACTGGGCCTCCTTCGTCAAGTCCAACCGGGCCAAGGCGAAGATCCGGCAGTGGCACACCCGCGAGCGCCGCGACGAGGCCATCGAGAAGGGCCAGGACGCGATCGCCCGGCTCATGCGCAAGGAAGGGCTGCCCCTCAAGCGGCTGATGTCGCGCGAGTCGCTCATGCTCGCCGCCGACCACTTCGACCTGGCCGACGTCGACGCGCTCTACGCGGCGGTCGGCGAGAGCCACCTCTCCGCCCAGGCTGTCGTACGCCGCGTGATCGAGGACCACGGCGGTGACGACGGTGCCGCCGAGGACCTCGCCGAGGCCATCAACGTCGGCCGCAGGCGCAACGGCAAGGTCTCCGCCGCAAACTCCGACGCCGGAGTGATCGTCAAGGGTTCTCCGGACGTCTGGGTCAAGCTCGCCAAGTGCTGCACGCCGGTGCCCGGCGATGACATCCTCGGCTTCGTGACCAAGGGCGGGGGAGTCTCGGTCCACCGCACCGACTGCACCAACGCCGCCGAGCTCCGCTCCCACCCCGAGCGCCTGCTCGAGGTCGAGTGGGGCTCCACCTCCAACTCGGTCTTCCTGGTCAACATCCAGGTCGAGGCGCTGGACCGGGCCCGGCTCCTGTCCGACATCACGATGGCGCTCTCCGACGCCCACGTGAACATCCTGAGCGCCCAGCTCACCACCACCCGCGACCGCGTCGCGAAGTCCCGGTTCTCCTTCGAGATGGCCGACTCCAAGCACCTCGACACCGTCTTGAAGCAGGTACGCACCGTCCCCGGCGTCTTCGACGCCTACCGCGTCACCCAATAGGAAAGTGAGCATCTCGTGGACCCGTTCACCTGGTTTCTGATCGCTTTGGGAGTTGTCGTCGTCGGCGCCGTCGTGTGGGTGGCGGTGAACAAGTCATCGCGAGGCATCGACGAAGCCGTCGCGAACCGGAACAGGGGGCAGGCCTTGGGCAAGGCCGAATACCACGGTGGCAAACACCATGGTGGCTCCGACGGCGGCTCTGCCGGTCTCGGTTTCTAGACCGCCGGTGTTCACCTGGATCCTCATCATCGGCGGTGTACTCCTCCTCGCGGGCATCGTCTGGACCGCGATGGGCAAGGGCGGGAACCCCGTCGACCACGAAGACGTGCGGCAGGCCCAGAAGGGAAATGTCGCCAAGGGCGACTACTACGGAGGCCTGTGAGACGCCGAGTCGGCGCAAACTGACCACAGAACCCGCCGAGTCGGCTCGTTATAACGAGCCGACTCGGCGGGTTTTCTTGTCAAGATGAGCCGACTCGGCCCGGCTGCGCTGAACAGACGCGCCGAGTCGGCGTGGGTCAGGAGAAGTCGGCGCTGGCGCGCTTGGCCATCTCCAGGAACTGGCGGCGGGACTCGAGGTTCTCCTCGAGGCTCTTGATCTTGCGGGCGTCACCCGAGGTCTGGGCCTTGGCGAGATCCTTCTCGACCTGGGCGATGGCCTCCTCGAGCTTGGCGATCATGTCGTCGGCACGAGCGGACTTCTCGGGGTCGGACTTGCGCCACTGGTCGTCCTCGGCGGACTTGATGGCCTGCTCGACCTTGCGCATCGCACCCTCGAGCTCCTTGATGCGGTCGCGCGGGACCTTGCCGGCCTCGTCCCAGCGGTCGGCGATGTCGCGGAAGGACCGCTTGACCGCGTCGAGGTCGTCGCCCTTCTCCAGCAGCGGGAGAAGCTCCTGTGCCTCGGTGAGCAGGCCCTCCTTGACCACGGCGTTCTGGGCGAACTCGGCGTCGAGCGCCGCGTTGGCGGCGTCCCGGGCACCGAAGAAGACGTCCTGGGCGGCCCGGAACTGCTTCCAGAGCTTGTCGTCGACATCCTTGGGGGCCGGACCGGCAGCCTTCCAGTCGCGCATCAGGTCGCGGTAGCGCCCGGCGGTGGGGCCCCAATCGGTGGAGGCGGAGAGCTGCTCGGCCTCGACGATGATCCGCTCCTTGATCACCTTGGCGTCCTCGCGCCGGGCGTTCAGCTCGGCGAAGTGGGCCTTGCGGCGCCGCGTGTAGGCGGTACGTGCGGTCGAGAAGCGCCGCCACAGCGCGTCGTCGGAGCCGCGGTCGATGCGGGGGAGCGCCTTCCACTGGTCGAGCAGCTCCCGCAGCCGGTTGGCGCCGTTACGCCAGTCGTTGCTCTGAGCCAGCTTCTCGGCCTCGGCGACGAGAGCCTCCTTGGCGACCTTCGCCTCGGCCGCCTTCGCGGCCCGCTCGGCCTTGCGGGCCTCACGCTGGGTGGCGATGACCGGCGCCAGAGCGTCCAGTCGCGCCACCAGCGAGGCCAGATCACCGACCGCGTTGGCGTCGGTCACCTTCTCCACGACGGTCTTGACCGCCGCCGTCGCCTCGTCGGGCGACGTCTTACCCGCATGCACGCGCCGCTCGAGCTGCTCGACCTCGAAGGCGAGCTGGTCGAACCGGTTGGTGAAGAAGGCAAGCGCCTCCTCCGGCGTGCCTTCCGGGTATTGCCCCACGGAACGCTCGCCCTCAGCGGTCTTCACGTAGACCGTTCCGTCTTCCTCGACCCGACCCCACTGCTCGCTGGTCACAATGTCCCTACTCTTCGCATGAGGCGCTAACCTCTTATGAAATCTCCCCCGCCGGACACCGTGCTCGTCACAGTCCCGGTCGGCTCAACTTGCAGGTCCCCGTGGTGTCCCGGCACACCTCGGGATGCCCATCGTAGTCAGACGCCACGATGCGGCGCTGCACTGTACCGCTGGATAGGGTGTTTCTCGTGTTGATCGCAGGCTTTCCCGCCGGTCCGTGGGGCACCAACTGCTACGTCGCCGCCACCGGTCCGGGCACCGAGTGTGTCGTGATCGATCCCGGCAAGGACGCTGCGAAGGGCATCGAGGAGATCGTCCGGGAGCAGCGCCTCAAGCCGGTCGCCGTGCTCCTCACCCACGGCCACGTCGACCACATGTGGTCGGTGACCCCGGTTTCCAAGACGTACGACTCCACCGCCTGGATCCACCCCAACGACCGTCACCTCCTCGCCGACCCGCTCCAGGGGATCTCGCCGGAGTCGGCGCAGATGCTGCTCGGCATGCCGCAGGGGACCTACGACTTCGTGGAGCCCGACGATGTCCGAGAGCTGAGTGACGGGCAAGCCATCGACCTGGCCGGGATGAGCTTCCTGATCGACCATACGCCCGGGCATACCGAGGGGTCGGTCACCTTCCGGACTCCCTACCCCGACCACGCCGAGGTCAGTGACGTGATGTTCTCCGGCGACCTGCTCTTCGCGGGCAGCATCGGGCGTACGGACCTCCCCGGCGGTGACCACGCCACGATGCTGCAGTCCCTGACCACCAAGGTGCTGCCCCTCGCCGACGACATCGTGGTGCTCCCCGGCCATGGCGAACAGACCTCGATCGGGCGCGAGCGCGCCACCAACCCGTTTCTTCAGGACCTGATCACCACACCATGAACAAGCCAACACCCCTCTCCGGATTCCCGGAGTTCCTGCCGAGCCAGCGCACCGTCGAGCGCGAGGTCATCGAGACCCTGAGCCGCACCTTCGAGCTGCACGGCTTCGGCAACATCGAGACCCGCGCCGTCGAGCCGATGGACCAGCTGCTGCGCAAGGGCGACACCTCCAAGGAGGTCTACGTCCTGCGCCGGCTGCAGGAGGACGACAGCAGCCGAGACAAGGGGATGGGGCTCCACTTCGACCTCACCGTCCCCTTCGCCCGCTACGTGCTCGAGAACGCCGGCAAGCTGGAGTTCCCCTTCCGCCGCTACCAGATCCAGAAGGTCTGGCGAGGCGAGCGCCCGCAGGAGGGCCGCTTCCGGGAGTTCGCGCAGGCCGACATCGACATCGTCGGGCGCGACACACTGCCGTTCCACCACGACGTCGAGGTCGCCCGGGTCATGCTCGAGGCGCTCGGCAAGCTGACGTTCCTGCCGGGGTTCACGCTCCAGGTCAACAACCGCAAGCTGATCCAGGGCTTCTACGCCGGTCTCGGCGTTCCTGACGTCGAGGAGACCATGCGGCTCATCGACAAGCTCGACAAGATGCCGGCGGAAGAGGTCGGCAAGCTGCTGGTCTCCGAGGCCGGGCTGAGCGACGAGCAGGCCGCCAAGTGCCTCGAGCTCGCCACGATCACCGCCACCGACGACTCCTTCGTCGAGAAGGTCCGGGCCCTCGGCGTCGAGAGCGAGCTGCTCGAGGAGGGCCTGACCGAGCTGGCCACGCTGATCAACGCCACCGCGCCGCTGAACACTGATTCTGTACGCGTCGTGGCCGACCTGAGCATCGCCCGCGGTCTGGACTACTACACCGGCACCGTCTTCGAGACCCGCCTCGACGGCTACGAGTCGCTGGGCAGCATCTGCTCGGGCGGCCGCTACGACGCGCTCGCCAGCGATGGCAAGACCACCTACCCGGGCGTCGGCATTTCGCTCGGCGTGAGCCGCGTCCTGGTGCCTCTCGTGCAGAAGGGCGTGCTCGACGGCGACCGCAAGGTCCCGAGCACGGTGCTGGTCGCCGTCGCCGACGAGGAGAGCCGGACCGAGGCCGATTCGGCGGCCCAGCTCCTGCGCGCCCACAATGTTGCCTGCGAGGTCTCGCCCAACGCCGCCAAGTTCGGCAAGCAGATCCGCTTCGCGGAGCGCCGCGGCATCCCGTACGTCCTCTTCGCGACCGAAGGCGGCTACGAGATCAAGGACATCCGCACCGGCGACCAGGTCTCGGCCGACCCGGCCACCTGGACGCCCCAGAACGAGAGCGACCTGAAGCCCCAGGTCGTCGCGAACAACGAGGAGAAGAAGTGATCCGCACCCACGACGCCGGCACCCTGCGTGCCGAGCACGTCGGCCAGACCGTGACCCTCGCCGGCTGGGTAGGCCGTCGACGCGATCACGGCGGGGTCGCGTTCCTCGATCTGCGTGAGGCCAGCGGCGTGGTCCAGGTCGTCGTCCGCGACGAGGAGATCGCCCACGCCCTCCGCAACGAATACTGCATCAAGGTCACCGGCGAGGTCGTCGCGCGCACCGACGAGAACCGCAACCCCAACCTCGCCACCGGCGAGATCGAGGTCGTCGCCAAGGACCTCGAGGTCCTCTCCGCCGCGGCCGCCCTGCCGTTCCCCATCGACGACCACGTCGAGGTCGGCGAGGACGTACGCTTCAAGCACCGTTACCTCGACCTGCGCCGCACCGCGCCCGGCAACGCCATCCGCCTGCGCTCGAAGGCCAACAAGGCCGCCCGCGACGTCCTCGCCGGCCACGACTTCGTCGAGATCGAGACCCCGACGCTGACCCGCAGCACCCCTGAGGGCGCCCGCGACTTCCTGGTCCCGGCGCGCCTGCAGCCGGGCTCGTGGTACGCGCTGCCGCAGTCGCCGCAGCTGTTCAAGCAGCTGCTCATGGTCGGCGGCATGGAGCGCTACTACCAGCTCGCCCGCGCCTACCGTGACGAGGACTTTCGCGCCGACCGGCAGCCCGAGTTCACCCAGCTCGACATCGAGATGAGCTTCGTCGAGCAGGACGACGTGATCGCCCTGGGCGAGGAGATCGTCGCCGCGCTGTGGAAGCTGATCGGCTACGACGTCCCGCTCCCGATGCCGCGGATGACCTACGCCGACGCGATGGCCAAGTACGGCTCGGACAAGCCCGACCTGCGCTTCGGCATCGAGATCACCGAGTGCACCGACTACTTCTCCGAGACGACGTTCCGCGTCTTCCAGGCGCCCTACGTCGGCGCCGTGGTGATGCCGGGCGGCGCGAGCCAGCCGCGGCGTCAGCTCGACGGCTGGCAGGACTGGGCCAAGCAGCGCGGCGCCAGGGGCCTGGCGTACGTCCTGGTCCAGGAGGACGGCTCGCTGACCGGTCCGGTCGCCAAGAACCTCTCCGAGACCGAGGCCGCCGGACTGGCCGCGCACGTCGGTGCCAACCCGGGTGACTGCATCTTCTTCGCCGCAGGCGCGCCCAAGTCGAGCCGCTCCCTGCTCGGTGCGGCCCGGCTGGAGATCGGCAACCGCCTCGACCTCCGCAAGGACGGCGAGTGGAGCTTCCTGTGGGTCGTCGACGCGCCGCTGCTCGAGCCGGCCTCCGAGGCGGTCGAGTCCGGTGACGTCGCGGTCGGCGCGGGGGAGTGGACCGCGGTCCACCACGCCTTCACCAGCCCGCAGGACGTCGAGAGCTTCGACAAGGACCCCGGCAACGCGCTCGCCTGGGCCTACGACATCGTCTGCAACGGCAACGAGATCGGCGGCGGCTCGATCCGTATCCACCGCGAGGACATCCAGAAGCGGGTCTTCGACCTGATGGGGATCGGCGAGGAGGAGGCCGAGGAGAAGTTCGGCTTCCTGCTCGACGCGTTCAAGTTCGGCGCCCCGCCCCACGGCGGCATCGCGTTCGGCTGGGACCGCGTCGTGGCCCTTCTCGCCGGCACCGACTCGATCCGCGACGTCATCGCCTTCCCGAAGACGGGTGCCGGCTACGACCCGCTCACCGCCGCTCCGGCGCCGATCACGCCCGAGCAGCGCAAGGAGGCGGGCGTCGACGCGCTGAGCTCAACCTCTCCGGCCGCCGCCGAGGCCGAATCGGCTAACTGAGCGCGCTTCCCACAAATCCAACAGAGTCTCCGGGACCGGTTCGCCGGCCCCGGAGACTCTTGGTGTTCAGCGTTGAATGGCGAGAATCCCTCCCGATCTGCCGTATCACTGGTTGAAATCGGATCGTTACCGGTCCGGGCTCCATCCGGGCAAAGGGATCACATAGAGTTCCATCCGTCGACCTCGTGGGTCGGACGCTGCCGTGCGACGGCGGCACCCACAAATACGACTAGACAGAGGAACCATGAGCGAATCGGCCACCGTGTTCGAAGGTGAAGAACTCTCGGGTGGATCGACACCTTCTGCTTCGCCTGAGGAGGCGAAGAAGATCGCCGGCAAGTCGCCGATGAAGCTGGCATGGATGCGGCTTCGCAAGGACAAGCTGTCGATGGTGTCGCTGACGATCGTCGTCCTGGTGGTCCTGGCTGCCGTCCTGGCGCCGATTCTCGTCAGGATGGGCGTGCTGGACCCGTTCGGCTACAACCAGGACCTGCTCGACGCCAACACCATTCCCGAGGGCCGGTTCAGCGGCGCGAGCCTCGAGCACCCGCTCGGCGTGGAGCCCGGCACCGGCCGCGACGCGTTGTCCCGGTTCTGGTACGGCATCACCTTCTCGCTGATCATCGCCCTCACCGCCGCCATCTTGTCGGTGGTCATCGGTGCGATCATCGGGATCATCTCCGGGTTCAGCGGTGGCTGGGTCGACGCGGGCCTGAGCCGCTTCACCGACCTGACGCTCTCGTTCCCCTCGACGATGATGCTGCTGGCGCTCTCCGCGCTCGGCCTCGAGCTCATCCAGATGGTGACGGGACTACCAAACGGCCCACTTGTCCAGGGGATCTACTGCACCGTGGTGCTCGCGATCTTCGGCTGGACCAGCACCGCCCGCGTGGTCCGAGGACAGGTCCTCTCGATCAAGCAACGAGAGTTCGTCGAGGCGGCGATCGTCCTGGGTGCCTCGAAGTCCCGGATCTACTTCAAGGAGATCCTGCCGAACCTGTGGGCCCCGCTGCTGGTCCTGGTCACCCTGATGATGCCGGCCTACATCTCGGCCGAGGCTGCGCTGAGCTACCTCCAGGTCGGTGTGAAGCCGCCGACGCCCACGCTTGGCAACGTGCTCACCGACTCGTTGAAGTACGCGCAGGTGGACCCGTTCTACTTCTTCATGCCCGCGATCATCATCGCGACGATCGTGATCTCGTTCAACCTTCTCGGGGACGGGTTGCGAGACGCCCTTGATCCCAAGGGTGACAGGTGAGCCTCGGGGCTCCGTCCACACACAGGTGACCCGCCCGGGACACCGTTACGGCGTCAGTTGTCAGAGGCTGACGGCGACCACACCAAGGAGAAACGAATGCTCAAGAAGCGAGCTAAGTACGTAGCGGTCAGTGCCGCTGGCGTGCTCGGTCTTTCGCTGGGCCTGGCTGCCTGTGGCGGCGGGGACGGCGGTGGCTCGAGCTCGGCGAACACGCTGACCATCGTCGCTGAGGACCCGATCGACCACCTGGACCCGCAGCGGATCTACGTCGGCGAGACCATCTCGCACACCACGCGTCTGGTCTACCGCAAGCTGCTCTCGAACCCGTCGTCGACCGACCCCAAGGTCTCGAGCAAGCCGATCCCCGACCTGGCGACCGACGAGGGCACCTCGACCGAGGGCGCCAAGACCTGGTCGTTCACCATCAAGGACGGCGTGAAGTGGGAGGACGGCTCCGACATCACGTGTGAGGACTTCGCCTACGGCGCCTCGCGCAACTTCGCCGCCGACGAGCTCACCGGCGGTCCGGGCTTCTACCTGACCGCGAAGCTCGCGCTCAAGGGTGAGTACCCCGGCCCCTACACCGCGACCCCGGAGCAGCAGGCCGACTTCGACCAGGCCGTGACCTGCGATGGCAAGACCATCACCTACAAGTTCAAGTCGCCGTGGCCCGACTTCCCGCTGGCGATCTCGTCGCTGCACATGATGGACCCCTACAAGAAGTCCTTCGACAAGGGTGCCAAGAACGACGACAAGATCTTCTCCAACGGCCCGTACAAGGTCGACACCTGGAACGCCCAGAAGGGCGGCACCCTGGTGCGCAACGACGAGTACGACCCGGAGACCGACGACAAGTCGCTGCGTGAGGCCAAGCCGGACAAGGTCGTCTTCAAGTTCGGTGAGAAGGCGACGACCACCTACGAGAAGCTGTTCTCCGACAGCCCCGACTCGCAGGCGACCATCGTCAGCGGCTCGCGCGTCCCGCCGGAGTTCTACCCGCGTCTCACCGAGGCCGGCGTCAAGGACCGCTACGTCCAGGTCCCGTCGCCCTACGTCGACTACCTGGTGCCGAACCAGAACCAGATGAAGGACCCGAACGTTCGCAAGGCTCTGGCCCAGGCGACCGACGTCGAGTCCTGGATCGCCGCCGGCGGTGGCGAGAAGGCCTACACCCCGGCCGACTCGATCGTGAACCCGGCCGTTCCGGGCTACGTCGCCAACCCGGCGTACAAGGACCGCAACCTCAAGGGCGACCCGGCCGCGGCGAAGAAGACCCTGGCCGACGCCGGTGTCAAGACGCCGTACCCGATCACCTTCACCTACCCGCAGAGCGACACCGCTGACAAGCAGGCCGCCGCGCTGGTCCAGGGCTGGGAGGCCGCCGGCTTCAAGGTCACGCTCGACCCGCTGGGTGACGTCTACTACTCCAACATCCAGAAGCCTTCCAACAAGGCCGACGTGATGTGGGGCGGTTGGGGTGCCGACTGGGGCTCCGCGATGACCGTCACCGCTGCGCTGTTCGACAGCCGTCAGATCGAGAAGTCGACCAACGGTCAGAACTACGGCAACTACAAGAACCCTGCGGTCGACAAGCTGTTCGACCAGGCCGCCAACTCCGCCACCATCGAGGAGCAGAACAAGTTCCTCCAGGAGGCAGACGCGGTCATGGGTGAGGACGTCGCCTACATCCCGCTGGAGATCGCGACCTTCAACTGGGTCCACGGCTCCAAGGTGAAGGACTTCGTCACCACCGATGCCTCCTCGTCCTACCCGGACCTGGCGACCATCGACGTCGAGGACTGATCCTTCAGCTCCGCAACACCGTTCGGACGGCCCTGAGCCGTTCCGACCTTGGAGGCGGGGCTCGCCAGAGCCCCGCCTCCCCCATGTACCTGGACACGATTCCCCCCGGACGACACCCCACGACGGTGGTCCGGCCGATCCCAATGAAGGTGAGACCCACCGATGGTCGCCTACATCATCCGGCGCGTGATCGTCGGTTTGCTCATGCTGGTGGCGATGAGCTTCATCGTCTTCGCACTGTTCATGAAGAACCCGGTTGACCCGGCTCAGTTCTCGTGCGGCAAGAACTGCCCCCCGGAGCGCATCGAGGAGACCCGTCAGGCCCTCGGCTACGACCAGCCGCTGCTGGTCCAGTGGGGCAACTTCGCCAAGGGCGTCGTCGTCGGCCGCGAATACCCCGCCGACGAGGCGATGCGCGAGGCCAACCCCGAGCTGGTCACCGAGTGCGCGGCACCCTGCCTGGGCTACTCCCAGCAGCTGCAGATGACGGTCAACGAGGAGATCGCGGAGGCAGCCCCGATCTCGATCTCGATCGCTCTGGTCGCGGTCACCATCTGGGTCGTCTTCGGTGTTCTGTTCGGAGTGATCGCAGCGGTCTTCAAGGGGTCCCTCGTGGACCGCGGAGTCGTCGGAGCCACGCTGTCCCTGTATGCGTTTCCGACCTTCTTCGTGGGTGCCCTGCTGATCAACTTCGTAGCCATCAAATGGGGGATCTTCCCCGCACCGGGATACGTGCCGATCGCCGAAGGTGGCGTCGGGGAATGGCTGCTCCAGCTCATGCTCCCCGGGTTCACCCTCGCTGCGGTCTACATGGCGGGCTACGTACGCATGACCCGGGCGTTCGTCCTCGAGTCGATGAGCGAGGACTACATCCGCACCGCGAAGTCCAAGGGCCTCAAGGGCGGCAAGGTGCTGTTCAAGCACGCGCTGCGCGCCGCGCTGACCCCGCTGGTGACGATGTTCGGCCTCGATGTCGCTGCCGTCCTCGGCGGAGCGATCATCACCGAGGACGTCTTCAACTACTACGGTCTCGGAAAGCTCGCGGTGACCGCGAACGAGACCTACGACCTTCCCACCATCGTGGGCCTGGTGCTGCTCCTCGGCGCTCTGGTGATCATCGCCAACATCATCGTCGACGTCCTGTACGCCTTCATCGACCCGCGCGTGCGCGTCGCCTGACCCGGGAGCTGATCCATGACTGACCTCTCCAAGACCCCCGAGACGACGCCGGCCAGGGATGGCGCGTTCCTCTCGGTCCAGGACCTGAAGGTTCACTTCTCCACCTCCGACGGCATCGTCAAGGCGACCGACGGCCTCACCTTCGAGCTCGAGCGCGGCAAGACGCTCGGCATCGTGGGCGAGTCCGGGTCGGGCAAGTCGGTATCCAGCTCGGCGATCATGGGGCTGCACCGCGGCACCAACGCCATCCTCAGCGGCCAGATCATGCTCGACGGTGTCGACCTGCTCAAGGTGAGCAACGAGGACATGCGCAGGCGCCGCGGTCGCGACGTGGCGATGATCTTCCAGGACCCGCTCTCCGCGATGCACCCCTATTACACGGTGGGCAACCAGATCATGGAGGCCTACCAGGTCCACAACGACGTGAGCAAGAAGGAGGCGCGCACGCGCGCCATCGAGATGCTCGAGCGCGTCGGCATCCCGCAGCCCGACCGTCGCGTGGACGACTACCCCCACCAGTTCTCCGGCGGTATGCGCCAGCGCGCGATGATCGCGATGGGGCTGATCAACAACCCCAGCCTGCTGATCGCCGACGAGCCGACCACGGCTCTCGACGTGACCGTCCAGGCGCAGATCCTCGACCTGCTCCAGGACCTGCAGCGCGACTTCGACGCGGCGATCATCATCATCACCCACGACCTCGGCGTCGTGGCCGAGATGGCTGATGACGTACTCGTGATGTACGCCGGCCGCGCGGTCGAGTACGGCCCGTGCAAGGAGATCCTCACCAACCCGGAGATGCCCTACACCTGGGGTCTGCTCTCCAGCGTGCCGGACCTGACCGCGTCGACCGAGGCCAAGCTGATCCCGATCCGGGGCAACCCGCCCTCGCTGCTCAACCCGCCGCCGGGATGCGCCTTCGAGCCGCGCTGCGACCACGTGGCGAAGGTGGGCGGCGACCTGTGCCGGACGACCCTTCCCGACCTCACCCCGGCCCACAGCGGTGGCAACCACACCAAGCGGTGCCACATCAAGAACGCCGACGAGGTCTACGAGGCAGAGATCCTGCCCGAGATCGCCCCTGACCTGGTGGAGGACTGATGAGCGACACCACGACCGCCCCCGCGGCCTCGGTCGCACCGGAGAGCACGGAGGCAGTGCTCTCGGTCGACAACCTGAAGATGCACTTCCCGGTCAAGGGCAGTGGCGTGATCCGGCGTACGGTCGGGCACGTCAAGGCCGTCGACGGGGTCTCCTTCGAGGTGGCTAGGGGCAGTGCCCTGGGCCTCGTCGGCGAGTCCGGTTGTGGCAAGTCCACGACCGGCCGGATGGTGACGCGGCTCTACAAGCCCACCGAAGGTTCGATCAACTTCGAGGGCACGGACATCGCCAACTACTCCGGTCGGCAGCTGCACCCGATGCGCCGGGAGATCCAGATGATCTTCCAGGACCCGTCGACCTCGCTGAACCCACGTCACACGGTCGGCTCGATCATCGGCGCGCCGCTGCGGATCCACAACATGGTGCCGAAGAACAAGGTGCTCAGCCGGGTCCAGGAGCTGCTCGAGATCGTCGGTCTCAACCCGGAGCACTACAACCGCTACCCGCACGAGTTCTCCGGCGGCCAGCGCCAGCGCATCGGCATCGCCCGGGCGCTGACCCTGCAGCCGAAGCTGCTCGTCGCCGACGAGCCGGTCTCGGCTCTGGACGTCTCGATCCAGGCCCAGGTGATCAACCTTCTGCAGGATCTGCAGAAGGAGTTCGACATCTCCTTCCTGTTCATCGCTCACGACCTCGCCATCGTTCGTCACTTCTGCCCCGAGGTCGCGGTGATGTACCTCGGCAAGATCGTGGAGATCGGTGACCGCGAGTCGATCTACGAGCGCGCTCACCACCCCTACACCCAGGCGCTGCTCTCCGCCGTGCCCGACGTGAAGCAGGCCGCGATCGGCGGCCGTCGTGAGCGGATCCGGCTGGAGGGCGACGTACCTTCGCCGATCAACCCGCCCTCGGGCTGCCACTTCCGCACCCGCTGCGCCATCGCCAAGGACATCTGCTCCGTGGTCGAGCCGCCGCTGCTGCAGATCGGTAAGAAGCACAAGGTCGCCTGCCACTTCCCGGGCGAGATCCACCAGCACCCGGAGAAGCCGATCACCGCGCCGCTCCTGGGCGTCGACGAGTTCGGCGCGCCGGACCCGGGTGCCAGCCCGGCCGAGGTCCCGGGCGATGGCCCGGGCTACGCCGACACCTGGTACGACCTGGCGAACAACTCGCGAGGGCGTGCCTGAGAATCTCTCGCATCTCGTCAGGATTACGAAAGACGGTCCGCAGCCGACGGCTGCGGACCGTCTTTGTTTCGTATGTGTCACACGTCACCGTCGGTATCGAACCGTTATCTGTAGTCCCGCCCGAAGCGCGGCAACTTGGCATAACTTGAGGCAGCGCGCTGGCTCGGGCCCGCGCCAAGTGGTCTGGTCTTGGGCGTACCGAGCCTTGGCATCGAACGGAGATCCGAGCGTATGACTGTGTCCGAAGTGTTGATCCAGGGTCCTGATGATCCCGAGATCAGTCCGGAACCGAGGACCGGCGACGTCGCGGGCCGTTCGCCGATGCGGATCGCCATGGACCGCCTGCTCTCGGACAAGGTCGCGATGATCTGTGCCGGGATCGTGCTGCTCTTCGTCCTGATCGCCGTCTTCGCGCCGCTGCTGTGCAAGCTGTTCGGCGTCGAGGTGCGTGCCGGTGACCCGGTCACCGACACCGACTCGTTCAACTATCCCGTCATCGGCCCGCCCAACTACGGCTTCACCTGGGAGGCGCCGCTCGGCCTGGAGCCCAACTCCGGCAACGACCTGCTCGCGGAGTGGTTCTACGGCGCGCGTACGTCCCTGCTCGTCGCCACGATCGCCACGGTCGTCTCCACCGTGGTCGGTGTGGTGCTCGGCCTGATCGCGGGCTACAGCCGCGGCTGGGGTGACCGGGTGATCACGTTCGTGATCGACCTCTTCCTCACACTGCCGTTCCTGCTGGTCGCGATCGCGATCTCGCCGATGCTCGTGGAGCGTTGGCGGGAGAACCCGACGATGCTCGACAACGCCTCGCTGATCGCACTCATCGTGATCCTCTCGATCTTCGGGTGGATGGGTCTGGCCCGGCTGATCCGCGGCGAGGTGATCTCGCTGCGTGAGCGCGAGTTCATCGAGGCCGCCTACGTCCTCGGGATGCCGACCCATCGGATCCTGTTCAAGGAGCTGCTCCCCAACCTGGTGGCGCCGATCGTGGTCTCGTTCTCGCTGAGCCTGCCGGCCACGATCGCCGCGGAGGCGACGCTGGCCTATCTCGGTGTCGGTGTCACCGGGCGACCGTCCTGGGGGCAGACGATCCTGCGCGCCCAGAGCTGGTTCGACGAATACCCCTTGTACCTCTACGCGCCGATCGTCGGGATCGTGGTCCTGGTCTTCGCGCTCAACCTGCTCGGAGACGCCATCCGCGACGCCTTCGACCCCAAGTCTTTCCGGTGAGCACGTCGTCGGAGAGAGGCATCAACCATGGAAGGTGGAAATCTACGATGCAATTGAAGAGAACAGTGATCGCGGCCAGCGCGATCGCTGCGCTGACGCTCACCGCTGCTTGTGGTGGCGGGGGTGGCGGTGGCGAGGACCCGGCCGGCGAGTTCAAGGCCGGCGGCGGCGCCGGCGCCGGCAAGGACGCCACGGCCGAGGGGCCGCTGGAGATCCCGAGCGACGCCAAGAAGGGCGGCACGATCACCGTGCTGTCCAACAACGCCCCCCACACCCTCGACCCGACCCGGACCTACTACGTCGACTCCGGCGCGATCATGTCCGGCCTGGTGACCCGCTCACTGACGCAGTACGTCTACGACCAGAAGAGCGGCGACTCCGTTCTCGTCCCTGACCTTGCCACCGACCTCGGCCAGGTCTCCGAGGACGGCCTGACCTGGACCTTCGAGCTCAAGGACGGCATCAAGTACGAGGACGGCACCGAGGCCACCGCCGAGGACGTCGTCTACGGCATCAAGCGCTCCTTCGCCATCGACACCCTGACCGACGGCCCGACCTACCAGACGACGTTCTTCAAGGACGGTCAGAAGTACAAGGGCCCGTTCGCGGACACCGACGCCGAGCTCAAGAAGCTCCCCGACTACGACCCCAGCGCCGGCTGGTACGGCGGTGAGGACTACGACGGCGTCGAGGCCGACGGCAACAAGGTGATCATCCACCTTGCCCAGCCGTTCCCCGAGCTCGACTACTACGCCTCGTTCCCGGTCTTCTCGCCGATCCCGAAGGCCAAGGACAAGGACCCGCTGGCCTACGAGAGCCACCCGATGGCGACCGGGCCCTACAAGTTCGAGTCCTACAAGCCCGGCGCCTCGCTGAAGCTCGTCAAGAACGACCAGTGGGACCCCGACACCGACCCCGGCCGGTTCCAGGCCGCGGACGCCTTCGACTTCAAGTTCGCCCAGGACACCGCGAAGCTCGAGAACCAGATCCTCGGCGACAAGGGCGCGGCGCAGTCGATGATGACCTACGACGACGTCACTCCGCCGACCTACAAGTCGATCAAGGAGAGCGCCCCGGACAACCTCGTCGAGGGCACCTCGCCGTGCACCTACATGTACCGTCCGGACCAGACCAAGATCACGGAGAAGAAGGTCCGCGAGGCGATCAGCTGGGCCTACCCCTACCAGGCCGCCTGGAAGGCCTCCGGCGAGATCGTCGGAGTCACCATCGAGCCCGGTACCTCGCTCCTGCCCCCGGGCACCGCCGGTCGGGTCGAGTACCAGTACCCGAAGGGTCAGGACGGTCAGACCACCGACCCGGAGAAGGCCAAGGCGCTGCTGAAGGAGGCCGGGGCCGAGGGCTTCGAGCTGAAGTGGTACTACCAGCGCGACGACGAGAACTCGGTCGCCAAGAAGGACCAGATGGTCAAGGGCTTCGAGGCCGCCGGTTTCAAGGCGACCCCGGTCGCTTCGACGGACGAGACCATTCGTGACGACGAGAGCAACCTGGATGCTCCGATCAACCTCCGCTACGGCGGCTGGTGCTCCGACTGGCCCTCGGGCGGCTCGTGGTTCCCGGCGCAGTGGATCGGCTCGAACGCCAACAAGCCGGGCATGCCGAACCCGACCAACTTCAAGGAGGCCGACGCCGACGCGAAGCAGGCCGAGATCCTGAAGTTGGACGCCGACGAGGTCCCCGCAGCCTGGGGCGAGTTCGACAAGTGGATGCAGGAGACCTACATGGTCGAGATCAACGCCGGCTACGACGCGAACGCCTTCATCAAGGGCTCGCTGGTCGGCGGGGTCGTCAACGACCCGGTCAAGGGCATGCCGAGCTTCTCCATCATGTACCTCAAGTGAGGTGATCCGGCCGGCGTGGGTGCTCCCACGCCGGCCGGACCCGCACGCCCGACCCAGCAGCTCCGGGCCACCGCCCGAGAACACCCACCCAGGAAGCGAGACCTCCGTCCCATGATCGGTTTTGTCGTACGCCGGTTGATCTCGGCACTTCTCGTGCTGTTCGTGATCTCGGTGGCGGTCGTCGCGCTCTTCACCTATGGCCCGAGCGACCCGGCGGACGCGATGTGCCCGGAACCCAAGTGCACCGCCGAGCGTCAGGACGCGATCCGGGAGGCGCTCAACCTGGACGCGCCGCTCCACGTCCAGTACGTCGAGTACATGTCCGGAATCGTCAACGGCCGCGAGATCGCGTTCGGCTCCGAGGCGTACGACTGTGACGCCCCGTGCTTCGGGGTCAGCTTCATCTACCGGGTCAACGTCTGGGACGACATCAAGGACCGGATCGGGCCGACGGTCTCGGTCGCGGTCGGCGCCGGTGTCACCATTCTGCTGATCGGCGTGCCGATCGGGATGTTCGCGGCCAGACGCCGGGGGACCTCGGCGGACAAGGCCGTCATCGGCGCGACGCTGGTGATCGAGTCGATCCCGTACTACCTGTTCGTCCTGCTCGCGTTCCTCTATCTCGCGGTCAGCGCCGGGATCTTCCCGCAGGAGGGTTACACACCGCTGACCGACTCACCGCTGAAGTGGGCCTGGGGCCTGTTGCTGCCCTGGCTCGCGCTCGGCCTGGTGAACTCCTCCAAGTACGGCCGGTTCACCCGCGGGTCGATGATCGAGGCGTTCAACCAGGACTACGTCCGCACAGCGCGCGCCAAGGGTCTTCCGGAGCGGAGGATCGTCAACAAGCACGCGCTGCGGGCCGCCGTCGTGCCGATCGTGACGATCTTCGGCATCGACTTCGGAGCGCTGCTGACGGGCACCATCTTCACCGAGCTGATCTTCGGTATCCCCGGCCTCGGCCTCCGTGCGCTCAACGCGGTCAGCCAGAGCGACCTCCCGGTCATCGAGGCGACCACGCTGATCTCCGCCTTGATCATCGTGATCACCAACCTCCTGGTCGACCTCTTCTACAGCGTGCTCGACCCACGCGTACGCCTCACCTGACCGCCACCCCCTGTCGGCTGAGTCTGTCGGTGCCGACTACTAGGGTTGGCGTGTGGACGGGTTGTTTGAGATGGGGGCCGCTGCCGGCGCCTCGCGTGGCGGGTCGCTGAGCCACAGTGACCATGCGGCTGCGCCGCTGGCGGTGCGGATGCGCCCGCGTACGCTCGAGGAGCTGGTCGGGCAGAGCTCGCTGCGTGCTCCCGGGTCGCCGCTGCATCAGGTGGTGGAGGGCGGTCAGTCGCTCTCGCTGCTGCTGTGGGGGCCGCCGGGCACCGGGAAGACGACCATCGCCTCGATCGTGAGCCGCTCCACCGACCGGCGTTTCGTCGAGGTCTCCGCGGTCTCGGCCGGCGTCAAGGAGGTCCGCGCGGCGATCGACGCGGCCCGTGCCGAGCTCGTCGCGACCGGCAAGGAGACCGTCCTCTTCGTCGACGAGGTGCACCGGTTCAGCAAGGCGCAGCAGGACGCGCTGCTGCCGGGCGTGGAGAACCGCTGGGTCACCCTGGTCGCCGCCACCACGGAGAACCCGTTCTTCTCGGTGATCTCGCCGCTGCTGTCCCGCTCGCTGCTGCTGCGGCTCGAGTCGCTGACCGACGATGACATCCGCGGCGTGCTGCTGAAGGCGGTCGAGGACGAGCGTGGCCTCGGCGGCTCGGTGAAGCTGACCGACGAGGCGCTCGACCATCTCGTACGACTCGCCGGCGGCGACGCGCGCCGGTCGCTGACCTACCTGGAGGCGGCAGCGGGCGCAGCCTCCGACGGGGAGATCAGCCTCGAGGCCGCTGAGCGGGCCGTGGATCAGGCGGCGGTGCGCTACGACCGGCAGGGCGACCAGCACTACGACGTGGTCAGCGCCTTCATCAAGTCGGTGCGCGGGTCGGACGCCGATGCCGCGCTGCACTACCTGGCGCGGATGATCGAGGCGGGGGAGGACCCCCGGTTCATCGCGCGCCGGCTGATGATCCTCGCCTCCGAGGACATCGGACTGGCTGACTCCACGGCGCTGCAGACCGCGGTCGCCGCGGCCCAGACCGTGCAGCTGATCGGGATGCCGGAGGCACAGCTCACCTTGGCGCACGCGACGATCGCGCTGGCCGTCGCGCCGAAGTCCAACGCGGTCACCAACGCCATCTTCGCCGCGCGCGCCGACGTCGCGGCAGGGAAGATCGGCAACGTCCCGCCACACCTGCGCGACGCCCACTACGAAGGCGCGAAGAAGATCGGTCACGGCGAGGCGTACAAGTACGCCCACGACGAGCCGTTCGGCATCGCGACCCAGCAGTACGCACCCGACGCGGTCGCCGACGCGGAGTACTACCAGCCGACCACCCACGGAGCCGAAGCAGGAGTGAAGGAACGGTGGGAGCGTGTCCGGAAAATCGTGCGCGGACAGGATGGATAGGGTAGGCGCACCATGACGAACTCGAGCATGCCCGCGTGGGCGCTGGTCGCGACGCTGACCGCGGTGGGGGTCCTGGTCCTCATCTCGCTGGTCGCCGTGCTGCTCGCGCTCGGCGTGCGTCGCCGCGCGCGGCGACGGCTCGAGGAGGCCGAGGCCAGCGAGGCCGAGCTGCGCGAGCGGCTGGAGGCCCTGGAGAAGCGGTTGGCGCAGCCCGAGCCGACCGCCCGGCGACGGCGCCGGGACGAGAAGGCTGCCGAAAAAGAGTATGTGATCACCTCCCTCGGGGAGGACGGCGAGCCTGCCGAGGTGGAGCAGGTGGTGCAGCGTACGTTGACCGCACCGGCCTTCGCGGACGCGGTGTTCCGGGAGACGATGGTGCACAGCGCCGCGCTGGTCCACGGGGTGCGCCGGGCGTTCTCGCCCGAGGTGCGGTTCAAGATCCGCTACGAGATGCACCGCGAGGTCAAGCGGGCACGCAAGGACCGGAAGAGCGAGATGCGCGAGGCGCTGCGCGAGTACCGTGCGCGCCAGCGCGCGGCAGTTGACGAGGACGTACGTATGGAGGACTCCCGATGAGGGGCGCGATCTGGTTCGTGGTCGGTGCGGGTGCCGGCGTGTACGCGGTGGTCAAGGGGCGTCGCGCCGCCGAGGCCTTCACCGCCGACGGCCTGCGCGACCGTGCCCAGGCGCTCGGGGTCGGCGCGCGGATCTTCCGCGACGAGCTGGCCACCGGCAAGGCCGAGAAGGAGCTCGAGCTGCGCGAGTGGATCGAAGCTCGAACGGCAGGACCGAAACAGATTGGCGCCGCTGGTGCCGAGCAGCAGACACTTGGATTGACCGGGCCAACCGAGGACCCGAGGCAGAACACGGAAGGTAGTACCCCCTGATGGAGTGGTTGAGCACGGCGGAGATCCGCCGCCGTTTCACGGCGCATTTCGCCGAGAACACGAGTGTCGGCGAGCACACGGTGGTGCCGTCGGCATCGCTTCTGCTCGATGACCCCAACCTGCTCTTCGTCAACGCAGGCATGGTGCCCTTCAAGCCCTACTTCCTGGGACAGGCGACTCCGCCCTTCGACCGGGCTACCTCGGTGCAGAAGTGCATCCGTACGCCCGACATCGAAGAGGTCGGCAAGACCACCCGGCACGGCACCTTCTTCGAGATGTGCGGCAACTTCTCCTTCGGTGACTACTTCAAGGAGGGTGCGATCACGCTCGCCTGGGAGCTGGTCACCAAGTCGGTCGCCGACGGCGGCTTCGGCTTCGACGAGTCGGCCCTCTACCCGTCCGTGCTCAACGGCGACGAGGAGGCGGTCGCGCTCTGGAAGAAGATCTCCGGCCTGCCCGACGACCGCATCGTCCGGCTGCCCCCGAGCGAGAACTACTGGTCGATGGGCGTGCCCGGGCCGGGTGGTCCGTGCTCGGAGATCCTGATCGACCGCGGCCCGGAGTTCGGCGCCGACCGTGACTGGGACGCCGGCGACCGCTACCTGGAGTTCTGGAACCTCGTCTTCATGCAGGACAACGTCGTCGCGGCGCGGTCCAAGTACGACGTCGACATCGACGGCGCGCTGCCGCAGAAGAGCATCGACACGGGCCTCGGCCTCGAGCGTGTCGCCTACCTGATGCAGGGCAAGGCGAACATGTACGAGACCGACGTCGTCTTCCCCGTCATCGAGAAGGCGATGGAGCTGACCGGGAAGAAGTACGGCGCCTCCTACGAGGACGACGTCCGCTTCCGCGTCGTCGCCGATCACGTGCGCTCCTCGCTGATGCTGATCAGCGACGGCGTCACCCCCGGCAACGAGGGCCGCGGCTACGTCCTGCGCAGGCTGATGCGCCGTGCGATCCGCAACATGCGCCTGCTGGGCTACGAGGACCCGGCGATGCCCGAGCTGCTGCCGATCTCCCGCGACAAGATGGGGGAGACCTACACCGACCTGCACACCGGATGGGACCGCATCAAGCGGGTCGCCGACGCCGAGGAGGAGGCCTTCCGCAAGACCCTCGCGGCCGGCACCCAGATCTTCGATCTGGCCGCGACCGAGGTGAAGTCGAGCGGATCGACCACGTTCACCGGTGCCAAGGCGTTCCAGCTCCACGACACGTACGGCTTCCCGATCGACCTGACCCTGGAGATGGCCGCCGAGGCGGGCCTCGAGGTCGACGAGCCGGGCTTCCGCGGCCTGATGACCGAGCAGCGGGAGCGGGCCAAGGCCGACGCGCGCGCCAAGAAGGGTCAGCACGCCGACCTGTCGGTCTACCGCGGCATCCTGGACACCAACGGGCCGACCGACTGGCAGGCCTACACGACCCTCGACACCGAGTCGAAGCCGATCGCTCTCCTCAAGGAGGGCAAGCCGGTCGACGTGCTCGGCCCCGAGGACATCGGCGAGATCATCCTGGACCGGACCCCGTTCTACGCCGAGTCCGGCGGCCAGTCCGCCGACGCGGGCATCATCGAGTTCGACGGTGGCCGGCTGGAGGTCGTCGACGTGCAGCGGCCGGTCAAGGGCCTCGTGGTGCACCAGGTCCGGGTCGTCGACGGCGAGTTCCATGGTGGCGAGTCCCTCGTGCACGCCCAGGTCGACCCCGAGTGGCGCCTCGGCGCGCGCCAGGCCCACTCCGGCACCCACGTGGTGCACGCGGCGCTGCGCGAGGTGCTCGGCCCGACCGCGCTGCAGTCGGGCTCGTTCAACCGCCCCGGCTACCTGCGTCTCGACTACGGCTGGACCAAGGGGCTGACCCCGGCGCAGATGCACGAGATCGAGGAGGTCTCCAACAACGCGCTGCGCGCCGACCTGCCGGTCTCCTGGGACTACATGACCCTCCCGGAGGCCAAGGAGTGGGGCGCGATCGCGCTCTTCGGCGAGACCTACGACGACACCAAGGTGCGGGTCGTCGAGATCGGCGGCCCCTGGTCGCGCGAGCTCTGCGGCGGCACCCACGTGGACCACTCCTCCCAGATCGGCACGATCGTGGTCACCTCGGAGGCATCGGTCGGCTCCGGCAACCGGCGCATCGAGGCCTACACGGGCGTCGAGGGGTTCAACTACCTCGCCCGCGAGCGCGACGTCGTCTCCGAGCTCAACCTGCTGCTGAAGTCGAAGTCCGACGATGTCGTCGGCAGGGTCTCCGACCTGATGGAGCGGCTCAAGGCCGCCGAGAAGGAGATCGCCCGGGCGCGTACGGCTCAGCTGCTCGCCTCCGGCGGCTCGATCGCGGCCTCCGCGGTCGACGTCAACGGCGTCCAGGTCGTCGCCCAGCGGGTCCCGGGCGTGAGCGGCGGCGACGCGCGCACGCTCGCCCAGGACGTACGCTCCCGGCTCGGTGACGCTCCGGCGGCGGTCGTGCTCTTCGGCGACGCCGACGACAAGGTGGCGGTCGTGGCCGCGGTCAACCCGGCCGGCATCGCCGCCGGGGTGAAGGCGGGCGACCTGATCAAGGAGCTCGCTCCGATCGTCGGCGGTCGCGGTGGCGGCAAGCCCGACTTCGCCCAGGGCGGTGGCACCGAGGTCGGCAGGATCGACGAGGCCGTCGCCAACGTGAGGTCCCTGGTGTCGAACGCCGTGACCGGAGCCTGATGCGACACGGCGTACGCCTCGGTCTCGATCCTGGCGACGCTCGGATCGGTGTCGCCAGGAGTGACCCCACGGGGTTCCTGGCGACACCGCTGGAGACGGTCAAGAAGGGCCGCGGCGACCTCACCCGTCTCCAGGCGATCGTCGCCGAGATCGCCGAGGAGTCGACGATGCTCGAGGTCGTCGTCGGGCTGCCCCGGTCCCTCAAGGGAGGGGAGAACCCGGCGACTGCTAAGGTCCGGGACTTCGCCGCGTCCTTGGCGCGGCGAGTGGCTCCGGTCCCGGTTCGCCTCGTCGACGAACGACTCACCACAGTTTCCGCGGAGGCTATGCTCCGAGACCGAGGTCGCAAGGGTCAGGACCGCCGAGCCGTGGTGGACATGGCCGCGGCGGTTGTGATCCTGCAACACGCATTGGACAGTGAGCGCGCTTCGGGGGCCGCGCCTGGAGAGATCGTTGAGGTCGGTCATTGAGTGAGCGCTACTACCCCCCGGACCCGCGCGACCCGCGTCGCCCTGGCCAGGGGTCATATGGTCGCGATCCGCGCGGTGGCCACCCGCCACGGCAGCAGCCTCCGCAAGATCCCCGAGACCCACGCCGGAAGCTGCCGCAGATGCCCGGTGAGGTGCCGGGTCAGCTGCCTCCGCAGCAGGGCCAGCCAGGTCGACGTCAGGGCCCTCGTCCGGTGCCCGGCGCCGGCACGCCCCCGCCGGGCTACGGCCGCCAGGAGCCCCCGCAGCGGCAGCCCGGCTACGGCGGTCCGACCTACCAGCAGCAGCCGGCCTTCTTCGAGGGCGGTCCCGCGGGCCACGATCCCTTCTTCGACGAGAAGCCGCCCAAGCGCAGACGACGCTTCGGCGGCTGTCTGGCCGTACTGGTCGCCATGGCGGTGGTCCTCGGTGGTTTCTACGTCGTCGGGGACCGGGCCATCGACTACGTCAAGGACATGGTCGCGCCGCCGGCCGACTACGCCGGCCCCGGCACCGACCCGGTCTCCTTCGAGGTGCACGAGGGTGACTCGGTCTCAGCCGTCGGCCGCAGCCTGAAGGAGGTCGGTGTGGTGAAGTCGGTCGATGCCTTCATCGACGCGGCCAACACCGAAGGTCTGACCGTCCAGGTCGGCTTCTACCCGCTGAAGAAGCAGATGAAGGCCACCGACGTCGTCGAGGTCCTCGCCAACCCGGAGAACATCGACACGGTCAACGTCACCATCACCGAGGGGTCGCGCGCCAAGGCGATCTACAAGGTGCTCGCCGAGAAGACCGGGAAGAAGCCGGCCGAGTTCAAGAAGGCCGCCCAGGACGCAGAGGCGATCGGGCTGCCCGACTACGCCAAGGGCAATGTCGAGGGTTACCTGTTCCCGGCGACGTACGCCTTCCCGCCCGACGCGACGCCGACCGAGATGCTGGCGATGATGGTCGACCGGTGGGAGCAGGCGCTCGGCGACAACGACATCGAGGCGCGCGCCAAGCAGCTCAAGTGCGGCGACGGCAAGGCGTGCACAGCGGAGCAGATCATGACCGTGGCGTCGCTCGTGGAGGCCGAGGGCCGCGGTGACGACATGTCGAAGATCGCCCGGGTGATCTACAACCGGGTCGAGAACCCCGGCACGGCCGGTCAGGCGGGCTTCCTGCAGATCGACGCGACGGTCAACTATGCGCTCGGGAAGTCCGGAAGCACCGAGCTCGGTGGCGTCGACGTGCAGTCCGTCGACTCGCCCTACAACACCTACACCAACAAGGGCCTGCCCCCGGGGCCGATCGGTGCGCCGGGCGACGACGCGATCCAGGCCGCGCTCAACCCGGCGGACGGTGACTGGTACTACTACGTGACCGTCAACCTGAAGACCGGTGAGACGAAGTTCGCCAAGAACTACGACCAGTTCCTGAAGTTCAAGGCCGAGTACAAGGACTACTGCGCCAATGAGTCCAAGAGCTGCTGAGGAAGAGACCAGAGTGAAGTGTGCTGTCCTGGGTGACCCGATCGGTCACTCGCTCTCCCCGACCCTCCACCAGGCTGCGTACGCCGAGCTGGAGATGGCCGACTGGTCCTACACCTCCACGCGCGTGCAGGCCGGCGGCCTGGCGAAGTACGTCGCCGACCTCGGCGGTGACTGGCCGCCGAGCCGGTGGCGTGGGCTGTCGGTGACGATGCCGCTCAAGCGGGAGGCGTACGAGCTGGCGCGGTCGATGTCGCCGCGGGCGCGGCTCGTGGGAGCGGTCAACACGCTGGTGCGATCCTCGCACGGCTGGGTGGGGGACAACACCGACCTGCCCGGTGCCGTCGCGGCGATCCGGGAGCGCGCGGGCGAGGGCTTCACCTGCGCCTCCGGCGCGATCCTGGGCGCCGGTGCGACCGCGGCCTCCACGGGCCTCGCGCTCGCCGAGCTGGGTGCCTCCCGGATCACGCTGCTGGCCCGCAACCCGGGCGCGGCGGGGGAGACGATCGAGATGATCTCGCGTCACCCGAGCAAGCCCGTCGTCTCGGTGCTCCCGCTGGACTCCGTCGTCGACGGTGTCGACGCGGTCGTCTCCACCGTCCCGGCGAAGGCGCAGACCCCCGAGCTCATCGACCGCTGGGCGTCGACGCCGGTCGTCTTCGACGTCGTCTACGACCCGTGGCCCTCACCGTTGCTCTCGGTCACGCCCGGCGTGGCCGTCAGCGGTCTGGACCTGCTCGTGCACCAGGCGGTGCTGCAGTTCGAGCTCTTCACCGGCCGACCCGCGCCGCTCGAGGCGATGCGGGCAGCGGGGGAGAAGGCCCTGGGCATCATGGAGCCGTCACCGGCATGAGTCCCGGGGCGGTCGTGCTGGTGAGTGCGGCCGTCGCCGGTCTGCTCGCGCTCGGGGTGCCAGCACTGCTTCGCCGGCTCCCCGAACCGGTCGACGACCCGCCGGAGATCTCCTACGCCGCTGTGGCCGGGTGGGCGCCGCTCCTGCCGCTCGCCGTGGCCGTCTCCGCGGTGCTCGCCGGGCTGCTCGCCTGGCGGGTGGAGCCCGCGCGGCTGATGGTGGCACTGGTGCCGCTCACCCCCGTGGGGGTGCTGCTCGCCTATGTCGACTGGCGCGTCCGGCGGCTGCCGAAGGCGCCGATCCTGGTAGCGACGGCGGTTGGCATCGGGCTGCTCGGTGCCGAGTGGCTCTGGACCCGCGAGAGCGCGACAGTCCTTGGCGCTCTCGCCGGCCTGGTGATCGCCCGCTCAACGTTCTGGCTCCTGTGGCGGCTGGTGCCGCATGCGATGGGCTTCGGGGACGTACGCCTCGCGGCGCTCGTCGGCCTGGTCCTCGGTCGCCTCGGCTGGGAGCAGCTGGCCCTGGGGCTGTGGGCAGGGCTGGCGATCTTCGGTGTCTGGGGCATCGGACGTGCCCTCGCGCAGCGTTCCCGCACGGCGATGCGTGAGCCCCTGGCGTACGGGCCGTTCATGATTCTGGGCATGCTCATCGGTGTGCTCGCCGTCTCGCTTTGAGCCCGGGTGCACGGGGTTGCGTGGCCGGGATGAAAGACTGGCGTCATGTTGCGTTGGCTCACTGCGGGCGAGTCCCATGGTCCGTCCCTGACGGCCGTGATGGAGGGTCTGCCCGCCCACGTCCGGATCACCTCAGACGACATCGCTGATGCCCTGGCCCGGCGCCGGCTCGGCTATGGCCGCGGTGCCCGGATGAAGTTCGAGAAGGACCAGGTGCGGATCACCGGCGGCGTACGCCACGGGGAGAGCCAAGGCGGTCCGGTCGCGATCGAGGTCGGCAACACCGAGTGGCCCAAGTGGGAGACCGTGATGGCCTCCGACCCGGTCGACCCCGAGGTGCTCGAGAAGCAGGCCCGTAACGCGCCGCTGACCCGGCCGCGGCCCGGTCACGCTGACCTGGTCGGGATGCAGAAGTACGACTTCGACGACGCCCGCCCGATCCTGGAGCGTGCCTCGGCCCGTGAGACCGCGGCCCGCGTCGCGCTCGGCGCGGTCGCCTCGGCCTTCCTCGAGCAGGCGCTCGGCGTCCGCCTCGTCTCCCACGTCCTGGAGATCGGCGGCGTCCGTACGCCGGGCCGCGAAGTGCCAGCACCCGAGGATGTCTCCCGGCTCGATGAGGACCCGGTGCGGGTGCTCGACCCCGACGGCTCCAAGCAGATGGTCGCCCGGATCGACGAGGCCCACAAGGACGGTGACACCCTCGGCGGCGTCGTCGAGGTCGTCGTCCACGGGCTGCCGCCGGGCCTCGGCTCCCACGTCCACTGGGACCGGCGCCTCGACGCCCGCCTGGCCGGTGCGCTGATGGGCATCCAGGCGATCAAGGGTGTCGAGGTGGGCGACGGGTTCGAGCTCGCCGCGACCCCCGGCTCCAAGGCCCACGACGAGATCGTTCCCTCCGCCGAGGGCATCCGCCGCGCCTCCGGGCGCTCGGGCGGCACCGAGGGCGGCATGTCGACCGGCGAGATCCTGCGCGTACGCGCCGCGATGAAGCCGATCGCGACCGTGCCCCGCGCGCTGCGCACCGTCGACGTGGCCACCGGCGAGGAGGCCGTCGCCCACCACCAGCGCTCCGACGTCTGCGCGGTGCCCGCCGCCGGCGTCGTCGCCGAGGCGATGGTCGCGCTCGTGCTGGCCGAGGCCGCGCTGGAGAAGTTCGGTGGCGACTCCGTCGCCGAGACGGCCCGCAACGCCAAGAGCTACCTCGAGAACCTGAGGTACGTCTGATGCCGGCTGTCGTGCTCGTCGGCCCGATGGGTGCCGGGAAGTCGACGGTCGGGGCGCTGCTCGCGACTCGCCTCGGAGTCGCTCTGCGCGACACCGACGAGGACATCGCGGCGGCTGCCGGCAAGAGCGTCCAAGACATCTTCGTCGACGAGGGCGAAGCGCACTTCCGCGCGATCGAGGCCTCCGCTGTCGCTGCGGCCCTTGCCGAGCACGACGGTGTGGTCTCCCTCGGCGGAGGCTCCGTCCTGGCCGAGCAGACCCAGATCCTGCTCAAGGAGCACACCGTCGTCTACCTGCGGGTCGGGGTCGCCGATGCGGTCAAGCGGGTCGGGCTCGGTTCGGGCCGTCCGATGCTGCTCGGCAACGTACGCGGCCGCATCAAGACGCTCCTGGAGGAGCGCGCACCGATCTATGAGTCGGTCGCGACGCTGGTCGTCGACACCGACGGCCGCTCGGCCGACGACGTCGCCGCGGAGCTCGCCACCGCCCTCACCGCGCTGAACACCACGGAGTAGAAGTGACCGAACCCGACAGCACAGTCATCAGGGTCGAGAGCGCCGCGGCGTACGACGTCGTCATCGGCTCTGGCCTCGCCAGCCGGCTCCAGGGACTCCTGGGTGAGAGCGTCCAGCGGGTGGCGTTCCTCTACGCCGCCGAGCTCGCCGAGTACGCCGAGCCGGTCCTCGAGGAGCTGCTCAAGCACTACGACGTGCTCGGACTCGGGCTGCCCAGCGGCGAGGACCAGAAGACGGTCGCGGTGGCCAACGACTGCTGGGAGGCGCTGGGGGAGAGGGGCTTCACCCGCTCCGACGCCGTGGTCACCTTCGGTGGCGGCGCCACCACGGATCTGGGCGGATTCGTCGCGGCCGGCTGGCTGCGCGGCGTACGCGTGGTGCACGTGCCGACCACGGTGCTCGCCATGGTCGACGCCGCGGTCGGTGGCAAGACCGGCGTCAACACCGGTGCCGGGAAGAACCTTGTCGGCGCGTTCCACGAGCCCGCCGGCGTGCTCTGCGATCTCGCGCTGCTCGCAACGCTGCCGGAGGCCGACCTGATCGCGGGGCTCGGCGAGGTCGTCAAGTGCGGCTTCATCGCCGACCCCGAGATCCTGCGCCTGGTTGAGGAGGCGGAGAACATCACTGCTTCCTCGCCCGTTCTCGCCGAGCTGATCGAGCGCGCGATCCGGGTCAAGGCCGAGGTCGTCGCCGCGGACCTGAAGGAGACCGGCGGAGCCGACGGCCACCCCGGCCGTGAGACCCTGAACTACGGCCACACGCTCGCCCACGCCCTCGAGAAACACTCCGGCTTCTCGATCCGTCACGGTGACGCGGTCGCCGTCGGGTGCGTGTACGCCGCCGAGCTCGCCCGCCTCGCCGGCGTCCTCTCCGACGACGTCGCCGCGCGGCACGCGCCGACCTTCGCGAAGGTCGGCCTCCCGACCACCGTCAAGGAACTCGGCGTCGAGGCCGGCTTCGACGACCTCATCGGCGCCATGCGGGTCGACAAGAAGGCCCGCGGCTCCGTCCTCCGCTTCCTCGTCCTCCACGACCTCGCGGTCCCGCGCATCCTCACCGGGCCGACCGAGGAGCAGCTGCGCGAGGCGTACGCGGTCGTCGCCCGGTAACAAGAGCCCGGACGCTGCTCGGCGCAAGCGCGACGTGCCCGGGCCGTGCTGGTCGAGCTGCGACGGTCGCGTCGAGCTCGGCCGGCGAGCCGTGGTGAGGGCATTGCCGAGCTGAGGGATCCGACGGATCAGATGGATCGGTACGCAGCCGCGATCGATGCCCCCTAGGGTTCGTTCATGACCCTGCAGCCCACCGCCACGACTGGAGTTCGTGTGGGGATCCCGGCCCCGGTCGTCCTCGCCGTCGTCACGGTCTTCATCACCTCGGGTCTCGGGCTACCGTTCAAGCTGATTCCGGTGTTGTTGCTCGGCGCGGAACCCGAGATGATCCCCGCCGCCGATGAGATCAGCCTGGCGACGGTGGCGGGCGTGGTGGTTACTCGCAGCATCGTCGAGGTCGTCGCTGCGGCGTTGCTGCTCCGCGGGTCGGCCGCAGCTCGAGCCGTCCTGACTGCTGCGTGCACGGCTGGTTTGGTCGCGACGTTCCTGTCGCTGAGCCCCGACATGTACGAGATCGGGGAAGTCGTCCTGCCGTCGATGATCTCGGTGGCCGTGCTCGTGCTGATCCACCTGCCTGGGGTGAACCGTTGGCTGATGCCGACGTCGGGCCAGGCTCAAGAGCGGCGCCGTCCGCCGCAGGTCACGATCGGTGCCTTGATGACGCTGGTCTGGTCGCTTCCACTCCTGGTCGTGGCGATCTTCTTCGTCGCCAGGGTGGGGTGGTCCTACAAGGCGGCGCAGCCGTGGTTCGACTCGCTCTTCCCATATCTCATCGGCGGCGACGTCGCGCTGCTTCTCGGCCTCGAGATGGTCGTGCTCTCCTTGCCGGCCTTCGTCGCCGCGCTGGCGTCCTTCCGGCGGGTGGGGTTCGCGCGTGCTCTGCTGGTGTTGTCCGCAGCTGTTGCCATCGGTTACCTACGCCATGCCGCAGGATCCGTGGTGCCGTCAGACCCGCTCGCCGCGACGATCCTCGGGGTTGTGGCGCTGGCCGCGCTGGCGTCTGTGGTGCTGCTTCATTCTCGCCCGGCCCTGGCGTGGTTCTCCGGCGGCTCCGACGTGCCCGCGGCCTGACTCACCACCCGGTGTCCTTGGCGATGATCAGCTTCATGACCCCCGGAGTTGTCAACGTGCCGTGTGCACGCACCAGCCCTCCTGGGCCGGCTCACTTCCCTGACCAGCGGGCGACGTCTTCGTCGGTGACCTCGATAGGACCCTCGACGCGCTGGGTGACGCGGATGTGGTTGCCGAACGGGTCGCGGAGGGCGCAGTCGATGCCGTAGGGCTGCCGGATGGGCTCCTGGGTGAACTCGACGCCCTTGGCCGAGAGATCCTCGTAGAGCTTGTCGCAGTCGTCGGTGTTGAAGATGACCACGGCGCCCATGGCACCTTTGGTGACGAGGTCGCGCAGCTGGGTGGCGGTCTCGGCGCTATGGGCAGGAGAGCCGCCGGGCACCTCGAGCAGGAGCTGGTGGTCGGGGTCGCCGGGGAGGTGGACGGTGAGCCAGCGCATGAAGCCCATGTCGACATCGCTGCCGACCTCGAGGCCGAGCTTGCCGACGTAGAAGTCGAGCGCCTCGTCCTGGTCGAGCACGTAGATTCCGGTGATGTTGATGTTGGTCAGCATGCGACCAGTCTGCGTCCGGCGAGTGCCGGGCGCTTCTCCGAAACTGCTCAGCTCGCCGGACGCATCCAGGCGCGGGCCACGCACCCCGGCACGGCGGGGCTGTCGACAGAGGCGCGGTAGTGGCTGGGCGAGGCGCCGACGATGTCGCGGAACGTACGGCTGAAGGTGCCGAGGCTGGTGAAGCCCACCGTGATCGCCACCTCGGTGACCGGTGTCGAGGTGTCCCGCAGCAACGCCATCGACCGCTCGATCCGGCGCCGCTGCAGGTAGAGGTGCGGCGTCTCTCCGAAGACCGCCTTGAACCGGCGGCTGAAGTGCGCCGGAGAGACGTGGGCCACCCGGGCGATCGCCGGGACGTCGAGCGGCTCGGCGTAGTGCCGGTCCATCGCGTCCCGCGCCCGCAGCAACCGGCGGTTCTCGTCCTCGCGCGGCGTCATGCGCCGAGCCTAACCCCCAGCGGACGTGGGAGTGGGGTGTGGACACCGGGGCAACACCACACCCCCCGCAGTAGAAAAAAAACCAAAAGAGATGGGATGTTGTTTGGAA
>NZ_JBEYUV010000029.1:57489-83466 GCF_040643685.1 Nocardioides sp. NPDC047086
GGCGACCTGGTTGCCGCGCTCCGGTCGCTCCGTGGCAACCAGCGTGCGGGCTCGTGGCGCAGCCAGACCACCCGCCTGGACTCAGCACTCCCACGTCTTAGCTCACAGACCCATGTCCTTGGCGATGATGAGCTTCATGACCTCGGAGGTGCCGCCGTAGATGCGGTTGACGCGGTTGTCGGCGTAGAGGCGGGCGATGGGGTACTCGTTCATGTAGCCGTAGCCGCCGTGGAGCTGGAGGCAGCGGTCGATGACGCGGTGGGCGACCTCGGTGCAGAACAGCTTGGCCGAGGCGGCCTCGGCGGCGGTCAGGGTGCCGGCGTCCTCGGCCTCGATGGCACGGTCGACCACGGCCTCGGCGGCGTCGACCTCGGCCTTGCACGCGGCGAGCTCGAACTTGGTGTTCTGGAACGAGGCGACGGGGGTGCCGAAGACCTTGCGCTCGGCGACGTACTTCTTGGCGAACTCGACGGCGGCGGCGGCCTGGGCGTACGCGCCGACGGCGATGCCGAGACGCTCGACCGGGAGGTTCTGGCCGAGGTAGGAGAAGCCCTTGCCGACCTCGCCGAGGACGTCCTCGACCGGTACGTGCACGTCGGTGAAGGAGAGCTCGGCGGTGTCGGAGACCTTCAGTCCGAGCTTGTCGAGCTTGCGGCCGACCTCGTAGCCCGGCAGCGAGGTGTCGACGGCGAGCAGGGTGATCCCGCCGCGGCGGTCGTCGGGGGTGGCGGGCGCGGTGCGGGCGCAGACGATCACCCGGTCGGCGTTGACGCCACCGGTGATGAACGTCTTGGCGCCGTTGAGGACGTAGTGCTTGCCGTCCTCGGTGAGCTTGGCGTTGGTGGTCATCCCGGCCAGGTCCGAGCCGGTGCCCGGCTCGGTCATCGCGATCGCCCACATCTCCTCGCCGGAGACGAAACCGGGCATCCAACGCTCCATCTGCTCCTTGGTGCCGAGCTTGAGCAGGTAGGGCAGGCAGAGGCCGACGTGGGTGCTCGAGCCGCCGAAGGAGACCCCGGCGCGGGCGAGCTCCTCGGTGATGACGGCGGAGTACTTGAACGACTCGATCCCGGCGCCGCCGTACTCCTCGGGCACCTGGATGCCCCACACGCCGAGCTCACCGAGCTTGAGGTAGAAGTCGTGGGGGACGATCCCGGCCTCGTACCACTCGTCGTAGACGGGGGTGACCTCCTTCTCGATGAACGAGCGGATGGTCTCGCGGAAGGACTGGTGGTCCTCGGTGTAGATGGTGCGGCGCATGACGGTGCTATCTCCTCGGGTGCTTCTCGTAGGGGTCAGGGGCGGGCGCCGACCACGCGCAGGGCGAGGTCGGCGTAGAAGTCGGCGAGGGCCTCGGGTGTCCAGGAGCCGTCGTCGCGGTACCAGCGGGCCAGGTCGATGCCGAGCGAGAGCAGGGCGGTGGCGGCCTTGGCGGGGTCGGGGGTGTCGAAGTCGCCGCTGCGTACGCCTTCCTCGACGACCTCGCGCATGACGGTGTCGATGGCGCGGCGCAGCCCGGCGATCTCGCGGAAGTGCTCCTCGGTCAGCGCGGCGAGCTCGTAGTTGATGACCCGGGCCGTCGTGTGGGAGCGGGCGTGGAAGAGGACATAGGTGCGTACGGCCGCGGCGACCCGCTCGGCGGGCGTGGCGTCGACGCGGGTCGCCTCGGTGACCGCCTCGAGGATCACCTCGTGACCACGCACCGCGATCGCGTGCAGGAGCTCCTCCTTGGAGCGGTGGTGGACATAGACCGCGGCCGGGCTCAGCCCGGCCGCCGTGGCGATGTCACGGGTGCTGGTGCCGTGGAACCCCTTGGCGGAGAAGGCCTGGACCGCCGCGTCGAGCAGACGGGCACGGCTGCGGTCGCCGCGCGCCTGGGTGCTGGTCCGTACCTCGCTCATGTGATCAGTCTGACACAAAGGTAAGTGAGCGCTTAGATTCGGCCTGCTGAAACCGTGCAAGGATGTTGCTCGTGAGCAACGGTTTGAAGCAAGTGCTGGTCCTCAACGGCCCCAACCTCGGACGTCTGGGGAAGCGTCAGCCCGAGATCTACGGGCACACCACCCACGACGAGCTCGCCGCGATGTGCGTCGACTGGGGCCATGGGCTCGGCTTCGCCGTGGACGTACGTCAGACCAACCATGAGGGCGACATGGTCGACTGGCTCAACGCCGCGGCCGACAAGGACATCCCGGTCGTGCTCAACGCCGCCGCCTGGACCCACTACTCCTACGCCATCTACGACGCCTGCGCGCAGCTGACCGCTCCGCTGGTCGAGGTGCACATCTCCGAGCCGCTCGAGCGGCCCGAGGTCTTCCGGCACACCAGCGTCATCACCCCTCATGCCACCGCGGTCGTGGCGGGCAAGGGCATCGACGGCTACCACGAGGCGCTCGAGGTGATCGCCTCGAAGCTCGGCGACGGGTGAACGAGCCTCGGCGAGTGGGCCATCGGCGCGTGACGGATTGGGTCGGCGTACGTCTGGTTGACTAGGATTCCCCGTGGCCCTCGGGCCCCGCGAACATTGACAACCAGGCCTGCATCGCTGCAGGACGACAGAGACGAAGGCTGACGAACGGTTATGGCGACGACGAACGACCTCAAGAACGGCATGGTGCTGAAGATCGAGGGCCAGCTCTGGCAGGTGGTCGAGTTCCAGCACGTGAAGCCCGGCAAGGGTCCGGCCTTCGTCCGCACCAAGCTGAAGAACGTCGAGTCGGGAAAGAACGTCGACAAGACCTTCAACGCCGGCACCAAGGTCGAGACCGCCACGGTCGACCGCCGCTCGTTCCAGTACCTCTACAACGACGGCAGCAACTTCGTCTTCATGGACGTCGCGGACTTCGACCAGGTCGAGGTCGACCCGGAGATCATCGGCGACAGCGCCGGCTTCCTCCTGGAGAACCAGGAGGTCATCCTGGCCACCAACGAGGGCCGCGTGCTCTTCGTCGAGCTCCCGCCCTCGGTCGAGCTCGTCATCTCCTACACCGAGCCCGGGGTCATGGGTGACTCGGCCACCGGCCGCACCAAGCCCGCCACCCTGGAGACCGGCGCCGAGATCCAGGTGCCGCTCTTCATCGAGCAGGGCGAGAAGATCAAGGTCGACACCCGCGAGGGCGGTTCCTACCTCTCCCGCGTCAAGGGCTGACCTGTGGCTCACGTCGCCACCGCCCGCACCAAGGCCCGTAAACGCGCGCTCGACCTGCTCTTCGCCGCCGAGGCCCGTGGACTCTCCGCCGGTGATCTGCTCGACCAGCAGATCCGTGAGGGTGAGGTGCCCAACAACCCGTTCACGGTCAAGCTCGTCCGTGGCGTCGTCGCCGAGTCCGAGCGCATCGACGCCCTGATCGCCGCCTTCGCCAAGGACTGGTCGCTGGCCCGGATGCCCGCGGTGGACCGCAACGTGCTCCGCCTCGGCGTCTGGGAGCTCATCGACGGCGATGTCGCCGCCGAGGTCGCGATCAGCGAGGCCACCGCCTTGGTGACCGAGCTCTCGACCGACGACTCGCCGTCCTTCGTCAACGGCGTGCTCGCCGCGGTCGCGAAGGACCTCGCCAAGGCCTGATCGGCATGAGACGTACGCCTGTCCGGGATCGTTCCGGGCAGGCGTGGTGTCATTTCGGGGTGCGGCACGACGCGTGTGTTTTCCGGTTATCGACGATTGCTTCGGTCGGGACCGTATGTTTGGACCCAAGGCTGTGATGGAGGCCGTAAACCAGCACCCGTATTCGGAGAGCGCATGACGCAGGAGAACAACCCCTACGACGAGCCGGACTCGCGCACCCGGCCGGCCGGCACCCCCTCGCACTGGGTGACGCCGCCCCCGCCGAACACGGCGGGCCGGCCGCCGACGCCGCCCACCCAGCCCCGTCCGGACCCGAGTCAGGAGGCGACCCGCATCACCAATCCGCAGGTCACCACAACGCCCGCCCCGCCCGCTCCGGTGGCGGTGACGCCGCCACCCCCGAGCATCCACGGGCAGGAGGTCCCCAGCGCGACCGACTTCCTCGACCGGCGCGCGGAGTCGGCCGGATTCGGCCCCGCGACGTGGGGCTGGCGAGGCGCGATCCGCAAGATGTCCGGCGGGCTGATCAGCCCGAAGATGGGGCAGGCCGAGGTCGCCTACGAGCAGGACCGGGCGATGATCCAGCGCGACTTCGACGGACCGCGCACGATCGTCTTCATCAACCCCAAGGGCGGCGCGGCCAAGACCACCGGCGTACTCGCGGCGGGCTACACCTTCGGCACCGTGCGCGGCGGCGGAATCGTGGCCTGGGACAACAACGAGACCCGCGGCACCCTCGGTATCCGCGGCATGCGGAGCACCCACCGCAACACCACCCGCGAGCTGCTCGACAACCTGGCCGCGTTCAACAACGTCCACCAGTCCCGCATCGGTGACCTCGGTGCCTTCGTACGCTCCCAGGGCGACGCCCACTTCGACGTGCTCGCCTCCGACGAGCGCCCCGACGTCACCGGCCAGATCCATGCGGACGACTTCGGGCAGGTGCACCAGCTGCTGGAGCGCTTCTACAAGGTGATCCTGGTCGACACCGGCAACAACATGCGCGCCGAGAACTGGCTGGCCGCCGCAGACACCGCCGACCTGCTCGTGGTCACCTCGACGGTGCGCGAGGACACCGGCTACAGCGGCCTGTGGATGCTCGACGCGCTTCAGGAGTCGGGCTATGCCGACCTCAAGTTGAAGACGATCACGGTGCTCTCCGACCCGTCCCCGAAGGTCGACACCAACCTGGCTCGCGATCTGACCGAGGTCTACCAGCAGCGCACCCGCGGGGTCTACCGGGTCCCGTTCGACCCGGTGCTCGTCGCGGGGTCGACGGTGCAGTACTCCCAGCTCTCGGAGGACACCAGGATGTCGTGGCTCAAGGCCTGCGCCGGGATGGCGCACGCGTTGTAGCGACCGAGCGGTAGCGTCGTGGGCATGCGTGCAGTCGTCTACTCCGAGAACGGTCCCTCCTCCACGATGCGCCTGACCGAGCGCCCGGTGCCGAAGCCCGGCCCGGGCGAGGTCCTGGTCAGGTTGGTGCGGGCGGGGGTCAACCCCACCGACTGGAAGGTACGCGCCGGTCTGAGCGCGACCCTCTCGACTCCTGAGGCGACCCCGGGCCAGGACGGCGCGGGCGTGGTCGAGGCGATCGGCGCGGGCGTCCGCACCCATGTCGTCGGCCAGCCGGTCTGGCTCTTCATGACCCAGCACGGGCAGGCGTGGGGCACCGCGGCGGAGTACGTCACCGTCCCGGCCCACAAGGCCGTCGAGCTGCCCGTGGGCGCCTCCTACGACCTCGGCGCCTCGCTCGGGGTCCCGGCGATGACCGCCCACCGCGCACTCACCTCGGGGAAGGTGGAGCGGATCGCTCCGGGGTCGTTCGACGGCCTCACGATCCTGGTCCAGGGCGGTGCCGGCGCGGTCGGCAACGCCGCGATCCAGCTCGCCGTGTGGGCGGGGGCGAAGGTGATCACCACGGTCAGCTCCGCGGAGAAGGCGGGGCTGGCGAAGGCGGCCGGCGCGCACCACATCGTCAACTATCGCGAGGGCGACCCGGCCGCGGCCATCCGGAAGATCGCGCCCGACGGCGTCGACCAGATCGTCGAGGTCGCCCCTGCGGTCAACAACGACCTGGACCGCGCGGTCATCGCCAATCGAGGCACGATCGCGATCTACGCCAACAACGGCGGCGACGAGCTCACCATGCCGCTGCGCGCGACCTTCTCGCTCAATCTGCGCTACCAGTTCATCCAGCTCTACGGCGTCGAGGAGACGCAGATCCGGGCCGCGGCCGAGGACGTCACCGCCGCTGTGGCGGCGGGGGCGCTGCGCGTGGGCCAGGAGGCCGGCGTACCCCTTCACCACTATCGGCTCGAGGAGACTGCCGCCGCGCACGACGCGGTCGAGGCCGGTGCCGTCGGGAAAGTACTGATCGACCTGGAGTGAGGTTAGGGTTGGGCCGATCCTTTAACGAGCCGTCCCGTGAGGCGGAGAAGGAGACCACAACCTTGTCTGATGTTGACCGTGAGCCCTCGACCGATGGTCGTGTCGTGCTCGATGCCCGTGACATCTCCCGGGCGCTGACCAGGATCTCCCACGAGATCCTGGAGCGCAACCGCGATGCAGAGGACCTGGTGCTGCTGGGTCTGCACACCCGCGGAGTGCCGCTGGCCAAGCGGATCGCCGCGCGGATCGAGGCTGCCGAGGGCCACCCGGTGGCCCACGGCGCGCTCGACGTGACGATGTACCGCGATGACCTGCGCACCCATCCCACCCGCGCTCCGCACCACACCGAGATCCCGCCCGGCGGCATCGACGGCAAGACCGTGGTGCTGGTCGATGACGTGCTCTTCTCGGGCCGCACCGTCCGCGCCGCGCTCGACGCCCTGGCCGACTACGGCCGCCCCGCCGTCGTACGACTGGCCGTTCTCGTCGACCGCGGCCACCGGCAGCTGCCGATCCGGGCCGACCACGTCGGCAAGAACCTCCCGACGGCCCGCTCCGAGCGGGTCGGGCTGCGCCTGGAGGAGACCGACGGCATCGACGAGGTACGCATCGTCGAGCTCGAAGGGGTGCCCGCATGACTCGCCATCTGCTGTCCATCGACGACGTGAGTGCCGAGGAGATCCAGCGGCTCTTCGCGACCGCCGCCGAGATGCACGACGTCCAGAAGCGCGAGGTCAAGAAGCTCCCGGCGCTGCGTGGGCGTACGGTGATCAACCTCTTCTTCGAGGACTCCACACGCACCCGGTCCTCCTTCGAGATCGCGGGCAAGTGGCTCTCGGCCGACGTGATCAACCTGTCGGCGAAGGGGTCCTCGACCTCGAAGGGCGAGTCGCTGCGCGACACCGTGCTGACCGTGACCGCGATGGGAGTCGACGGCCTGGTCATGCGGCACGCGGCCTCCGGAGCGGCCCATCAGGTCGCGGGCTGGCTCGACATCCCCGTGATCAACGCCGGCGACGGGATGCACGAGCACCCGACCCAGGCACTGCTCGACGGCTACACGCTCCAGCGCCAGCTCGGCGGACCCGGCTCGCTGGACGGCAAGCGGATCGCCATCGTCGGTGACCTGACCCACTCGCGGGTGTTCCGGTCCAACGTGAAGTCGCTGAGCAAGCTCGGCGCCTCGGTCGTTGCGGTCGCGCCGCCCACGCTGATGCCCTCGGGCATCGCCGAGTGGGCCAAGGCCGACGGCTTCGCCACGTCCTACTCGCTGGACGAGGTGCTGCCGGAGGTCGACGCGGTGATGATGCTTCGTGTCCAGCGGGAGCGGATGAGCGGTGGCTACTTCCCGACCTCGAGGGAGTACACCGTCGGCTACGGGCTCACCCGTCAGCGGCTCGCAATGCTGCGCGAGGGCGCGCCGATCCTGCACCCCGGGCCGATGAACCGCGGCCTGGAGATCTCTCCCGAGGCCGCTGACGCCGCCTCCTCACGGATCCTCGACCAGGTCTCGGCCGGGGTCGCGATCCGGATGTCCGTCCTCTACCACCTGCTTGCCGGCGAGGAGTCCGCATGAGCCTGTTGATCAAGGGAGCCTCCGTCCTCGGGGCCGAGCCGACCGACGTGTACGTCGATGGGGGAATGATCCGGGAGATCGGCGCGCCCTCCGCCTCCGCGGACGAGGTCGTCGACGCTTCGGGGCTCGTGCTGCTGCCGGGCCTGGTCGACCTGCACACCCACCTGCGTCAGCCGGGCCGTGAGGATGCCGAGACGGTCGCCTCCGGTGCGGCGGCCGCTGCTGCCGGGGGCTACACCGCCGTCCTGGCGATGGCCAACACCTCACCCGTCACCGACACCGCCGAGGCTGCTGTCTCGGTGTGGGAGCTCGGCCGCGAAGCCGGGCTGGCCGACGTGTTCCCCGTGGGTGCGGTGACCAAGGGCCTGGCCGGCGAGGAGCTGGCCGAGCTCGCGTTGATGAACCGGTCGCGCGCCGGGGTCACGGTCTTCTCCGACGACGGCCGCTGTGTCTCGGACCCGCGGGTGATGCGGCGGGCGCTGGAGTACGTCAAGGCCTTCGGCGGCGTGATCTCCCAGCACTCCCAGGACCCCTCGCTCGCCCCCTACGGGTCGGCCTGCTGTCACGAGGGTGAGCTCTCCGGCCGGCTCGGTCTGCCCGGCTGGCCCGGAGTCGCGGAGGAGGTCATCGTCGCTCGTGACGTGATGCTCGCCCGTCATACCGGCTCGCGCGTCCACGTCGCCCACGCCTCCACCGCCGGCACCGTGGAGGTGCTGCGCTGGGCGAAGGCCCAGGCGGAGAAGGACGGCAGCTGGGCGGTCACCGCGGAGGTCACCCCGCACCACCTGCTGCTGACCACCGACCTGCTCGCCGGCTACGACCCGACCTTCAAGGTCAACCCGCCGCTGCGCCCCGCCGAGGACGTCGAGGCGCTGCGTGCCGCGTTGGCCGACGGCACCATCGACGCGGTCGCCACCGACCACGCGCCGCACGCGCGCCAGGACAAGGAGCATGCCTTCGTCGACGCCGCCTTCGGGATGCTGGGACTCGAAGAGGCGCTCTCGGTCGTCTCGACCGTCATGGTCTCCTCGGGGCTCCTTGACTGGGCCGGCCTCGCCCGGGTCATGTCCACCACCCCGGCCCGGATCGCCGGTCTCGAGGGTCACGGCCGCCCGATCGCGGTCGGCGAGCCGGCCAACCTGGCCCTGGTCGACCCGGCTGCGACCTACGTCGTGGACCGTGACCGCTCGCTCTCGCTCTCCCGCAACAACCCCTGGCACGACCGCAAGCTCACCGGCCGTGTCACGGCGACCTTCCTGCGGGGCGAGCAGACCTACGGCGGGTAGCCCTGGATGCTCACCGAGGTAACTCGGTGAGTTGGTGGATGTTCACCGAGGTAACTCGGTGGGGGCTGACTTCCTTCGTGGTACTCCACGAAGGAAGTGGCTGCTGGCCGAGTTACCTCGGTGAACATCCGCATGCGTCCACGCCCGGGCGCAGGATTCAAGCCGGCTCGGCGAGGGGTGCGACTAGGCTCCACCGCCATGACCGACGTCTTCTCCGACAAGCTGGCGCAGTGGCGCGCCTACACCGCGACCCCGTGGGGGCGGATCCGCTACGCGGTGGTCGAGGAGATTCTCCGGCGCCAGTGCGCGGAGCTGGGGGACGGTCTGCGGATCCTCGACGTCGGCGGTGGCGACGGGATGGACGCGCTGCCGCTGGCGCTGTCCGGGCACGACGTCACGATCCTCGACCCCTCCGAGTCCTGGTTGGCGGAGGCGAAGCGGCGGGCGGCGGAGGCGGGCGCGTCGGTGACGACGCTCGTCGGCGGCGTCGACGACCTGCCCGAGGGCGAGTGGGACCTGGTGCTGTGCCGGCTGGTCACGGGCGGTCCCGAGGCGGCGCTCACCGAGCTGCGTGCGGACACGAAGCGGACCGTGACCTTCGACCATGACGTACGCAAGGTCCCGATGGCCGACCTCGAGGCCGAGCTGGCCGCCGCGGGTCTGCGGCTCACCGGACGCTTCGGCACGAGAGTCGCCAACGACCTGCTCACCGACGACGTCCCCAAGGGTGACCCTGCCTACTTCGAGCGTCTCCTGGAGCTCGAGCGAGAGCTGTGCGACCGGGAGCCGTTCGTGCGCATCGCCGGGATGTACCAGCTCGTCGCGGAGCGGCCGGGTTAGGCTCGGGAGCGTGGATAACCTCGAGCGCGTCTACAAGATGCCCTTCGGCTCCGTCTACCCGCACTACGTGACCAAGGTGGAGAAGAAGGGCCGCACCACGGCCGAGCTGCACCAGGTGATCACCTGGCTGACCGGGTTCGACGACGACGCGATCGCCAAGCACATCGAGTCGGGGACGAGCTTCGAGGAGTTCTTCGCGGCCGCCGATCTCAACCCCAGCTCGGAGCTGATCACCGGTGTCGTCTGTGGCGTGCGCGTCCAGGAGATCGAGGACCCGGTGATGCGACAGGTGCGCTATCTCGACAAGCTCGTCGACGAGCTGGCCAAGGGCAAGGCCATGGAGAAGATCCTGCGCGCGTAGTCGTGTTCGGTTAATCGGTTGGACGGCGTAGCCGTCGGCCGCGTACGCTCTTCTCATCATGAAGATCTCGCGCTGACCTCCGACCCGCGCCCGAGGCATCTGCCCGGCGGGTCGTCCTCGAACCCGAAGGCCAGCGCTCGCATGTCATCTTCCATCGTCTCCGGACCGATCCTCGTCCGCGACCTCTCCGTCTCCTTCCGCAGCGGCTCCGTCCTCGCCGGGATCGACCTCACCGTCTCCCCAGGAGAGCGGATCGCGCTCGTGGGGGAGAACGGCGCAGGCAAGTCCACACTGCTCCGCGCTATCGCACAACAGCTGCCGCGCACCGCCCAACGCACCGGCACGCTCGAGGCACCGGACGACCTCGTCTGGCTGCCGCAGGAGCCGCCGTTCCGCGATGCCGCGAGCATCGAGGACGTCCTCGCCACCACCCTGCGCCCGCTCCGTGAGGCCGTCGCCACGGTCGAGACGCTCGCCGACCGGCTCGACGACCCCGAGGTCACCGAGACGTACGCGAGCGCGCTCGACTTCGCGGTGGCCCACGACGCGTGGGACGCCGACCGGCGGGCCATCCTGGCCGCCGAGCGTCTCGGTCTCAGCGGCCTGGACCGGGAACGCCCGATCAGCACGCTCTCCGGCGGGCAGCGGACCAGGCTGGCGCTGGCGACCGCGATCACCCGGCGTCCCGACGCGCTGCTGCTCGACGAGCCGACCAACCACCTCGACGACGAGGCGGTGGCGGTGCTGGGTGAGTTCCTGCGCGACCTCCCCGGTGTCGTCCTGATGGCCTCCCATGACAGGGTCTTCCTCGACGAGGTCGCGACCGGGCTCTTCGACCTGGACCCGTCCGCCTTCGGCACCGACGGTGCCGGCGGCCGGCTCTTCGGTGGTGGCTGGAGCGACTACGAGGAGGCGCGGCGGGCCGCTCGGGAGCGGTGGGAGCAGACCTACGCCGAGCAGCAGGACGAGCTCAAGCGTCTGCGTACCGCGACCAAGATCGGCAACGACGCGATCGCCCACAACCGCGGCCCGACCGACAACGACAAGTTCATCTACAAGTTCAAGGGCAGCAACGTCGAGCGCGCCGTCGCGCGCCGTAAGAAGGACGCCAACCGGCGGCTGGAGGAAGCGGAGGAGACACAGGTACGCAAGCCACCGCCGCCGCTGCGCCTCGATGCCACGCTCTCGACCGCCGGCGCGAGCGGGCGGATGGTCGTCGTACGCGACCTGGTGGTCGAGGAGCGGGTCAGCCTGCCGGTCCTCGACATCATGGCGGGGGAGCACCTGCTGATCACCGGTCCCAACGGCAGTGGCAAGTCCACGCTGCTCGGGGCGATCTCCGGGCGGGTGAAACCGACCTCGGGGGAGATCCAGGTCAGCGCCCGGCATGTCGAGGAGCTCACCCAGGACCCTCAGTTCGGGGATCTGCGCCGCAGAGTGGCCGACGTCTACCTGGAGTCGGTCGGGGAGATGCTGGCGGCCCAGGTGCCGTTACGTGACCTGGGTCTGGTCCACCCGCGCGACCTGAACCGGCCCGTCGGCGCGCTGAGCGTCGGCCAGCGTCGCCGGCTCGACCTGGCGATCGCCATCGCCACCGGCCCTGACCTGCTGCTTCTCGACGAGCCCACCAACCACATCTCGCTCACCCTGGCAGGCGAGCTGGAGGAGGCGATCGGAGCCACGCCGGGCACCATCGTCGTCGCGTCCCACGACCGCTGGCTGCGGCGGCGCTGGTCGGGCCCGGAGCACCGGCTGGCGCCTTGACGCCCTCGCCGGCGGGCCACTTGCCGGCGAAACCCTGTGGATGAGCAGAGTTATCCACAGGCGCCGAGATCGTCGTTGTTCTCCTCGACGGACCATGGTGCCGTTGACCCATGACCGACAAGATTCCGTACGCTCCAGTCCTCCGCACCCAGGCCGACGTCGAGGCCGCCTGGCGACATCTGATCAACCCGCTCGGCTGGCCCGAGCCACGGCTGTGGTTCATGCTCATCGGGGCCGACGGGGTCCCGTTCCCGCAGCTGTGCCAGATCGAGAAGATGCCGGTGGAGATCGGCGATGACGGCGCTGCCAACGTCGCCACCATGCTGCACGACCTGATCGAGGACATGGGTTTCGACCGGGTCGCGTTCCTGCTGTGCAGACCGGGCGGTGACCAACCGAACCGATCGGACCGGAAGAACGCCGCCGGGCTCTACGGAGCGTGCGCCATGGCCGGCGTGCCGGTCGATGTCATCCATCTCGCGACCGACCAGGACTTCTGGCCGGTTCCGCTGGATGCACTCGGTGAGCTCAGAACTCCAGCGTGACCTTCGTGTCGCCGAGCTCGCGCTCCACGATGCTGTCGAACGCCGCCGCGGCGGTCTCCCGCTCGACCAGGTCACGCAGTGCGTGGTCGATAGCAGCCTGGTTGGTCGTCGTGCCGGCGATTTTTCTCGCCTCGGCCAACAGCTCTTCGTCGATGCTGATCGACGTCTCGGTCATTGCGTACCCCCGCACGAAATCTGGATGAAACATCGAAACGCTAGCGGTGCACGACGCTGCAGTGCAATGACCTGCGAGAACCGTCACACCGTGTCGCACTCACCCGGCCTCTATGGTTCACGACCATGAGCCCGGAGGATCGGCTGCTGACCGACATCACGATCATGGTGGACTCGATCGAACCGATGGACGCCGTGGAGAGCGGCCACATCGCCGACGCGTCGGCATGGATGTGCGTGACCAACGACGTGTTCCGGCGCAGCACCACTCCGACCGAGCCGGCCAAGCATCTGGTCTCCTACTTCCTGCTCGTCGACCCGGTGAGCGGTCACATCCTGCTGGGCGACCACCGCAAGTCGGGTCTCTGGCTGCCGTCAGGGGGTCATGTCGAGCCCGGGGAGAACCCCGCTGAGACCGTTCGCCGCGAGTGCGTCGAGGAGCTCGGCGTCGAGGCACGTTTCCACCCGGCCCTCGGCCCGAGGCCGCTCCTGGTCACGATCACGAACACCCGCCTCGACCGCCCCGACGTGCACACCGACGTCAGCCTGTGGTTCGTCCTCGCCCACGACCATCGTGAGCCACTGGTGCCCGACGTACGGGAGTACGCCCGCGTGCGGTGGTGGACGCCGGCCGAGATCCGAGCGGCCGATCCCAGGGCCTTCGACCCGCACATGGTTCGGATGCTCGACAAGCTCAAGACACTAGGAGCCTGAGCCCCATGTAGGTCCGCTCTCGCGCTCCCGATGACCGCCGGCGCGAGCCCCGCGTCCCAGACATGCCACCCCAGGCCGGGCCGTCCTGCCGGGTCAAGATCGACGTAGCCGTCCACGATGAGTACGTCGAGCGGGTCGGCTTCACCCACGAGCGCCTTCAGCAGAGGCAGCTCCCGCTCGTAGAACCTGCCTGGGACGTAGTCGGCGACCTCGTCGAGCCATGCCGTCCGTTGCTCGAGGATCGCGCCGAACCCGGGGTCGTCGCTCACCACCAGGGCGGCATGCCCCCCACCGGATGACGGGTAGTGGGCGTCAGCCGCTCCGTACGTGGTCGCCACGGTCACAGAATAGGGCGAGCGTGTGGAACACCGGTGAGTCGCGTATCGAGCACATGCCAGGATGGAGGCGAGAAGGACCGATGTGGGTCCGTGAACGCAAGGGTTAGAGATGACGGACGCAGCGTGGTACCCGGACCCGACCGGACAGGCCGAGCTTCGATACTACGACGGGAGCCAGTGGACCGAGCACGTGTCCACGGGCGGGCAGCAGTCGACGGCGCCCCTGACGCCGCCTCAAGCCACTGTGGAGCAGGAGGCGCCGACGCAGGTCGGGTCGGCGCAGGCAGCACAGGCCGCGTACGGCGAGAGCGCGCAGGCGCAGCCTGCCCAGGCTGCCGCGGCTCAGTACGGGCAGCAGGCCGCGTCGGCCGACTACGGGCATCGGGCCGCCCAGGCCCAGCAGCCCACGGGTGACCCGTTCGCCGGGATCTCGGGTGACCTGATCGACGGCCGCTTCGCCGAGATCGAGGGCCAGGGTGCGGTGCTGCAGAACAAGAGGCTCCTGCGCGTACGCGTGGGGGAGCCGTTCCAGGCGCGCCAGGGGTCGATGGTGGCCTACCAGGGCAATGTGCAGTTCAAGTACCAGGGCGGTGGCGTGGGGAAGTTCCTCAAGAAGGCCGTGACCGGTGAGGGCCTGAGCCTGATGGGCGTCGAGGGTCAGGGCGACGTCTTCCTGGCCGACTCGGCCAAAGAGGTCCACATCCTCCAGCTGAACAACTCCGGCATCTCGATCAACGGCGACCACGTGCTCGCGTTCTCCAGCAGCCTGCAGTGGAACATCGAGCGGGTCCAGGGCGCCGGCATGCTCACCGGTGGCCTCTTCAACACGACCCTGCGCGGCACCGGCTGGATCGCGGTCACCACCGAGGGCGACCCGGTGGTCCTCAACGCCGGCGAGGCACCGACCTTCGCCGACACCAACGCCGTCGTCGGCTGGTCGCTCGGCCTGCAGACCAGCCTGCAGAAGTCGTTCACCGCCGGCGCGCTCATCGGCCGTGGCAGCGGCGAGGCGTTCCAGGTCGCCTTCCACGGCGCGGGCTTCGTCATCGTCCAGCCGTCCGAGGGCGGGGTCGTCCCGCCCCACTCGCACAGCTGAGCCCGGTCGCAGCCGGCCGAATGCCGCGTACGTCACAGTGCTGGCGTACGCGGCGGATGCCAACTGCAGTCAACCGGCGTCTGCTTGATACTGTCACCAGCAAGTTGACCGACATCCTTTAAGCACCGTCCCGTGAGGCGGAGAAGGAGGTACGGCGTGCCGCTGCATGCCCACAAAGAAGCACTCCTCGTACTCGAGGATGGTCGATCGTTCCGCGGGGAGTCGTTCGGTGCCGAGGGTGAGACCTTCGGCGAGGCGGTCTTCTCCACCGGTATGACGGGCTACCAGGAGACGCTGACCGACCCGAGCTACCACCAGCAGGTGGTCGTGATGACGACACCGCACGTCGGCAACACCGGCGTGAACGACGAGGACCCCGAGTCTCGTCGCATCTGGGTTGCCGGATACGTCGTACGAGACCCCGCCCGGGTCTCCTCGAACTGGCGCGCCCAGCGCACCCTCGATGACGACCTGCGTGAGCAGTCCGTGGTCGGCATCAGCGGCATCGACACCCGCGCCCTGACCCGCCACCTGCGCGAGCGCGGCGCCATGCGCGTCGGGATCTCGACGATCGAGACCGACCCCGAGGCCCTGCTGGAGAAGGTGCTCGCCTCCGCCGAGATGAGCGGTGCGAACCTCTCCGACGCGGTCAGCACCCAGAAGGCGTACGTCGTCCCCGCGAAGGGCGCGAAGCGGTTCACCGTCGCGGCCCTCGACCTCGGGATCAAGGAGATGACCCCGGAGCGGATGGCCGAGCGCGGCATCGAGGTGCACGTGCTCCCGGCGACCGTGACGCTCGAGGACGTCCTCGCGACGAACCCCGACGGGCTCTTCTACTCCAACGGCCCCGGTGACCCGGCGGCGACGACTGGTCAGGTCGAGCTCCTGAAGCAGGCGCTCGGCGAGAACATCCCCTACTTCGGCATCTGCTTCGGCAACCAGCTCTTCGGCCGCGCGCTGGGGTTCGGGACGTACAAGCTCAAGTACGGCCACCGTGGGATCAACCAGCCGGTCATGGACCTCACCACCCGCAAGGTGGAGGTGACCGCCCACAACCACGGCTTCGCCGTGGACGCCCCGATCGGCGAGGAGACGAGGACCGACTACGGCATCGCGACCGTGTCCCACGTCAACCTCAACGACGACTGCGTCGAGGGCCTCGAGCTCAAGGACGCCGAGACCGGGAAGCTCAAGGGCTTCTCCGTCCAGTACCACCCGGAGGCAGCGGCCGGCCCGCACGATGCCGCCTACCTCTTCGACCGGTTCATCTCTCTCATGGCGAAGGAGGTCTGAGCGATGCCCAAGCGCGAGGACATCAAGTCCGTGCTCGTGATCGGCTCCGGCCCGATCGTCATCGGCCAGGCCTGCGAGTTCGACTACTCCGGCACCCAGGCCTGTCGCGTGCTGCGCGAGGAGGGGATCCGGGTCGTCCTGGTCAACTCCAACCCGGCCACGATCATGACCGACCCGGAGTTCGCCGACGCGACCTACGTCGAGCCGATCACCCCGGAGTTCGTCGAGAAGGTCATCGCCAAGGAGCGCCCCGACGCGCTCCTGGCCACCCTCGGCGGCCAGACCGCGCTCAACTGCGCGGTCGCGCTGGACGAGCGCGGGATCCTGGAGAAGTACGACGTCGAGCTGATCGGCGCGAGCATCGACGCCATCCAGCGCGGCGAGAACCGCGAGCAGTTCAAGCAGATCGTCGCCGAGCTCGGCGGCGAGAGCGCGAAGTCCGTCATCTGCCACTCGATGGACGACCTGCTCGCCGGTGCCGAGGAGCTCGGCTACCCGGTCGTCATCCGGCCCTCCTTCACCATGGGCGGATCCGGCTCGGGCTTCGCGTACGACGAGACCGAGCTGCGGCGTCTGGGCGGCGCCGGCCTCGCGGCCAGCCCCACCACCGAGGTGCTCCTGGAGGAGTCGATCCTCGGCTGGAAGGAGTACGAGCTCGAGGTCATGCGTGACCGCAAGGACAACTCGGTCATCGTCTGCTCGATCGAGAACCTCGACCCGATGGGCGTGCACACCGGCGACTCGATCACCGTCGCCCCGGCGATGACCCTGACCGACCGCGAGTACCAGAAGCTGCGCGACCTGGCGATCGGCATCATCCGCGCCGTCGGCGTGGACACCGGCGGCTGCAACATCCAGTACGCCGTCAACCCGGCCGACGGCCGCATCATCGTCATCGAGATGAACCCTCGCGTCTCCCGCTCGAGTGCCCTGGCTTCAAAGGCGACCGGCTACCCGATCGCCAAGATCGCCGCGAAGGTCGCCATCGGCTACACCCTCGACGAGATCGAGAACGACATCACCGCCGGGCCGAACGGCTCGACCGCGGCGAGCTTCGAGCCGACCCTCGACTACGTCGTCGTCAAGGTCCCGCGCTTCGCCTTCGAGAAGTTCCCGGGTGCCGACACGACCCTGACCACCCACATGAAGAGCGTGGGCGAGGCGATGGCGATCGGCCGCAACTTCACCGAGGCGCTCCAGAAGGCGCTGCGGTCCCTGGAGAAGCCCGAGGCGGTCTTCGACTGGACCCAGGAGATCGTCGAGCTCGACAAGCCCGCGCTGCTGGAGGAGATCAAGGTCCCCACCGACGGCCGGCTCAAGCGGGTCATGGACGCGATCCGTTCCGGTGCGACGCCGGAGGAGATCTTCGAGAGCACCAAGATCGACCCCTGGTTCGTCGACCAGCTCTTCCTGATCAACGAGATCGCCCAGGAGATCATCGCGGCGCCCGAGCTGACCGCCGACGTGCTCCGCTACGCGAAGCGCCACGGCTTCTCCGACTACCAGCTCGGCAAGATGCGCGGCATGACCGCGGACGTGGTCCGAGGCGTACGCCACGCGCTGAACATCCGCCCGGTCTACAAGACGGTCGACACCTGTGCGGCCGAGTTCGAGGCGCGTACGCCCTACCACTACTCCTCCTACGACGAGGAGACCGAGGTCGCGCCGCGGGAGAAGGAAGCCGTCATCATCCTCGGCTCCGGTCCCAACCGGATCGGGCAGGGGATCGAGTTCGACTACTCCTGCGTGCACGCCTCCCTCGCGCTGAGCGAGGCCGGCTACGAGACCGTGATGGTCAACTGCAACCCGGAGACGGTCTCGACCGACTACGACACCTCCGACCGGCTCTACTTCGAGCCGCTGACCCTGGAGGACGTGCTCGAGATCGTCCACGCCGAGCAGCAGGCCGGACCGGTGGTCGGGGTCATCTGCCAGCTCGGCGGCCAGACCCCGCTCGGGCTCGCGCAGGCGCTCAAGGACAACGGGGTGCCGATCGTGGGCACCAGCCCCGAGGCCATCCACCTCGCCGAGGAGCGCGGCGCCTTCGGCCGGGTGCTCCACAAGGCCGGCCTGGTCGCGCCGAAGCACGGTATGGCCACCACGTTCAACGAGGCCCGCGAGATCGCCGCCGAGATCGGCTACCCGGTCCTGGTGCGCCCCTCCTACGTCCTCGGTGGCCGCGGCATGCAGATCGTCTACGACGACGACGCGCTGCGCTCCTACATCGAGGCCGCCACCGAGGTCACCCCCGACAAGCCGGTGATGGTCGACAAGTTCGTCGACGACGCCGTCGAGATCGATGTCGACGCCCTCTACGACGGCACCGAGCTGTTCCTGGGCGGCGTCATGGAGCACATCGAGGAGGCCGGGATCCACTCGGGTGACTCCTCCTGCGCGCTGCCGCCGATCACCCTCGGTGCCGCCGAGGTCGAGCGGATCCGCGTGGCCACCCTGGCGATCGCCGAAGGTGTGGGCGTACGCGGACTGCTCAACATCCAATACGCGCTCGGCTCCGACGTGCTCTACGTCATCGAGGCCAACCCGCGGGCCTCCCGCACCGTCCCGTTCGTCTCCAAGGCGACCGCGACCCCGCTGGCCAAGGCCGCGGCGCGGGTCATGCTCGGCGAGTCGATCGCGGAGCTGCGTACGGCCGGGGTTCTTCCGGTGACCGGCGACGGGGGAGCGCTGCCGCCGAACCAGCCGATCGCGGTCAAGGAAGCGGTCATGCCGTTCAACCGGTTCCGTACGCCGGAGGGCCAGCAGGTCGACACCGTGCTCGGTCCGGAGATGAAGTCGACCGGCGAGGTCATGGGGCTCGACTCCGACTTCGGCCGCGCCTTCGCCAAGAGCCAGGCCGGCGCGTTCGGCCCGCTGCCGACCCAGGGCCGGATCTTCGTCTCGATGGCCAACCGCGACAAGCGCACCATGATCTTCCCGATCAAGGTGCTCGCCGACCACGGCTTCGAGATCTTCGCGACCGAGGGCACCGCCGAGGTGCTGCGCCGCAACGGCGTGCCCTCGCGGCTGATGCGCAAGCACTCCGAGGGCACCGGCCCCGATGGCGAGAAGACGACCGTGCAGCGGATCCTCGACGGCGAGGTCGACCTGGTCATCAACACGCCCAACGGCACCTCCAACGCCAGGTCCGCCCGGATGGACGGCTACGAGATCCGCACCGCCGCGGTGATGGCCAACATCGCCTGCATCACCACGGTCCAGGGTCTCGGCGCCGCCGTGCAGGGCATCGAGGCGCTGCGGCGCGGTGAGATCGACGTACGCAGCCTGCAGGAGTGGCGCGACGTCGTCGGTCACCACGACGGCGGGGTGTCGGCACGGTGAGCGAGCGCAAGCGAGCGAACAATCAGGACAAGATGCCGCCGCGTCCGTATCGTTGCTCCTCCTCTACGGAGGTGGCGGCATGAGGGCGTACCGGACGCTGTTCGACAAGGTCCTGACGAAGACCGATCCGGAGCGTGCCCACCAGCAGGCGTTCGCCGCGATCCGGGCCGCCGGGCCGGCACTGTCCAGGACGCGTACGCCGGGCGCTGCCGTGCACGCGATGGGGCTCACCTTCCCGAACGTGATCGGCCTGGCCGCTGGCTTCGACAAGAACGCGGTCGGGATCGACGCGCTGGGCGGGCTCGGCTTCGGTCACGTCGAGATCGGCACGGTCACCGGGGAGGGGCAGCCGGGCAACCCCGCGCCGCGCCTGTTCCGGCTACCCGCCGACAAGGCCGTGATCAACCGGATGGGCTTCAACAACGAGGGTGCCGAGGCGGTCGCCGCCCGGCTGGCGAGCCGCCTGGAGCGCCGTGGCACGGCTGCCGGCGGACCGATCCTCGGCATCAACATCGGCAAGACGAAGCTCGTCCCGGAGGACGACCAGGCAGCCGTCGAGGCCGACTACGCCAAGTCGGCGCGGCTGCTCGCCCCCTACGCCGACTACCTGGTGGTCAACGTCTCCTCGCCCAACACGCCCGGTCTGCGCAGCCTGCAGTCGGTGGAGAAGCTGCAGCCGCTGCTGGAGCATGTTCGCTCCATCGCCGACCAGGTCACCAAGCACCGGGTTCCGCTGCTGGTCAAGATCGCCCCCGACCTGGCCGACTCCGACGTCGTCGAGGTCGCCGACCTGGCCAGCGCGATCGGCCTGGACGGGATCATCGCGACCAACACCACCATCGGCCGCGAGCACCTCGCCTCGGCACCCGCCGAGATCACCGCGGCCGGTGCCGGCGGCCTCTCCGGCGCCCCGCTGAAGTCCCGCGCGCTCGACGTCCTGCGGCTGCTCCGCAGCCGGGTCAGCGCCGAGATGACGCTCATCGGCGTCGGTGGCATCACCACGCCTGCAGACGCCCGTGAGCGCCTCGCCGCGGGTGCCGACCTGCTCCAGGGCTACACCGGCTTCATCTACGAGGGCCCGCTCTACGCTCGTCGGATCGCGAACGGAGTGCGCCCGTGAGCTTCGGTGCTCGCTACGCCGCCGCCCTGGCCGAGCGGGGGAGGCTCTGCGCCGGGATCGACCCGCACGCCTCGCTTCTCCTCGACTGGGGGCTCGAGGACGCCGTCGCCGGCCTGGAGAGGTTCGCCCTGACCGCGGTCGAGGCGCTGGCCCCCCATGTCCCCGTCGTCAAGCCGCAGAGCGCCTTCTACGAGCGTTTCGGCTCGCGTGGCATCGCGGTGTTGGAGCGGGTCATCGCCGAGTCGAAGGCCGCCGGGGCGCTGGTGCTCCTCGACATCAAGCGCGGCGACATCGGCTCCACCAGCCAGGCGTACGCCGACGCCTACCTCGATCCCGCCAGCCCGCTCGGTTCCGACGCGGTGACGGTGAGCCCCTACCTCGGGTTCGGCTCGCTCATGCCGTTCGTCGAGACGGCCACGAAGTTCGACGCCGGGCTGTTCGTGCTCGCGCTGACCTCCAACAAGGAGGGCCCCGAGGTGCAGCACGCGACAGTCGAGGACGGCCGCAGCGTCGGCCGGGTCATGCTCGACCACCTGCGCCGGCTGAACGACGCCGAGACCCCGCTGGGCTCGTTCGGCGCCGTCGTCGGTGCGACGATCGACGGCGCGGACGGTGCCGGGGTGGCGTACGACTTCGGGTTCAACGGCCCCATCCTGGCGCCGGGCTTCGGTGAGCAGGGCGGCACCCCGGGCGACCTCGCCCGGATCTTCGGCCCCGCCAACGCCCACGTGGTCGCCAGCACCAGCCGCGGACTGCTGCGCAAGGGCCCGGACGTGGCCGCGCTGCGCGACGAGGCGCTGCGGCTGCGCGACGAGCTCGGCTGACCGCCGCCGGCTCGTCAAGGTACGCAGACGAACCGTCGCTTCCCGTGCGGAGTTCCGCTTGGGAAGCGACGGTTCGTCTGCATACCTAGACCAACCGCCCACCCCCCGTTCCTGAGAGACTGACCAGATGACCAGTCTCCGGATGGCCGCCCAGCTCCTCGTCCTGCCGATCCTCGCCACCAGCCTGAGCTCGTGCGGCGATCCGATCGACGACTACTGCCAGTCGCTCGAGGGTCACCAGGAGGAGCTCACGAACACCCTGGGGGAGGGCGGCACCGGCGGGCTGATCGCCGCCCTGCCGGTCTTCGAGGACCTCGAGCGCAACGCGCCCGACGACATCGCGAAGGACTGGAAGACGCTCACCGGGGCGATCTCGGGGCTCAGCGCGGCGCTCGAGGGCGCCGGCGTCTCGGCCGACGACTTCGAGAACGGTGAGCCGCCCGAGGGCGTCAGCGACGCCGAGGCGAAGAAGATCGCCGACGCGGCCACGAAGGTGAGCAGCACGAAGACGCAGGAGGCGTCCGTACGCGTGCAGCAGCAGGCCCGGGACGTGTGTCACACATCTTTGACCCTGTGAACCGATTGGACACCAGTTAGGCGACCCCGATTGCCGCCCCGGCAACGTAATGGCTAGATTGGCGCGAGCGCTTACTTTCAGCGCTCAGCCGGGGGGCACGATCCCTGTACCGCGCGACCCGGTTGCCCTGTCGACTACACATTTGATCGTGAAAGGGAGTCTTCGTGGCTCTGCCTCCGGACATCACCCCTGAACAGCGCGCTGCCGCGCTCGTCAAAGCCGCGGCCTCGCGCCAGGAGAGGGCTGCTGTCAAGAACAAGGTCCGCACTGGCGGCATGTCCGTCCTCGAGGTCATCGAGGAAGGGAAGAAGAACGAGGTCGTCGGCAAGATGAAGGTCATCGACCTGCTGACCTCCCACCCCGGCCTCGGTGAGGTGCGGGCAACCCAGATGATGGAGCGTCTCGGCATCGCGATGAGCCGCCGTGTGCAGGGCCTCGGCCCCAAGCAGGTGGCCGCGCTGGTCGAGGAGTTCGCTCGCCGATGAGCCTGATGGCGGACGAGAAGACCCCGGCCGGCGCCGGCGAGGGCCACGAGAAGCGACTGGTCGTCCTGGCCGGTCCGACCGCGGTCGGCAAGGGCACCGTCGCAGCGGCGGTGCGCGACGACCACCCCGAGGTCTTCTTGTCCGTCTCGGCGACGACCCGTAAGCCTCGCCCGGGCGAGGTCCACGGGGTGCACTACCTGTTCGTCTCCGATGAGGAGTTCGACGCGATGATCGCCGGTGGCGAGCTGCTGGAGTGGGCGACCGTCCACAACATGGCGCGCTACGGCACCCCTCGTGGTCCCGTCGACAAGGCGCTGGCCGAGGGACGCCCGGCGATGCTCGAGATCGACCTGCAGGGCGCCCGGCTCGTGCGCGAGACCATGCCCGAGGCCATCTTCGTCTTCCTCGCCCCGCCGAGCTGGGAAGAGCTCGTCCGCCGGCTGGTCGGCCGAGGCACCGAGACCGAGGCCGAGCGGGAGCGCCGCCTGGAGACTGCGCGGGTCGAGCTGGCGGCGGAGAAGGAGTTCGACGTCACGATCGTGAACCACGAAGTTCATCAGGCAGCCGATGAGTTGGTAACCTTGATGACGCTCGGGCTTCCGAGCAAGAAATCCGACCAAGCCGACAAGTGAGGCTCACGTGGCTGCCCCTCAGATCGACGCCCAGGGCGTGACCAACCCCTCGATCGACGACCTGCTGACGAAGACCGACAGCAAGTACAAGCTGGTTCTCTACAGCGCCCAGCGGGCTCGCCAGATCAACGCCTACTACTCCCAGCTCGGCGAAGGCCTCCTCGAGTACGTCGGCCCCCTGGTCGACACCCACGTTCAGGAGAAGCCCCTCTCGATCGCGCTGCGCGAGATCAACGAGGACCTGCTGACCTGCGAGGACATCGACCCGGCCGAGCTGGCCGCCCAGGCTGCGGCTCAGGCTGCCGCTGCCGAGGCGCCTGCCGCCGACGCCTGATCGTCCAGGTCCTCCGCTGTCCACCAACAGCACCACTTCGGCCGCTCCCCTCGAGGGGGAGCGGCCGCGCGTGGTCTTAGGGGTCGCCGGCGGCATCGCCGCCTACAAGGCGGCCGAGCTGCTACGCCGGTTCACCGAGTCCGGCCATGACGTGACCGTGGTCCCCACGGCCGCCGCCCTCGAGTTCGTCGGCGCGCCCACCTGGGCGGCGCTGTCGGGCAAGGAGATCGCCACCGGCGTCTTCGAGAACATCACCGAGGTCCCGCACGTACGCATCGGACAGCAGGCCGACCTCGTCGTGGTCGCGCCCGCGACCGCCAACACGCTCGCCCGCGCGGCCCACGGGCTCGCGGACGATCTGCTCAGCAACGTACTGCTCACCGCGCGCTGCCCGGTCGTGTTCGCCCCGGCGATGCACACCGAGATGTGGGAGCATCCGGCGACGCAGGCCAACGTGGCCACCCTGCGCGAGCGCGGCAACATCGTCATCGAGCCCGCCGAGGGCCGGCTCACCGGCAAGGACACCGGCAAGGGCCGCCTGCCCGAGCCCGCCGAGATCTTCGAGCTCTCCCGTGCCGTCCTCACCCATGGTGGGCGTGCCGACCTCGTGGGTCGTCATGTCGTCGTCTCGGCCGGCGGCACCCGGGAGTATCTGGACCCGGTCCGCTACCTCGGCAACCGCTCCTCCGGACTCCAGGGCTATGCCATCGCCCGTGCCGCGGCCGCCCGCGGTGCCGAGGTGACCCTGGTCGCCGCCAACGTGACCCTGCCCGACCCGGCCGGCCTCAAGGTCGTACGTGTCGGCACGACCGCCGAGCTGCGCGACGCGGTGGTCTCCGCGGCCAGCGGCGCGGACGCGGTCGTCATGGCCGCCGCCCCTGCCGACTTCCGGCCGACCGGGGTGAGCGAGGCCAAGATCAAGAAGGCCGCCGACGGGTCGGCGCCGACGATCGAGCTGATGCAGAACCCCGACATCCTGGCCGAGATCTCCCACCACCGGACCAAGCCAGGTCAGGTCATCGTGGGATTCGCGGCCGAGACGGGCGACGAGACCGGCTCGGTGCTCGAGCTCGCCACGGCCAAGCTGAAGCGGAAGGGGTGCGACCTGCTCGTCGTCAACGACGTCAGCGGGGGCGCGGTCTTCGGCAGCGAGGTCAACAAGGCGGTCATCCTGGGCGCCGACGGAGGCCACGTCGACGTGGCCGAAGGGGCGAAATCCGCTCTTGCAGAGGTGATCTGGGACCAGATCTCCTTACGCTTGGATGAACAACGCACGAACTGACGACACGCCACGCGCCACGATGAGGACCACGCCTGCGGTCCTGGGGTTCGAGGTCTATGTTTGTCGACCAGAACGATTGACGTTTATCCACCTGAACACCCAAGAACCTGTGAAACGGAGCTACACGTGACCGGACGTCTCTTCACGTCGGAGTCGGTGACCGAGGGGCACCCGGACAAGATCGCCGACCAGATCAGCGACACCGTGCTCGACTACCTGCTCGAGCACGACCCCAAGAGCCGGGTTGCCGTCGAGACCCTGCTCACCACCGGTCTGGTCGTCGTGGCCGGCGAGGTGACCACCGACGCCTACGCGCCGGTCGCCCAGCTCGTGCGCCAGAAGATCCTCGACATCGGCTACGACTCCTCCCTCAAGGGCTTCGACGGTCACTCCTGCGGTGTCCAGGTCGCCATCGGCGCCCAGAGCCAGGACATCGCCCAGGGCGTCGACACCGCCGAGGAGCACCGCCTGGAGAGCTCGGTCGACGAGCTCGACCTGCAGGGTGCCGGCGACCAGGGCCTGATGTTCGGCTACGCCTGCGACGACACGCCCGAGCTGTTCCCGCTGCCCATCAAGATGGCGCAGACGCTGGCCGAGAAGCTGACCGCGGTCCGCAAGGACGGCACGCTGGACTACCTGCGTCCCGACGGCAAGACCCAGGTCACCATCGAGTACGACGACGAGGGCCGCGCCGTCCGCGTGGACACCGTCGTCCTCTCGACCCAGCACTCCGAGGAGACCACCCAGGAGCAGCTGCACGCCGACATCAAGAAGTACGTCATCGAGCCGGTGCTCGAGCAGTTCAAGTCGTCGGTTCCCTTCGACGGCTACAAGCTCCACATCAACCCGACCGGCCGCTTCGTCGTCGGTGGCCCGATGGGCGACGCCGGCCTGACCGGCCGCAAGATCATCGTCGACACCTACGGCGGCATGGCCCGCCACGGCGGCGGCGCCTTCTCGGGCAAGGACCCCTCGAAGGTCGACCGGTCGGCTGCGTACGCCATGCGCTGGGTGGCGAAGAACATCGTCGCCGCGGGCCTGGCCCGTCGCGCCGAGGTCCAGGTGGCCTACGCCATCGGCAAGGCCCAGCCCGTCGGCGTCTTCGTGGAGACCTTCGGCACCCACACCGTGCCCGAGGCCAACATCCAGAAGGCCGTCCTGGAGGTCTTCGACCTCCGCCCGGCCGCGATCCTTCGCGACCTCGACCTGCTCCGCCCGATCTACGCCAAGACCGCTGCCTACGGTCACTTCGGCCGCGAGCTCCCCGAGTTCACCTGGGAGCGCACCGACCGCGCGGACGCGCTCAAGGCTGCCGCCGGCGCCTGAGCAGCCCCCTTCATGCCGAGTCGGCGCGTTAAAACGCGCCGACTCGGCGCGGGTTGTGGTCAGGACGGAAGATCACACCTCAGAACACCAAACACCGCGGAAACTATAGAGATAG
>NZ_JBEYUV010000030.1:0-70025 GCF_040643685.1 Nocardioides sp. NPDC047086
CAGACGACCCCGTTCGTCGGTGCGGGTGCCGAAGAAGGCCAAGCCGTGCTCGCGCTGGGCTACCTCGACGGGGTCCTCGACGCCGCCGACGCCCTAGACCTCGAACAAGCCGTCGCTGCGATCGCGCACGGACTCCTCGACCAGGACGGCTACGCCGATGCGAGCCTCGACGTGCGCCGAGCGGCCGCGCTCGGGATCCTCGCCCGCGCCTACACCTCAGGATCCCTCGACGGCGTCCCCGGGATCGCCCGAGTCGTCGAGCTGGTCATCCACACCGACACCCGCGACCTGGCCGGCACCGGCCTGGCACGCCTCGCGAACACCCGTGGCCTGGTCAGCATCGAACGCCTCGAACAATGGGCCACCACCCCCGGCACCATCATCAACCCGATCATCGTGGTCGACCTGACCGAGGACATCGAGACCGCCGGCTACGTCCCGACCACCCGCCAGCGCCGCCAAGCCGCACTGCTCCACCACAAGTGCTCCTTCCCCTACTGCCAAGCCCGCGCCGAACGCTGCGACCTCGACCACCGAACCGCCCACGCCGACGGCGGCAAGACCAGCAGCCACAACCTCACCCCGCTGTGCCGACAACACCACCGGATGAAGACCCACCACGGCTGGACCTACCACCGCATCCGAGCCGCCACCTACCGGTGGCACAGCCCCCACGGCTACCAATACCTGGTCAGCCCGACCGGCACCATCGACATCAGCAACGACCTCGACCCACCCCTCACCCTCGCCGCCTGACGAGGCGTACGGCCATTCCTGTGATGCCAGCCAATCGAGCAGCGCCACGAGCTACGCTCCAGGAATGGCAACGCTCCAAGACGTCGCCCGGATCATCGGTGAGCTGCCCGAGGTCGCCGAGGGCGAGCGCCACGGACACCCGACCTGGTCCGTACGCGGCAAAGGGTTCGCCTGGCTGCGCCAGTTCAGCAAGGCAGACCTCAAGCGATTCGGCGACCAGACCCCGCCCGCCCAGCCGATCCTCGCGGTCAACACCGCCGATCTGCACGAGAAGGAAGGCGTCCTCGCCGCCGGCATCGACGGGGTCTTCACGATCCCTCATTTCGACAACTACCCCGCCGTGCTCATCGAGCTCAGCGTCATCGAGGCAGGAGACCTCCGGGACCTGCTGATCGACGCCTGGCTGGCGGCCGCCCCGGCTGACCTGGCAGAGGCGTTCGACGGTTGATCAGTGCGCCAGGCGCATGCCCAACGACTTGGGCGCCGTCTCCACGAATCCCATCGATTCGTACAGTCGGCGTCCCGGCGCGTCAGCCATGAGAGTCACATACGCCCCTGCTGGCGCGGCCGACTTCGGCGTCAGTCCCGAAGCGGCCCTCAGATGCAAGTCGTCCTGCCGGTGCCGTTTGCTAGCGGAAGACCGATCGAACGTGGTCGGGTAGCCCACGAGCGGCTTCTACCGCGGACGCGAGCTCATGCGGCTTGAGATTGCCCTGCGCGAGCGCCTGGAGCCCTCCTCCCATGTCTGCGACTCCGCCGAGGATTCCGGCCATCCCTCGGAGCCGGCGCGTGGTGAGGTCGGGGCCGAGCTCGAGGATGCCCGGGAGCTGGGTGACCCAGTCGTTGGCGCGCAGGGCGACGGAGAGCGCTGTGATGATCAGGTCTTCGACCTGCGCGGGCGCGATGTTGTGCCGAGCTTCACCGACCACGACGTCCGCGACCATCCACTGCCGGCCGCCGCCTGCGTCGACCGTGAGCAGGAGCCTGCGGCTGAGATCGCCCGACGTACTGGCTTCGAGCATTCCGTAGATGTCGGGCCAGTCTCTCCTCAGAACGCCGGCGAGGGCATCGCCGTGGTCGCGACCCGACAGTACGTGGAACAGGGACTCCGGGGCGCCGTCGATACATGCCGCCAGCAGCTCGAAATCCGTGCCGACGACCGGCATGCGGTTGATGCACCACCAGGAGTCGATCGGGTGGCCTTCGCGGTCGGAGCAGCGGCCGACGATCTCAGCGAACCAGGGGAATGAATGCAGGTTGATGCCACCTTCGATGCGGGTGACATCGCCCCGCGGTTCGTACTCGCCGAGTGCGACGAACTGGAACCGCGGCATGCCCGGCGCATCTGGAGACAACAAGATGGGATCGCATACGCTGTCGCGTCGGTTCACGTCGACCTCCTGAACGTTTGGCGTGATGGCGTCTGTGGGGCAGGGTCCGTGAGGCTGATCCTCGCCACCTCGTCGATCTCGACCGGCTGGTCGCCACGTACGCGATGGATCTTGACGACGACCTCGGTGGGTGAGGTCTCGAACTCGAGGAAGTGCTTGAAGAACGGCGGCTCGTCCAGCGAGTAGATCTCGGAGACGAACCTCTGGATCGGCCCGAACGGCGGGTTCAGGCCGGGGAAGGCGATCTGGGCGCGACGCTTGGTCCGCCAACCGACGCCCTCGACCACTGCGGGTCGGCCACCGGTCCGCTTCTGCTCGGCCTCGATGATGGAGGTCGCGTCAGCCTCGCTGATGAAGTCGTAGTGCGTCGGGCCGCCCTGGCGGTAACGGGGACGCATCCACGCCCCGGGGTCCACGATCAGCGAGTGGGCACCGAGGAACACCAGATGGGCGAGGACGAGCGCGGCGCCGACCGCGACGGCGGTGACGAGGGCCGCGCCCACGGCCACGACGGGCCACCACGTCATGAGCTCGTTCACGAGATCACCGGGCGAGTCGAGGCCCGGTACGTCGAGCAGACCGGGCGCAGCCGACCCCAGCAGGAGACCACCGACGACCAGGATGGCGATGACCACCAGCGGCATGTACAGCAGCTCGTGCTCGCGTCGCAGCCAGTCGAGGACCAGCAAACCGATCGCGGTGATCGCGATGAGCGCCGGCAGGGCGAAGGCGGTACGCATGGAATCCGAGTCGACGGCGTCGGCGACCCACCACCAGAGCGCCAGCATCACGGGCGCCGCCAGGAACACGAGAGGCTGAACCAGCCAACGCCGCCAGCCGAGCCACGCCCGCGCCCGGCGTACGGGCTCGTTGCGCAGGTGGCGGGTGAGAGCATCCGGGGCCAGCGGCACCGCAAGAAGCACTGCCGCGATCGCCGCCAGCAGGACGAGCCCGATCAGGCCACCGACGAACAGCACGGTCCAGCCCTCTCGGCTCAGCACCCGCACCATCTCGCCCGAGACGACGGCCGCCTGCGCGAGCGAGGCCCACACGACCGAGCGCTCGAGCCAGCGCGCGGCGCTGTCGCCGTCGACGTCGTCGACGATCCGTCGCCGCCACCCGACGGTCGCCACGACGGCGTACAAGCCGACCGCGACGACAAGGAACCAGGGCACCATACGTCCGTCGTCCGAGCCGCGCTCGGCCAAGGCCCAGGGCACCAGGGCCAGAGCCGCGAGAGCCACCAGCACGCATGCGAACGCGACGTGATGCCACCCGGGAACCTGCTCGACCGGGTTCCACCATCTCGACCAGCGCAGGCACCAGGCGTTGAGGCAGATCCACAGCGTGCTCGACCCGAACAGCACGAGCAGTGCTCCGGCCGCATCAGGCAGGTAGTGGTGCAGGAACAACGTCGCCAGCGCCCCCGCGACCAGCCCTTCGAGACGCAGGAGGAGGCGGCGTCCGAAGAGGCTGTGCCCGGGAGGCTGCGGCAGCTGGTGCAGCAGCACCATCACCATCATCGCGGCGATGGCCACACCCGCGGGACCGACGCGCACGATCTGGTCCCCCAGCTGGAGCTCGCGGCTCCACCCGGTGGTCGCGAGCCACCGGCCCAGGACCACTCCCCCGCCGAACAGCACGACGGTCAGCAGCAGCCGCCAGATGCTGGGGACCAGCTGCTGGGCGAAGTACGAGAGCGACTCGGCCGACCCCGGGAAGAGCTTGGTCGGCCGAAAGTCCATGTCGGCTCGCGCGTCCGAGGTGGCCGTACGGATGGGATGGGTGGCATGGGTGTACGCGCCGCCACCACCGCTGACGATGTGCCACAGGCGGTCGCGCGAGCTGCCCGGGCTCTGCGGGTCGTACACCTGGAAGTTGTGCGTGTCACCGCCCAGCGTCGCGACGTAGCGGCGCTTGCGCTCGGCCACGAGGTCGTAGACGGTCTTGCCGGGTCGTCCGGACACCTCACCCTTGCGGCGCTCACCGTTGACGAGCAGCGGCTTGCCGGTCATCAGGATCTTCGGTATCTCGCCAGGCAGCGAGCTCAGCCAGTCGAACTGCGGGCCGTCGATGGTCCCGTCGATGCCGGTGTCGATGCACACCAGGTCCACGTGCTCGGTCTGAATGACGAAGTACGGCCCTGGCTGCAGCCGAGCCTCTGGTGCCGGCCGGCCGTCGTCGGCCGGCTCTCCCCACCGCGCCGGCGCGGTGGTGCCGGCCGGTTCGCTGGGGGTACGCCACATGCTGCGCCCGAAACGGTCCCCGATCAGCTGCCGTCGCCCGAGCGTGTCGTCGAACGACGGCGCCAGGAGATCGCTGGGCCAGGTCGGCGGCTCCTCCGCCGCGTACAAGAACTGGTGGGCGAAGCCGTAGAGACCGTCGTACCAGTCGTGGTTGCCCGGGATCGCGTAGACCGGGACGCTCTCGGGAAGCGCGAACCTGTCCCGTACGTCGACGGGCGCCCTGAGTCCCTCCACCCGGTTCGACCGGTACGGCTTGTAGAAGCCGTCCACGTAGTCGTTGACGTTGCCCGACGGGTAGATCACGTCGCTCAGAACGAGCACGAAGCCGGCTTGTCGCTGTTCCACGTGCCCATTCCGGTCCAGGTGCTCGGCCGCGGCTCGCGCCAGAGCGGGCGCGACGACGTACTGGGACGGGTCCTGCTCGCCGGTGTCGCCGATGACCAGGAACCTCGAGACCCCCGGGCGGCGGATCGTCAGGTCGTCGTCCTTCTTCGTCCAGTGCGCACGCAGGTTCTCGACGAGCCCCTGCGTACCTCTGCCCAAGATGTCGTTGACCGAGTCGATCAGGGAGCGTGCGGTGACCCAGGAGAGGCTGTTCCACTTGGTCGGGTCGCTGCGCAGGTAGACCTTCGTACGACCCCAGTCCTCGCTCCCGGTCTCGGTGCCATCGCCCTGAGCCATCGACATCCCCTCTACAGGAAGGACCCCGGTCGGCACGGACCCGCGCGACCGCATGCAACAGGTGTAGACAGAACCCCGCCCGGCGGGTCGGTAGCGCGAGCCGACTACTCAAGATCCGGTACGCGGACCCGGTGGGGAGTTCCGGAACTGGAACTGGACCTGCACGTCGTCGTCGAGCCGGACCAGGATCGTGGTGCCACCGGGGCTCCAGGTCTCGGGCACCAGGAACATCCGGTCATCGCCCTGGATCAGCAGCCTCAGCCGCCAGTAGCGGTAGCGGTAGCCGTCCTCACCGGTATCAGGGCGTGCGGCCTCCTCGACTCCCGCACTGGCCGGGATGTAGAGCCGCTCCCGGGTGTCGAGGACGACGCTGGGCAGGCTGCGCAGGTTACGGGCCTGCTCCATCGCCAGGCCACGGCCGGTCCACTGCGCGGTCGTGGCCGTCGCCCACACCACACAGGCGGCCACGCCCACCCAGAGCAGCACGATGCGAGGCTCGAGCGGGCCGCGAAGCCGCAGTGCGTACGCCACCAGCGCCGCGCCACCGCCGAGCAGGACCGGCGCCACCAGAGAGTAGTAGGCCCAGCCACCGACGAAGGAGAACCCCGCCAGCAGCAGCGTTCCGGCCGCCAGGAGGACCAGCCCGGTGCCGAGGACGGCCGTGACCACCCGACCGAACCAGCTCTTGGTGGCATGTCGGCGGACCCAGTGGTGGAAGGCCACCACCGCGACGCCACCGAACGTCAGGACCAGCATCGGGGTCAGCAGCGGCTGCGGACTGCGCATGACGTACGCGCGGGTGCTGAGCCCGATGACGTCGACGTCGAGGCCGAAGTAGTCGTACTGGGCGCGGGCGGCGACGTACCCGAAGTAGAACAGGACGGCGCTGATCACGGTCACCGGCGCGACGAAGCTCGTCGCCAGGCTCACCCAGCGGTCGATCCCCGACGACGGTGTCTCCGGCATGACATCAGCCGGACTCGGTCGTATCCGTGGCGTCCTCCGAGTCCTCCGACTCCTCCGACTCCAAAGGGTCGGTCGGGTCCGCCGACTCGGTGTCGACCTCCGGCGCATCCAAGGTCACCTCGGTGTCGCCGCCCTCGATGTCCTCGAGCTCGCAGGGCTCGGCCGGGCAGGTCATCTCACCGCTGAGCCGGAGCACGGCGTCCTCGCCCTCCTGCTCGTCGGTCCACGGAACCAGGGAGAGCATCGCGACCTTGCAGTTCAGCGAGTCGGCGGTGAAGACGAAGCCGTCCAGGCAGGACTCACCGTCGCAGGCCGCGTCCGCCGGCTCGAAGACCGCCGGATCGACGGCGTAGTCGGTGACCCGGACGGAGACACCCTCGGGCATCGACGGATCGTTGCCGCTCGGCCACAGCCAGCTGACGTCGCCGCAGACCACGCCGGGCGCGCCGTCGAGCGGGTACGACCCGCCGCCGATCGGGAGCGTCGGCACGGCCACCACCGGCTCGTCGGGATCGGTCGGGTCATCAGGATCAGGATCCACCTGCCCGCTCGTCGCGGAGCTCGCATCGGTCGGGTCCACCTCCGACCCTTCGTCGGCCGAACCGCAGGCGGCGAGAAGCAGCAGTGCGCTGGCGATGACAGCGAGGAGTGAACGACTCATCCACATGATCAACACCTCCCGAGAACAAGGAGGTACGGCTGCGCGCCCATGATACCGCTCGCCGACCTGACCGTCATCGCCCCGATGCGACCTCCGCGACGTGCTGGTCGATCAGGTGCTGAGGAGCAGGGCGCCGTCGGGCACCGCCATCCAGCCCTGCGCGTCGGACAGCCTGCGCGCGCTGCGTCTGAGCACGTCGAGACCGGGGTGGTCGAGATCCGCACGCCAGCGCATCGTCCAGGGGAACAGCGCGACGGGTTCGATGAGCGGGCGCGTCACGAGGCCCTCGAGCGGCGGCTGGCTCTCCAGGGCCAACCCCGGCGCACCGTGCAACCGCAGGTGCGCGCCGAGCTCGGCGCCGCCGAGGACATGGGGATGCCCGTCGGTCGGGTCGACACCGTACGGAGCGAGGAGCTGGCCCATCGCGTGGGTCCATGCGGGAGTCACGTGGTCGCCCGAGCGCGTGCACACGCGAGCCGTCAGGAGCGCCTCGAGCGGTACGGCATCGAGCGCGGTGAGCTCGTGGTCGTCGGGGAGGAGCACGATGACCCGCTCGTGACGTACGGCCTGCTGACGCGGGGTCGAGGCGCCATGCGGGGTGGCGCCGAAGCCGATGTCGGCCGCGACCAGCGTGTCCGCCGATCCGCCGCCGTAGCGGACGATGAACTCGATGTCGGGGGCTGCGCGCAGGGCGCGGTCGTGCAGCGCGATGAGCTCCCGCGCCCGGTCCACGAGACGCCGGCCCTCCGACGTGAGCGCGACGCGGCGCGAGGAGCGGTCGAGGAGACGGACGCCCACCACGTCCTCGAGCCGGCGGACGTCCCGGCTGAGCGCCTGCTGGGCGATGAAGAGCCGGTCGGCCGCACGCCCGAAGTGCAGCTCCTCCGCGACCGCCACGAAGCGGCGGGAGCCTGATCTCGAGGTCGCCTGCCACGGGCTCATTGTGTCCCGTGGGCGAGGCGGGCGACAGCGGATCGACAACAGAAGTGCGTCGATCGGTGCTTCACCGGTGTTGGACGTACATCCGAGGCCGCGAGGAACCTGGGGGCATGTCCTCCTCGCTCCGATCCCTGCGCAATGTCACCGCGCTGCACGGAAGCGTCGGCATGCTCACCGCGGTCTGGGGCGCGGGGCTTCCGGTCCTCGACGCCCGAGCCGATCTCGGCCCCACGCGCCTCGGGATCCTGCTCCTCACCCTCGCGCTGGGCGCGGCGGTGGCGATGCCGCTGGCGGGACTCCTCGCCCACCGCTGGGGCGACGCCGCCGTGCTGCGCGTCGCCCTCCCCACGGCCGGGCTCGTGCTCGCCACGATCGGCGCGATGCCCACAGCCGAGCCGATGATCGCGCTCGCTGCCGTCTTCGGGCTCTGCTGCGGTGGCATCAACGTCGGGCTCACCTCGCAGGCGACGGCCGCCGAACGCGCGGCGGGACGACCCGTGATCGCCCGGATGCACGGATGCTGGACGCTCGGCGCCGTCCTCGGGTCCTCGGCACTGGCAGCGGCGCTCCGCGCCGGCGGCGACGGCCTCCTGCTCCTGCCTGCCTCCGCGCTGAGCGTCGGCGCCCTGCTCACCCTGCTGGCGCTACGGCTCCCGGCCGGTCACACCGACACCGACCCGGTCGCTGCGAGGGATCCGAACGCAACCGCTTCTCAGGGACCGACCCGCGCGATGAGCCCCGTGCTCCTCGGCGCAGGTGCCGTGGCGGCCGCCGCCTTCGTGGTCGAGGGTGCCGCGACCGACTGGGCGGGCATCCACACCACACGCGTCCTCGGCGCCGAACCCGCCGCAGGAGCGACGATGTACGCCGTCTTCTTCGCCGCGATGACCGCCGTCCGCTTCGCCGGAGACCGTCTGCGCAGCACCGTCCTCGCGCCGACCCTCGTGGCGTCGGCCGCCGCGACGACGACGCTCGGGTTCGTACTCGTCCTCCTCTCCCCCGTCGTCCCCGACGTCGCCCAGGTCGCGGTCGCCACCGGCGGGTGGGCGCTCGCCGGCGCGGGCACGGCCCTCGTCTGGCCGATCGTGATCGGCAGCCTGGGCGCCGCCCGGATCGATGCCCGGCGGCTCTCGCTCGTCACCACGATCGGCTATCTCGGCGGGTTCGTCGGGCCCGCTCTCATCGGCGGGCTCGCCGCAGGAGTGGGCCTGGCCGGCGCGATGGTGCTACCCGCGGCGCTGACGGTCGTGCTGGCTGCGACCGCACCGCCCCTCGTCTCGCGGCTCCTGCGCCTGGCGCCGCCCCGTGCCCCCGCCGTCGCGTTCGACCCGCCCCTGCTCACCCACTCGACCACCCGTGCGGATTGACCGCACCGAACGAACAGGAATGCCCATGTCCGAATCCAGGATCGTGCTCACCGACCCGACCACCGCCCTGATCGACCTGCCCGAGACGCGTTTGCACTACGAGCTGCGCGGATCCGGGCCCGCTGTCGCGCTCGTCGGGTCGCCGATGACCGCCGAGGAGTTCGCCCCCTTCTCCGATGTGCTCGCGGCCGACCACACCGTCCTCACCCATGACCCACGCGGCCACGGCGCGAGCGTCCTGGCCGATCGGTCCGTCGGCTCCACACCGGAGCAGCGCGCGGACGATCTCGCCGAGCTCGTACGTCGCACGGACCTCGGACCCGTCGCGATCCTCGGGTCCAGCGGCGGTGCCGTGACGGCGCTCGCCTTCGCCCAGCGTCATCCCGAGCTCGCTACGACGATCGTGGCACATGAGCCGCCGCTGCTGGAGCTCCTCGCGGACCGGGAGGAGCAGCGCACGCTGACCGACAGAATGCGGCGTCGTCACGCCGACGGCGACGTAATCGGCGCGTGGGGCATGTTCTTCGATCAGGCAGGCATCGCCGTGCCGAGCGGCATGCTCGAAGCCATGTTCGGCGGCAAGCGCAGCTCGAGCGCTCTGGCCGAGGAGGCGTTCTGGTACGCCGACGAGCTGCCGGCGACCGTGCGGTGGGAGCCGGACGTGGACGCGCTGCGACGCGGTCCGCGGATCGTGCTCGGCATCGGCGAGGAGTCGGCCGGACAGCTGTGCGAGCGTACGACCGAGGCGCTCGCCGCGCGGCTCGGCCTGAGCGCCCTCCGGTTCCCCGGTGACCACACGGGTTTCGTGGACCATCCGGAGTCCTTCGCCGCGCGGTTGAAGGCAGTACTCGCCTGACCGGATCCGGCCTCCACCTGTCGATCGATCCCCTGGATGAGCGATGCCCGCGCGTCCAGGACGGCCCTACAGTGCGGTTCATGAGCGTTGTCATGCTCACGGGCGCGTCCGGGTTCCCCGGTCTCCACATCCCCCAACGCCTGCTCGATCAGGGCCAAGGGAGGTGCCGAGGATGAGTCGCCAGATGACCATCACGATCCACGATCCTGACGTGGATCGTCTCGACGAGCTCAGCTCCGTCTTGCGCCGGGAGCTTCTGGACCTCGGCGTCGATGATGTCGAACGCGCGAGCGCGGGCGAGGCGCCACCCGGCACCCGTGGCGTCGACGTCGCAGCGATCGGGGTCCTGCTCGTGGCCTTCCAGGAGCCGCTGGTCGCAGTGACCGCCATCGTGGGGGCGATACGGGGATGGATGTCCTCTGCTCGCGGGGCCCAGGCGGTCGAGCTCACCATCGGCGACCAGACACTCAAGATCGACTCCGCGTCACGGGAGCAGCAGGATCGACTCATCGACGAGTTCGTCGCAGCCCTGCACGGCTCAGGGGAAGCCGAGCCACCTGCTTCCTCGCCCGTGCCATGACCACGGGTCGGCGCAGCGCACTGGTGGTGGCGAACGACACCTACCACGACCAGCGGTTGAGCAGGCTTCGTGCGCCCGCCACCGACGCCGAGCAGCTGGCAGGCGTCCTTCGGAACGCCGAGATCGGGGGCTTCGAGGTCGAGGTGTCACTGAACGAACCGGAGCACGTGGTCCGCCGCAAGGTCTCGAGCTTCTTCGATGACCGCGGGCTCGACGATCTCCTCCTGCTGCATCTTTCGTGTCACGGGGTGAAGGACGAGGACGGGCGGCTCTACTTCGCTACGCCGGACACCGAGGTCGACCACCTGGACGCCACGTCACTGCCCGCGGACTACGTGAACAGACAGATGACGAGGAGTCGATCCCGGCGCATCGTGCTGCTCCTGGACTGCTGCTACAGCGGCGCGTTCGCGCGCGGGATGATGAACCGCGGCGATGAGCGCATGGACATCATGGAGCGTTTCGATGGTCGCGGGCGGATCGTGCTGACGGCGTCGAGCGCGATGGAGTACTCGTTCGAGGGCGACCAGCTCGCCGGCCAGGGCAAGCCGTCGGTGTTCACCTCGGCCCTGGTCGAGGGTCTGGCCACCGGGGAGGCGGACCGGGATCGTGACGGTTTCGTGTCGGTCGACGAGCTGTACGAGTTCGCCTTCGACCGGGTGCGGGCCGTCACCCCGTCACAGACTCCGGGCAAGTGGGTCTTCGACGTGCAGGGAGACTTCTACATCGCCCGCAGCAACCGCCCACCCGAACCGGTGGACCTGCTGGCCGACCTGCGTGCCGCCGTCTCGAGTCCGTTCACCAACGTACGTCTCGGTGCGGTGGAGGAGCTGGCCGCGCTGCTCGACGACGCGGACTCCGCTCGCGCCGCCGCGGCTCGCACGGCGCTGGACGATATCGCCGAGCACGACACCCAGCGTGTCGTCCGAGCGTCGGCCGAACGAGCTCGCAGGCCCGCCGAGGCCTCGCCACCGCCGCCACCGCCGCCGGCAGCGCCGGAGCAGCCGACGGCCGTGCCACCCCTGGCTGACACACCCCCGCCGGCGGCCGAAGCCGCTGTCGCGCGCGATCCCGAGCACGACCCGCGGCCGGTGGCGGCTACCGAACCTCAGGCCCCCGCGTGGGTACCGGCCGTCGCATCGATGGCTGCCGTGGGGCTCCTGGCCGCGGTTCCGTTGCCGTTGCTGGCCGAGACCACGACGTCCTGGAACTCGTTCGCTGTCGTCACGCCGTTCGAGGTAGCGCTTGCCGCCCTTGCTCTCCTCCTCGCGGCGGGCCGGCTCCGCCGTCACCAGCTGGCCACCGCCACCGCAGCAGGACTGTTCGTCGTGGTCGGGGTCCTCATGAGCGCCGCCGGCATCGGACTGGTGAAGTTCTCCCTCGAGGACATCCGCGGCATCGGTGTTGCTCTGAGTCTTCTTGTCGTGTGCGGCGGAGTGGGGGCTCTCGTGGCAGGCCGGGCGTGCTCGAGCGTGTCGTCGCGGGACCACGACCTCGGTCCAGTCGAGCCTGTCTGGCTCGTATCCGCCATGGCGGGCGCTGGACTGGCCGCCCTCGCGCTGTTCCTCCCCTACGACGGCTTCAGCTCGCTCTGGACGGAGGTCGAGGAAGGCGTGAGCGCCGAGTACATCTTCGAGCCAGCGGCAGCACTCGGTTGCCTGGCCCTCGGCATCCTGTCTCTTTCCTCCCGGCGTCGGTTCGCCACCGCCGTCCTGATCTCTGCCGGTGCCCTCACCGCAGTCCACTACGTCGGCGTCGTCATCGCGGCCTGGCAGGCGATCGGCGAGGAAGGCGAGGTGCGTTCCGCCGGGTGGGTCGGCATTGCCGGGGGCCTGCTCGTCGCCTTCGCTGCATGGCAGGTCCAGCAGTCGCTGACACGGGGCGCCGCTGGGTCTGGCACAACCTGACCACGACCTCAGCTGCGCGATCGCGGACCGGCAAACGTCTCCCCGCTGAAAGGTTGATCGCGGCAGCTCATCGGCGCATCCTCGGAGTAGGAGGTTGCGATGAAACCCTCACGCATTCCCGACGGCATCCCGGTTCTGTCACATGGCCGGCATCGAACGCCACGACGCGGCGCATGCTTCATGGAGCTCGCCTCGGTCCTCGCCGGTGAGCGGTGGAGCGATCATCCCTCTTGCACCCATCCCTTGCTCGGGTATCTGGCAAGGCTGGTGAACGATCACACCAGTGACGACGGACGCCAGCAGCTGGTGCCACTCGTCCCCTCGGTCGTGGGCCGGCGCGGGAACGACCGCACGTGGCACACGGTCGCGGTGGCGGTAGCGGCGCAGACCATCCTCGACGTCCCCGAAGGGACGCAGCACGCGCTGGCAGCTGGCCTGCTTCAAGCCGAGCGCTTGTGCGCGGATGCCGAGCCCGATCTGGCGGCCACCCGGCGGGAGGCCCAGTTCGCGCTCGGGATGGTTCCTGGCGCGGTTGCCTGGGTCGATCGGCTGGGGATCCGAGGCCGGATCGACGCACACATCTTCGCCAAGCGTTGCGCGCCGACGATGGTCCGGTGCGCCGTCGAGGGGGTCGTGGCGAGCGCCAGCCCCGACTGTGACGCACGGCTGGGCGCTCTGCTCGAGGCCGGCATCGCGGCTTGTCCCCCGCCGGACACGGAGATCGCCGCACCTGCCTTCACAGGTACTCGCCCGCTGCCTGCTGGCGCAGGGCGCAACCATCGGTAGGAGGATGTCAGCGGCGCATGGCAGCGTCGCGACGTCAGGTCTTTCCGTTCGAGCTCGACGGGCGACGGGTCGCAAACTGGGTGGCAGTGTCGACCGGTTGGTGTCAATGTCGGTGCCATGGACGTCGAGGTACGCACCATCACCGCTGATGACTGGTCTCTCCTCCGCAACGTCAGCCTGCGGGCGCTGGCCGACTCACCCGACGCCTTCAGAAGGACGCTCGCCGAGACCCAGGCGCTCACCGAGGACTTCTGGCGGCAGCGGGCCGAGGGGTCAGCACCGATCCTGGTGGTGCTGGAGGACGGCCGAGGTGTCGCGATGGGTGGCGTCTTCGCTCCCCCGGACAGCGCGGTCGCCTACGTCTGGGGCATGTGGACGGCGCCCGAGGCACGCGGCCGTGGGTACGCCGCCGGGCTCCTCACCGATCTGGTGAGCTGGTGCCGCGACCGCGATCTCGGCGTACGTCTGCACGTGACCGAGGGCAACCAAGTCGCACGCCGGCTCTATGTCGCCCACGGCTTCGAGTCGACCGGCGTGTGGGAGCCGCTGCGGGAAGGATCGGCGCTGCGGGTCGAGGAGCTACAGCTGATGAGGTGACACTCAGATCGGTCCGGCCAGCTCGGCGAGCCGGGCGAGCCCGGGCTTGGTGTGCTTCGCCAGGCGCTCGCGCGCGTCGTCCAGGGCTGCGGAACCGGGACGGCCCGGCGCGACCCGGGCGGGGTTGAGCGCGACCCCGTCCGACCATGCCTTGATGTCGGGCTCGGCCGAGAACGACATGGCGGCCTGGGTGCCCAGGACGTTCATCCGCGCCCAGGTCGCCATCGTGTCGGGGAACGGGCTGGGCGGGCAGAGCCTGTTCTTCTCGGCGTCGGAGTCGCGGGTCGCCTCCACGTAGCCCGTCACTGCGGCGCCGAAGCAGGGGAAGCCGGCCCGGATCGGCTGCAGCGTGATCGCCTCGGGACCCCAGACCGGGACCAGGGCCGGATACTTCAGGCCGTCGGCGGCGCAGTGCACGACCAGGGCGTCCTCGGCCACGGTGACGATTCCGTCGGCGAAGGCGAGGGAGCCGCGGTCGACGTGCTGGATGTGGCCGCGGCGTACGACGTTCTCGAGCGTACGCAGCTGCTCGAGCTCCCACATCGCCAGCGTCGGCGCCTTGGCCATCGTCGGCATGACCGAGCGGTCGATGCGGAGCATGATGCCGGCCTCCTCGAGCCGGAGGAACAGATCCTCGGGCGAGGTCGACTGCTCGGCGGCCTGCATCGTGTTGGCCGCCATCCCGAGGAAGATCGCGGGGTCGGGTTGGACCACGGCCCGGTTGAACATCCACGGGTCCCGCGGCCGCACCCAGCAGATCGCGTCGGGGTCGACGCCGCGCGAGAGCAGCCAGATGCACGCATCGGTCGCGGTCTTGCCGGACCCGACGACGACGTACTGGCTCGGCGCGTCCTCCAGGCGCGCGAGCTCGTTGACGGGCAGCACCCGGGCGCCCTCGGCGACGCCGAACGGCGGCGGCTTCTCCGCGGGGATGCTCGGAGCCAGGTAGCGGGCGTCGACGATCCGGGCGCCGGGCATCTCGAGGCGCTCCCCCGAGATGTGCGAGACGACGGTGCTGTCACCGACGTACTCGCTGTTCGGGAAGAACTGGACCTTGCCCGACTCCACCATCCGGTCGAGGATCCGGGCGTAGTAGGCGCAGATCTCCGCCTGGGTGGCCCGCTCCTGAAGACCCTTCTCCGGTCCGCGCTGCTGCAGCTGCCCGCCGCCGAGCAGGGTCGAGGCGACGCCGTAGAAGGCGGAGGCCTGATGCAGACGCACGAACGGGTACGCCTCCAGCCAGTGCCCGCTGACCCCGTGGCGGCGGTCGACCAGCGCCACCCGCACGTCGGCATGCTCGGTCAGAGCGTCGGTGAACGCCATCCCCATGGCTCCGGCACCCACCACCAGGTAGTCGACATCGACCGTGCGACTCATGGATCCACCCAAGCACGCCGAGGGCGTTGGTGGTCAACAGCCGGCCGAGGCAATGCCACAGACGGGGTACGTCTCAGGCACCCCGGCCCCGGGAGGTCAGTCGGCGAAAGAGCTGCCGGACCCGGTCGACGATGGTGGCCAGCAGCAGGGAGACGGCGCCGGGCGGACGCGTACCCGCGGTCGGCTCCTCCTCCCCCGCGGCGGCCCGGTCCACGGCGCGCGCGAACTCCTCGAACATCCGTCGGCTCACGTCACCGGCGAGCGACCGGCCGAAGCCGGCGATGCGTCCGGTCAGGAAGACGCTGGCTTCGGCCTGCAAGGCGGTCCCGCCGCCGTCGACCTCGGCGGCCGTCATGACGATCCGGGCCTGCGCCCCGCCGCCGGTGTCCTTGCCCTGCGCTCTCATCACGATGCGATCGGCGGACTGCTCCTCGATGTGCGCGATCCCGTTGAAGGCCATCCGCATCGGGCCGAGGGCGATGCGCGCCCGGCCCCGGTACCAGCCGGCGCCGAGGTCGTCGGTCAGCTCCGCACCCGGCAGGCAGCGCGCCAGCAGCCGGATGTCGTCGAAGACGCGCGCCACCTCGTCCGGCCCGGAGGCCAACCGGCTGACGACATCGATCTGGATGGTGGGGTCGCCGGCGGGGATCTCGATCTCCTGGGGGCGCTCGGCCGGCTCCTCCTCGAAGGTGGTCTCGGCCGCGCCGGCTCCCGGGCTGATCGCACTCGTACGTCCGACGAGGGTGCGCTGACCGCAGTTCCCCGGACCGGGAAGAGCCCCGCGATGGCCCTGAGCCACCTCGTCGACGGCGTCGATGATGTTGCGGTATCCCGTGCACCGGCACAGGACCCCGGAGAGCTCGGTGGGGAGCTCGTCGCGCTCCACCTCGGGCTCATGGGTCAGCAGGTCGTACGAGCTCATCAGGAAGCCCGGCGTGCAGAAGCCGCACTGCAGGCCGTGGTGACGCCCGAACGACTCCTGGAGAGGATGGAGGTCGTCCGGCCGGCCCAGCCCCTCGACCGTGGTGATCTCGGCGCCGTCCAGCTGGACCGCGAACAGGAGGCAGGCCCGCGCCGCATCGCCGTCGACGAGCACCGTGCACATGCCACAGATCCCGTGCTCGCAGCCGACGTGGGTGCCGGTGAGGCCCAGGTGATCGCGTAAGGCATCGGACAGGGTGACGCGGGCCGGCAACGAGAGCGTGACCTCGGTGCCGTTGATGGTCAGATTCACGTCGACGGCCTGGTCGGCCTCGGTGCGGGCGTACGGCTGCGGCAGATTCATCGGGAGCGTTCCTCGGATTCGGAGTCTCTGGCTGACACGTAGGCGCGGCTCACCTCGCGGGCAGCAAGAGCGCTGATCAGCTGGCGGCGGTAGGCGGGACTGGCGTGGCTGTCGCCCGTGGTGTCGACGACATCGTCAGCGACGTCCGGCATGTGCTCGGCCAGCGCGGACAGCAGGTCCGCCCGTGACGGATCCGGGCCGGTCCTCTCGAGCGCGGCACGAAGCTGCGGCGAGACATCCACGGTGACCGGTACGTCCGAGACACCGAAACAGGTCAACCGTGCGTCCACCGACTCCGCCGATGCGCGGACCCGCACGGCCACGCCCGCCAGGGCGAAGTCACCGTGCCGGCGGGCGAACTCCCCGAAGCCGAACCCCTCGTCGGGCTTCGCGACCGGGAAGACCACCTCCGCGAGGAGCTCGTCCGGCTCGATCACCGTCGACAGCGCACCGGTGAAGAAGTCGGCGGCGGGCACGCGCCGGGTGCCGCGAGCACTCCTCAGCACCATCGTCGCCTCCAGGCAGGCGGCCACGGCGGGCAGCTCTGCCGACGGGTCCGCGTGCGCGATGCTGCCGCACACGGTCCCCCGGCTGCGTACCTCGCGGTGGCCGACCCAGGGCAGGGCCAGCCGGATCAGCGGAACGGCCGCGGCGACCTGGTCGCGCTGCAGCTGCCGCTGGCGAACGGTAGCGCCGACCCGAAGGGACCCGTCGTCCCGGGAGAGCCCGCTCAGCTCCGGCACCGCGTTGATGTCGATCAGCTGAGCCGGCCGCCCCAGACGCATCGCGAGCACCGGCACCAACGACTGTCCGCCGGCGATGACCTTGGACCCGTCACGGGACAGCTCGGCCACCACATCGGCGACGGTGCCGGGGCGTACGTACGCGAACGGCGCGGCCTTCACGCGATCACCGGCCCTCGAATCGGGGAGGACGCTTCTCCCCGAAGGCGGCGACCCCTTCGGCGAAGTCGTGGCTGGCCCTCAGCATCGAGTACGCCTTCCGCTCGAGCTCGATCCCGGTGTAGAGCGGCCCGTCGACCCCTCGGTCGAGCACCTCCTTCGCGGTCCGCATCGCCATCGGCGAGTAGCTGAGGAGCTTGCCCACGACCTCGTCGACGGCCTTCTCCAGCTCCTGCTCGTCAGCGCAGTTGTGCGACGTCAGGCCCCAGTCGAGTGCCTGCTGGCCGGTGATCCGCTCGCCCGTCAGGATGTGGTACTTGGCACGGGAGAGCCCGATGAGCCGAGCAAGACGCTGGGTCCCGCCGCTGCCCGGAATCATCCCGAGCTTCATCTCCGGCAGCGCGAACCGGGAGCGGTCCGTCGCGATGCGGATGTCGGCCGACAGCGCGAGCTCCAGCCCGACGCCGAAGCAGTACCCGTCGATGGCGACGATGACCGGCTTGGGGCTTCGGGCCGCCGCCGTGACGTCCTGCCCGAGGTCGGTGAGGTCGACGGGCTCGACCTCCATGAACCCGGCGATGTCACCGCCCGAGGTGAAGTGCTCCCCCTCGGCCCGGATCACCACGACCTGGACACGATCGTCTGCGTCGATCTCGGCGAAGCGCTGCGCCATCACCCGACGGGTCTCCATCGTGATGATGTTGTAGCGCCCGTGGTCGAGCACCAGGTGGGCAACGCGCCCCTCGTGGGTGTGCTCGAGCCGGATCTCGCCTCCGGTGAGTGGCATGTCAGTTTCCCTTCGATGTGGTGAGCAGTTCGTGCAGTACGTTTCCGTGCAGCGGCAGCGAGTCGACCGTGACGCCCTCGTCGCGAAGTGCGTCGGCGACGGCGTTGGCGATCGCCACCGGGAGGCTCATCGAGCTGCCTTCGCCGCAGCCCTTGGCGCCGAGCCTGGTCAGGGGTGAGGGCGTCTCCAGGTGGTCGCTGGTCAGCGGGAAGACCGACTCCGCCGAGGTCGGGCACAGGTAGTCCATGAAGGTGCCCGCGGTGGGCTGGCCCGCGTCGGAGTAGGTCATCTCCTCGTAGAGCGCCCCACCCAGCGCCTGGGTGATCGCCCCGTGCACCTGGCCCTCCAGGAGCGTCTTGTTCAAGATCGTGCCGGCGTCGTGAACGGTGGAGAGATCCTCGATCCTCACCGTCAGCGTCTCCCGGTCGATCCGCACGACCACGACGTCGGCGACGAAGCCGTAGCAGAGGCTGGAGTTGATCTGGTCGGTGCGGGAGGCCGCCTTCGACTGCGGGGGCGTGTACGCCGCCTCCTCGTAGAGCCGGGCCGAGAAGCCGTCCGGCAGGGAGCCGGGGTCCCAGTGGATCAGCCCGGCCGCGTGCCGGAACGCGACCGACCGCTCGTGGTCGTCGACGACCCGGACCGTCCCGTCGGCGAGCTCGAGCCGCTCGGGCTCGACCTCGAGGAGCACGGAGGCGGCCACCTTGATGGAGTCCGCGATCCGGTCGGTCGCCTCGAGCAGCGCGCTCGTCAGGAGCGGGGAGAACCTCGACGAGTAGCTTCCCGAGCTGATCGTCCACGGCGTGGTGGCGGTGTCCATCTCCACCCGTGGTCGGACCTGGTCGCTCGGCAGGCCGAGGTGTTCTGCGACGATGTCCCGGGCGACCGTGGCATGCCCCTGCCCCTGCGGGACCGTTCCGAGGAGCACGCTGACGATCCCCTGGGGGTCGACCGTGACGCGAACGTGCTCGGTGGACCCCGACTTGCCACGCTTGGCGGTCCTGTCCTGGACAGGGGTGGCCAGTCCGACGTACCCGATGTTCGTCGCCGACGGATCGACGACCGTCGCGAGCCCGATCCCGATCCACTCACCGTTCTCGCGGGCGACCGCCTGCTCCTTGCGGAGTCGCTGGTAGCCGACGTTGTCGAGGGCGAGCTCGAGGGCTCGCTGGTAGTCCCCGGAGTCGTAGATGCCGCCGCTCGGGGTGGCGTACGGGAAGGCGTCGGCCGAGACCAGGTTGCGACGGCGGACCTCCGCGGGGTCGAGCCCGCGCTCGCGGGCGATGTCGTCGATGAGCCGCTCCAGACCGAAGTACAGCTGCTGCCCGCCGAATCCACGGTTGAGCCCGGTGGGCGCCTTGTTCGTGACCACGGCGCGTGCCCGGATCCCCACGGCGTCGATCTTGTAGGCGCCGGTGATGTTGCCGAAGCAGCGGTAGAGCGTGCTCGGCTCCGGAGGCCTCATGTAGGCGCCCACGTTGTCGACGAGATCGACCCGCAGCGCACTGATCACCGCGTCGTCGTCCACCGCGGCCTCGAACGTCATCATCCGGTCGGAGCCGGCCGAGCTCGCCAGGAGGTGCTCGAGCCGGTCCTCGGTCCACCGCACCGGCCGGCCCGCATGCTTGCTGGCCAGAGCCATCAGTGCGATGTACGGGTAGACGCCGGACTTGATGCCGAAGCTGCCGCCGATGTCTGCGGGGACCACCAGGCGCAGCGACGAGGTGGGGATCCCGAGCGCCCCGGCCACCACGGGTGCCATCGAGAACGGGCCGTGGAAGTTGGCGTGGGCGGTGATCTCGGGGCCGTCGGGGCCCTCGCGCCAGTCAGCGACGACGACGTAGCACTCCATCGGCGTCGACGAGTAGCGAGGGAAGGAGTAGCTACGAGAGACGACATGCGCCGCCTCGGCGAAGGCGGCCTCGACGCCACCGAAGGTGAACTCACGGTCGGTCGCGACGTTGCTGTCGGACTCCTCGTGCAGCAACGGGGCGTCTGGCAGAAGGGCCTGATCCGTACGGACGACGACGGGAAGCGGCTCGTACTCGATCTCGACCAGTTCCGCGGCGTCCTCGGCCAGATAACGGTCGGAGGCCACGACGACCGCGACGGGCTCGCCCACGAAGCGGGTCTTGTCGGTGGCGGTCGGGTAGTAGGGGTGAGGCGTCTTCACCGACAGCGGGAACGGCTTGAGCGTCGCCAGCACCTCCTCGGGGCCGATCACCGCCGCCACGCCAGGCATCCGACGGGCCTTGTCGAGGTTGATCGACCGGATCCGGGCGTGCGCGTGGGGGCTGCGGACCACCGCCGCCACGAGGGTCCCCGGAAGCGGGTCCAGGTCATCGAGGAAGCGCCCCTGACCAGTCAGTAGCGCTGCGTCCTCGACACGAGCGAGCCGGGTCACGCGGGAGCACCTTCCTCGGTGTCGGCAAGGGTCTCGAACTCACCTGCGGCGAGGCGGCGGCGCAGGATCTTGCCCACGGCGGACTTGGGGATCTGGTCCACCACGACGTACCGCTTGGGACGCTTCAGCGACGGCAGGCCCGATCCTTCCCGGGCGAACTGCTCGACCTTCGAGAGCGTGGTCTCGGAGGAGTCCTCGGGGCGTCCCACGATGAACGCGGTGACTGCCTGGCCCCACTTGTCGTGCGGGGTCGCCGCGACGATGACCTCCTGCAGGTCCGGGCAGGCGGCGAGCGCGTTCTCGATCTCCTCGGGGTAGATGTTCTCGCCACCCGAGTTGATCATGTCGTCGACGCGTCCCGAGACCCACAGGTCACCGTCCTCGTCGGCGACGGCGAGATCGTTGGTGTAGTACCAGCCGTCCCGGATGGCCTTGGCGTCGGCATCGGGCCGGTTCCAGTAGCCGGCGAACGCCTCGGGGCTGTCCAGAGAGGCGATCACCTGCCCGCGCTCACCGTCCGCCACGATCTGGTCGGGGCTCGCCCCGGGATCGGGGTCGACGAGCCTGATCCTGGAGAACAGGCCGGCCCGGCCGGCGCAGCCGGGCTTGGCGATGTTCTCGGGGCCGATGGTGAACGTGTAGATCTCGGTGCTGCCGTAGTGGTTCACGAAGCGCGCGGGATCGACCGCGTCCACGAGCCGTCGCGCGAGGGTCGGGGTCATGGAGGCGCCGGCGTAGGCCAGGTTGCGCACCGACGGTGCCTCGCCGAGCCGGTCGCCCTGCATCAGGGTCCAGTACATCGTCGGGACGAGGTACAACGAGCTGACCTCTTCGGCGACGATCAGCTCGAGCGCCTCATCGGCGTCGAACCTGGCCTGCGGCACCCAGGTGCCCGCGGACACGACGCTCGCGAGCAGCGTACGCAGACCCATCGTGTGGAACAGCGGCATGACGCCGAGGGTCGCCTCACCGGGACCGTGGCCGGTCTGGACCAGATGCGCCAGCGCGGCGTAGTGCTCGGCACTGTGGGTGCGCGGAACGCCCTTGGGCTTTCCGGTCGTCCCGGAGGTGTACAACATGACGCTGATGTCGTCGCTCTGCGGTCTGGCCGGCACGACCGTGCTAGGCGCCCGCTCGGCGACTCGCGCGAGCGAGGGAACGCCGGCGGGTGCGTGGTCTCGATGACCCGCCCACACCAACGGCGGAGGTTTCTCGACCATCTCCAAGGCTCCGAGGACGAGGTCGTGGGTGTGCTCGTCCACCGCGATGAGTGCGGGATCACAGTCGCCGATGCAGTAGGCGAGCTCCTCCATGCCGATGCGGGTCGAGAGCGGCAGGGACGTCACCCGGGCCTTCTGGGCAGCCAGGTGCAGCGTCGCCAGCGGCTCGCCTCCTTGGAGCATGAAGATCGCGCGGCTGCCTTCGGCCGCTCCGAGCTCGTGCAAGGCGTGGGCGCAGCGCTCGGTGCGCTCGTCCCAGGCGGCGTACGACATCGGCGCGGAGCCGCCGACCGCGCGGCGGTGCGGATATCTCTCGGTGGTCCACCGCAGGGCTGTCGCAAGGTCCATCATGCCGACTCCTACCGTACAGTTCGTATCGTCTGTTTTGGACGTTCAGGACCCTACGATACGCTTCAGACCGTGTCAACACCGAAACTGACCCCTACCTCCTACGTCGTGCTGGGCATGGTGTCGATGCGAGGACCATCGACGTCGTACGACCTCAAGCGCGCCGTCAACCGCTCCGTCGGCTACTTCTGGCCCTTCCCCCACGCGCAGCTGTACTCCGAGCCGAAGCGACTCGTCGACCTGGGCCTCCTCGAGGTGCATCAGGAGGAGGTCGGCCGGCGGCGCCAGCTGTACTCGGCCACCCCTGCAGGCCTCGACGCCCTCAAGTCATGGCTGAGCGAGCCCACGACCGAGCAGATGCAGGTGCGCGACGTCGCCGAGCTCAAGCTCTTCTTCGCCGAGTTCGCCAAGGCCGAGGACGTCCTGCAGCTGGCGCGGGAACAGATCGAGCAGCACCGCGAGCGGATCAAGGTCTACACAGGGATGCAGGAGATGTTCAAGGACCGCGAGGACGTGGCCGACCGCATGGTTCCCCTCGGGCTCGGCCTTGCGATGGAGCATGCCGCCCTCGACTTCTGGGAGAAGCTCGAGAAGGAACGCAGCTAGCCGGGCACCCGAACAGCCACCCTTGACAGCACTCTTGCGACACCCCTAGGTTTCGATAGTCCAAACCAGACGGTCCTTTCCAGACCGTACGTCGTTTGTCATCGAGGTGGCCCCATGACCAGCCCCGCCACTGGCTCCACCAGCCAGCCCACTCCCCCAGAGGTTCGCACCAACCGCTCCCTGATCGAGCCGGGGTCCGGATTCAGGTCAGGCCTTCGCGACCTCCGACAACACCTGGGTGTCGCCCCGGTCAGCGCCGGCCTGGTCGCCGCCATCTTCGGGTGCACCGGTCCCGCCCTGATCATCATCAACGGGGCCAACGAGGCAGGGCTGTCCGATGAGCTCGTCACCTCGTGGATTTTCGGCATCTACGTCTTCGGCGGCCTCATCTCGCTGGTCCTCGGGCTCTACTACAAAATGCCCATCACCGGCGCCTGGAGCATCCCCGGTGCGGTGCTCGTGGTCGGCGCCCTCGCGGACTTCGAGTTCAGCGAGATGGTCGGGGCCTTCCTGGCCGCCGGGGTGCTCGTGCTCGCACTGGGTCTCACCGGGCTGCTCCCCCGCCTGGCCGCGTGGCTCCCGGTGCCGATCGTGATGGCGATGATCGCCGGCGCGCTGATCCGCTTCGGCACCGGCGTGGTGCACGCAGGCGTCAGCACACCGGTGATCGTGATCTCCGCGGCGGTCGGCTACCTGCTGCTCACCCGCTTCATCAGGTCCGTGCCCGGCGTGGTCGGTGCGCTGGTCTTCGGCATCGTCGCCTCGCTGGCCACCGGGGCCTTCGGGTCCACGGACGTCGACTTCACGCTCTCCGCCCCGCAGCTCGTGGCGCCCACGTTCGACCTCAACGCCATCCTGGCCGTCGCCATCCCGCTCGCGGTGCTGGTCATCGGTGCCGAGAACGCCCAGGCCACCGGCGTACTGATGGCGGAGAAGTACCGGCCTCCGGTCAACGCGATGACCCTGATCAGTGGCGTCGGGGGCATCTTGACCTCGCTCTTCGGTGGCCACAACGCGAACATCGCGGGCCCGATGACCGCCATCTGCTCCTCGGAGCAGGCCGGCGAGAACCGGGACGGCCGCTATGTCGCGACCGTGGTCAACGGCATCCTGTTCGCCCTCTTCGGCGTCTTCGCCGGTGTGGCGGTCGCCCTGGTCTCGATCCTGCCCACGACATTGATCGCCGCCGTGGCCGGGCTGGCGATGATCGGGGTTCTGGTCTCGGCCCTCCGCGGCGCGTTCGGCGGCACCAGGTTCCAGACCGGCGCGTTCGCCGCGCTCGTGATCGCCATGAGCGACGTGACCATCCTCAACATCTCCGCCCCGCTCTGGGCACTGCTCGGCGGAGTCCTCGTGTCCCTCGCGGTCGAGTCCGAGGACTTCAAGGCGGACACCGACCAGCCCTAGTCACGAGCGGTCAGTCGCTCCGTACGCGGTCCTGGGCACACCCGACGAGCGCGCCGAGATCGAGACCGTAGGTGGGGCCGCCGCCCGTCTCGTACGTCTCCAGCCGCCCTGCCGCGCGCTCGATCAGCCGGGAGGCACCGACGGAGTTGCCGCGCTCGTGGTGGGTCAGGCCCACGCACAGCTGGGCCAGACCCTGCCACAGCTCGCGCTCCTCCTCCGGCCCCGACTTCCAGCGAACCTCGAGCGCCTCGTGGGCCGCGAACGGACGCCCGTCCTCGAGCAGGCTGCGCGCGTACGCCAGGGTCTCCTCCGGCGGGAGCGGCTCCTCGGAGATCGGCTCGACCCCGACCTCGCCGTACGGCAGCGGTCGGCCGAGCGCGTCGCGCGGCCGAGCCTGTTGTGCCCGTCCCTGCTCGTTTCGATCGCGATCGCCCATGTCAGCCTCCTCGGCTCCACCCTACGGACGATCCGGCGGCGTACGCACGAAGGGCCCCGACCGCGGTTGCGGTCGGGGCCCTTCGTTGAAAATCAGGCGACGCGGACGTTCTCGGCCTGCGGGCCCTTGGGGCCGGCGGTGACGTCGAACTCGACCTTCTGGTTCTCGTCGAGCGACTTGTAACCGCTGGTCTGGATGGCGGAGAAGTGAACGAACACGTCCTCGCCGCCGCCGTCCTGCGCGATGAAGCCGAAGCCCTTGTCAGCGTTGAACCACTTGACGGTGCCCTGAGCCATGATCTTTTCCTTTGTTCGGTGCCGGGGCACTGTGCCCCGAGCCGCTGAAGACATCCATCTGTGCTGATGTCCAGCGAACCGAAAACCAGATAAAAGATACAAGCCGCAACGTGGTGTACGGCCAGGACGGCTTACAGAGCCGTCCCTTCAACGCTTTGAACAGTACGCCATCGGGCCCGGGATCGTGGTTTCCACGAGATCCCGGGCCCGGCGGGTCAGACCCGAGCCGCCTCCTCGCGCGAACCGGGCTGGGCCTTCGGCGCCGGCCTGCAGCGCTAGCGCCGGTCGACGTAGATGACCTCGATGGCGTTGTTCCCGTAGCCCAGGCGGTTCCACGGCGGTACGTCGGGCTGCACGTTCCCGGCAGCGTCGGTCGCCCTGGCTCGAAGGGTGTGCCGGCCGACGCCGATCCCGTCCCAGGTGAAGCTCCAGTCCTGCCACCCGACGTCGCCCGCGGCGACCGGCTCCAGCTGCGCCGGCAGCCAGTCGCCCTCCCCGGTGAGACTGACCTCGACCTTCGTGACCGGACCGGTGCCTGACCAGGCCTTCCCACGGACGGTGCAGGTCTCCTGGGTGAGCACCGAGCCGGGTTCCGGCTCGGTGATGCGGGCACGGACCCGCATGAGCGTGACGGGCTCGTGCGGCTTGTCGGGCCACTCGTAGATGTAGTGACCGGTCTGGAACTCTCCGGAGTACGGCTCGGTGAGGACGTCGAGTCGTTCGAGCCACTTCACCGACGCGACGGCGTACCAGTGCGGGACGATCAGCCGGAACGGGGCGCCGTGGTCACGCTCGAGGGGCCGGCCGTTCATCTCGTAGGCGATGAGGATCCCCGACTCCGGGTCGGTGGCCAGCGACAGCGGCAGCGCGCGGGTGAAGGTGAGATCGTCCTGGTCGGTCTCGGGAAGGACCGCCTGCAGGTGGTACGGCCCGTGGTCGGCGCCGGTGGCGAGCAGTTCGACCCCGTCGCTCGCCGGCTCGACCTTCGCGAGAACCTCATGGAGCAGGGCTCCGGTCCACCGTGCCGTGGAGACCGCGAAGTCGCCCCAGGGCTCGCCGGTCGGCAGCGGCCGCATCTCCAGGCGGCCGTTGCCGGCGCACTCGAGGGTGACCGTGCGGTGGTGGGCCGGCATCGCGCGCAGGTCCTCGAGCGTCAGGGTCGTGGGCGTGCCGACGGCGCCGCCGATCTCCAGGGTGCCGTCGTGGTCGGGCACGGCGAAGTTGCTGCGTACGTAGTGCAGCTCGACCGGGGTGACGTCCCCGGCCAGGGCAGCCGGTGGCGCCTCGGCGTTGTACGGCGCGGGGTTGATCATCACCAGCGCCGCACGGGCCGCCTCGAGCTCTTCATCAACGGTCATGCTGGTTCAGCCTCCTTGGGGCGGTGACGTGTCGGGTCAGAAGTCGGAGTCGACGAAGGTGGGCTCGCGGCCGTCGTTGAAGGCGCCGATGCCCTCGACGCGGTCGGGGTGGACCGCGGAGCGCCAGTGGGCGTCCATCATGATCGCGATGGCCTCCTCAATCGGCTGCCCCTCCCCCAGGTGCACGGCCCGCTTCACCGCCTGGACCGCGGTCGGCGAGTTGCCGGCGATCTTGTGGGCGATCCGCTGCGCCGCCGAGGCGAGGTCGCCGGGTTCGTGCAGCTCGTTGACCATGCCCAGCCGGTAGGCCTCCGCCGCCGGGACCGGGTCGCCGGTCAGCAGCATCTGCAGCGCCTTGCCCCGCGGCAGCAGCCGAGGCAGCAGCGCCGGCGAGCCGCCGCCGGCCGCCAGGCCGAGCATCGCCTCGGGCTGGCCGAACGTCGCGGTCGTCGAGGCGATGATGAAGTCGGTGCTCTGAGCCAGCTCACAGCCGCCGCCGTACGCGATCCCGTTGACGGCGGCGAAGATCGGCTTGCGCAGCTGGCGCACCGTGTACAGCGTGCGGTCGAAGGCCTGCCGCTGGCGCAGCCAGTCCTCCTTGGTCATCGCCTTGCGCTGTCGCAGGTCGCTGCCGACCGAGAACGCGCGCTCCCCGGCGCCCGTCAGGATGACGACCCGGACGCCGGTCCGCACCGCGACCTCCTCGACGACCTCGGTCAGCAAGGTGCCCATCTCGGTCGAGATCGCGTTGTCGGCATGGGGACGGTTGAGCGTGACCCGGGCGACCCTGCCGTCGGAGAGGTAGTCGAGGAGGACCGGCGGTTCGGTCTCCTCGATGTCGGGGTCAGGCGGGGCGAAATCGAGTGCTGCCCAGCGATCGGTGCTCGAGGTGCTCATCTGCTGCCTCCCTGCGTAGTGGCCTGCGTGGTGGAGTCGTCGGGTTCCAGGTCCGCGAGCCAGCGCAGCGCGCTCAGGCTCGGGGCGAAGCAGTACTCGCCACCGCGGGTGACCACGAACGGCGGCAGGTCCTGGAGCCGGCGCCGGATCGGTTGTTGCGGGATCGTGAACCTTCCGGCCTCCTCGCGGGGGCCGACGAGCGGGTCCGACTCGAGCGGGGCGCCGATGAAGATCCCGTCGTTGAGCCACTGGGTCTTCACGAACTCGAACTGCCGCTTCAGGTGTGCCCCGGCGAACACGAAGATGATGCCGCGCTCGGCTCCGTCGTCCTCGAGCACGCCCTCGGGCAGTGCCGGGCCGTAGCTGGTGCCGCGCCGGATCATGCGGTGGAGGCGTACGTCGACGCTGCCTTCCTGGTCCAGGGCGTCGCGAGGGTTGGCGCGGCGCGCATGGGCACCGGCCGGGCACTTGAAGCCGCGCGGGTCGTCGCCGTAGGCGAAGTCGTTGTTGCGGGTCGGGTCGCTCCCGAGCTCGGGGTCGTCGCGTTCAGGCGCGAGTGCGAGCGGGGCGCCGCTGGGCCAGCGGCCGACCATCTTCGCGCCGAGAAGCTCCTCCTCCGCCCGCGACGCCGCCCGCGCACGCAGATAGGACCGGTACGCCGCCACCTTGGTGTGCAGCTTGCGGAACACGACGTAGGTACCGTTGCGGCCCAGCACCTCGGGCGACGGCATCGGCGCGAGCTCGCCGGTCTCGTCGGGGTAGCCGAGGACGATCTCTCCCGCCTTGAGCGGGGGCTCGTGCGAGTCCGTGGCCGGCCGGCCGCTTCCTTCGACAGCTGGTTGACCGATGCCGTCCTTGAAGCCGAACGAGGTCCGTCCCGTCGCGAGCTGGTAGCAGTCCTGGCGCCAGACGAGCTCGATCCCGGGCAGCTCGGCATGGGCTCGGCGGGCCTTCTCGGCAACCCTGTCGAGCCGGTCCTCGTCCGGGGCGAGCACCGAGACGGCGACATGCACGTCGGTGCTGCCGAGGGGTTTCTCCCAGTGCTCGGGAGCACTCTCACCGACGTCACCCAGGATCTCGGCCCGAGCCGCCATGCCCTGCCGGAACTCGGGGGCGAAACTGTCGAGGGACGCCTGCGGCACGCCGAGCGCCTCCAGCCCTCGATAGGTGAACGCAACCGTCAGCGAGGTCTCCCCCATCTCGCTGGCCTCGCCCTCGTCGGTGAGGAGCCGGTGCAGCCGCCGGACCAGCTCGCGGCCGTCGTGGCGATCGCGGATGCTGAGCAGCAGGTAGACGCCCACGTACGGCGAGGGGCGCTCGAACAGCGCACCGGACTGGATGTCGTCCAGCTCGAGGGTCACCTCGTCCATGTCAGTGATGCTCCGGGGGTTCGGGCGGGTCCGGGTTCGCCGCGGCCAGATAGGGGAACGTGGTGGTGGCCGGGCGAGTGGCGGAGTCGACGCCGTCACGGATCGTGGGCCCTTGACCGGCATTGACGAGCTGGGTGAAGAGCGCGTCCATCACGTCGTCGTTCAGGGCCCGGCCCCCGCACGTCCGATGCGGCTCACCACGCCGGGCGGCCAGCTCGATCTCGAGGAAGGACCCCTGCTCGGCGTACGGCAGGGTGGGGTCGACGACCAGGTAGTCGGCGAGGACGAGGTCGGTGAGCGGGTGGCGCCCGTCCTCCCCGACCGGCCAGTCCTGCCTGCTGTCGAGGCCGTCCCAGAACGCCAGGTTGGCATCCAGGCGCGCCCGGTAGGCCCCGCAGTAGGACTCGCCGAGGTGGAACGCGTCCTCCATGTTGTAGAGGTCACGGATCTCCAGATCCCGGTTGACCCGGTCGAAGTCCTTCGGGGCCAGCATCATGTTCTTCACCTCGGGCCGGCCGACCCGTTCGATGCGTACGTTGAGCTCGCCGCGGGTCAGCGTCTCGGCCACCACGCCGAGGAGTCCCCTGCCAGGCAGGAGGCCGGAGTCGATCTCGACCACGATGCTCAGCACGTTCTTGCCGTCCAGAAAGATCGAGCCCTCTTCGGTGAAGGCGAGCTTCCGGGTCGCGATCGTGGCCAGCGCGGCGCGGGCGTCCATGATGAACGGGTCCCAGCGCACCCCGGCGAAGACGCGTAGACCGCCGCCGGCGCCGCCGGCCTCGTCGTTGACGCGGAAGGTGACCTCTTCGCCGCTCGGCGTCAGGCAGCTGCCGTGCTGCTTCGCTCCACCGGTATCCAGGTTCGCCGCGAGCTCCGGCCGGTCGAAGACGCAGTCGAGGACCACTTCGTCCTCGCCCGGGACGAACGGCGCGCCGGTCGACCCGGCGACGGACACGGTCAGCGGCCGCAATCGGAAGCGGTAGAGCAGACCCGCCGAGAACAGGTCGGTGGGTCCGGCCATCGGCAGCGTGTTCATCACCAGAACGAGGCGTCCCGGGGAGTCGGGGCTCGGGAACGCGTAGAAGTCGGTGATGTCAGCGATCGGGTCGGCAAGGGCGCGCGGGCCGGAGATGTGGTCGGACATCGCTGCTCCTCGTCCTGCCCGCGCGGCTAGTCGGCGGCCTCGTCGAGCAAGGGCCGCATCGCGGGGTGCTCGAGGATCTCCGCGGCCTGCGGGTGGTCGAGGACCTGCTGGAAGGCGCTGTTGACACGTTGCGCCTTGCGGATCTCCTTGACCGTGCCGCCGTAGTTGCGGGCGTACGCCGCAGCCCGCTGCTCGGCTCCCAGGACGAAGGAGCGTACGGCCGCGACGTCCGGCAACCCGTCGTACCCCTCGACGTGGCTGAAGATCACGTCGAAGAGGGACAGCGTCGGCCCCGAGGTGAAGAAGTCCTCCATGTAGGCGTCCCACGGACCGTCGAAGCTGGTGATGAAGGCCAGCCGGGTGTCGTCGTCGAACAGCACGAACCGCGCCTCGTGGATGGTCTGGATCGCCATCCCGTAGTCGCCCGGCCGGTACCCGGGCGTGTCCTGGAGCGCCGACAGCGCTTCGCGCAGAGGCTGCGCCGCACCGGGTTTGACCCGGAAGAACAGGCTGAACTCGCTCGTCGGTCCGACTCTCAACCCAGGCTGCGGGGCGCCGACGTCCGATGTGGTCACAGGTACCTCCAGGTTCCCCCCGACTCGCCCACGGCACACCGGACGACCCGGGTATCCAGCTGGACCGACGCCAGCCCTCCGACCGTAGGACCATGTCCGCACCGATGATTCACCCGCTGCGGATGAACCGGCCGCGGGTGACCTGCGGCGGGTTTGGGTACCTGAGAGACCAGAGAGGAGGAACGGCCCATGTGGGACGTCACCCAGATCAACACTCTTCATCTGTCGCACGACCTGCCGTGCCCGCGGTGCGGCCACCCGGCACACATCTACCTGACCTGCGATGGCGGATGCGACTGCGAGCCGACCTCGATGCCCGGCTCCGCGCTGCCCGCCGATCACCTCACGTCACGCGGGGAAGCTGCCTGACGAAGGCAGACGTAGACGCCGTACCCGGCGCTGGGCGGGCTCCGACCAAGGGCTCTACCAATCCCCGCACCGTTCTGAGAAGGTCGAGGTTGTGGTGGGGTCAGGGGTGGTACGCGTCGCGGTGGTCAGCCCGCAGGAAGTCGTCATGCGCGGAATGATCACGATGCTCGACGACTATCCCGACCGTGTGGTCGTGGCGACACTTCCATCCACCCATGGCCACGCGGACGGCGTCGACGTGATCCTGTACGACACGTTCAACCTCTACCTTGCCGACGGGCAAGAGCTCACCCACCTGCTGCACGAGACGGACGCGAAGGTGCTGATCCTCAGCCGAGACCTGCGCCCCGACCTACATGCCCTGGCCTACTCACTGGGCGCCACAGCCTGGATCTCGATGGGCGCGCACGCCGACGACCTCGTACGCAGCATCGAGCTCACCGCTGCCGGCGAGCCGACCAGGGAGCCCCAGAGCGACCGGCAGGGCACGGGAGCCGGGCTCACCACCCGCGAGATCGAGGTTCTCAAGCTGATCGCCCAAGGGCTGTCCAACCAGGACATCGCCGAGAAGCTCTCGGTGAGCGTGAACACGCTCAAGACCCACATCCGGCAGGTCTACCGAAAGATCAGGGTCACCACCCGCAGCCAGGCGGTCAGCTGGGCCATCACCCACGGCCTCGCATCGCCCGACGAGCTTCTGTGAACCGGGCGCGTGCGATCGGGTGTCGGGGCTGAGGCGGCAGTAGCGGGCCAGCGCGACCGAGGACGTCCAATCGAGACGCTAAGAGGCCTTGGACGAAGGAGCTGTCAAGGCCGTCGGGTCTCGCTGCCCGCGATGCCCGGCATCGACCACATCGGCAGCGGCGGTCTCGTCGGTCGTCTCGACCCGCAAGGCAGCCCGGTCATCACACGGCCCTCGGGGCAGGGGCGAGCAGCAACGCTCTCACCGACGTATGTCCCAGCACCGTTCGTCCTCCGTTCCGCAGACGGTTGGGCCCGCGTCCGACGAACCGTAGGCAGCGCCACATGAAGCAACCATGAAGCCTCGGCACAGGCCCTCACCTGCGCCTGTGCCGTCGCACCTTGATCCCGTGCCTGGCACCATCGGTCGAGTGAGACTCACCGTCGGTATCTGCGAAGACGACCCCTCGCTGCGTCGAGTCCTGCGTCAGGCACTCGATCTGGCGGGTCACGACGTCGTCATGGCGCACACCGGCGGCGAGGCGCTCAAGCTCTTCGCGAGCGACGCCGGGCTCGACGTCGTCGTCATGGACATCGGGCTCCCCGACGCCGACGGCCGAGACGTGTGCCAGGCGCTGAAGACCGCGGGCCAAGAGGCTCCCGTCCTGTTCCTGACCGCCCTCGGCGCGGTCCATGAGAGGTTGTCCGGGTTCAGCTCGGGTGGCGACGACTACGTCGCCAAGCCCTTCGACATCAAGGAGCTGCTCGCGCGAGTCGCGGTTCTGGGACGACGCGGTCGGCAGCTCACCAACGGCACGAACCACACGGGCCTGATCCTCGACCCCGCCACGCACTCGTTGCGTACCGATGCCGGCGAGGTGCTGCTCTCGCCGACGGAGTTCCGGATGCTCGCCGCGATCGCGGCCCGATCCGGGGAGGCGATCAGGCGACACGCGGTCATCGCCGCCGCCTGGCCGGACGGTGCGATGGTCAGCGACAACACCGTCGACTCCCTCATGCGGCGGTTGCGAGGCAAGCTGACCGAGGTCGACGCCCCGGTGGAGATCCAGACCCTCCGGGGCATCGGCTTTCGCCTGCATCCCATCGAGCCCGACGATCGTCGCTGAGGGAGCGATCCGATGCCGATCTTCGACCCACGAGGGTCCTTTCGCCGCCAGCTCGTCGCCCTGACCGCCGCCGTCACCGCCATCGGTGTCGTCGCTCTGACCATTCTGGTGCAACTGGTGCTCGCCCGATCGACCGAGCACAGTCTCGACACGGTGCTCGAGGACCGCACCGAGACGGTCATCAGCTCGATCTCGACGGCGCCCGACGGCGGTCTCCTCGTACCGGACGACCTGCTCGACGCGGGCGTCGCCGTCTACGGCGCTGACGGGCGGCTGGCGGCCGGCAGCATCCCTCGCTCCGAGCGCACCATCTACGCCGACCTCGCCACGGTCCGCCATCGTCGCACCGTCGATCACGCCGGATCCGGCGAGAGCCGGGTGCTGGCCGAGCCCTTCACCACCGGCGACGGCGCATCCGGTGTCGTGGTGGTCACCGAGCGACTCTCGCCCTATGAACGCGCCGAGCGCCAGGCGCTCCTGGTATCCGTCGGCGCCGGCCTCTTGATGATCGCCCTGGCCGCCGGGCTCGCCCAGTGGGTCAGCAGACGCGCACTGGCACCGGTCGCCGAGATGACCCGTGCAGCCGACGACTGGAGCGAGCACGACCTCACCCACCGGTTCGACCTCGGCCCGGGAAGCAACGAGATCGCCGGCCTCGGGCGCACCCTCGACCGGCTCCTCGAACGCGTCGCGATCGCCATCCGCTCCGAGCAACGGCTCACCTCCGAGCTCGCCCACGAGCTACGTACGCCGCTCGCGACCATCCGGGCCAACGCCGACCTGACCCTCAGCCGCGACCTCAGCCCCGCTTCAGCGCGAGACAGCCTCGAGGAGATCGCGGCAGCGGCAAGGCAGATGGGCGCGACGATCGAGGGCCTCCTGGAGCTCGCGCGCACCCACACCGGCCAGGGGCTGCCCGGATCGTGCGGCCTGCTGGACGCGGTCATCGAGACTGTCGGCCCGACCGATGACACGAGCATCGACATCGCTGTCGACCCGGCCGTCAGCGTGCTGCTGCCCCAGGCGCTCGCCGTGCGAGCGATCTCGCCGATCGTGGCGAACGCTCGCCGCCTGGCCCGAAGGATCGACATCTCCTCCGCCCCGGCGCGCCCCGGCTACGTGGACCTGTACGTCGACGACGACGGGCCGGGCATACCGGCGAGTCAGCGCGAGCTGGTCTTCGAACCGGGTCGCACGACCGGTGACGGTGCCGGTCTCGGGCTCGCACTCTCGCGCCGGGTCGCGCGCAGCATGGGTGGAGACGTACGCGTGGCCGACGGCCCGCTGGCGACACGGCTCGTCATCACCCTCCCCGTAGCGTGACTGTCTCTCCCCCTTGATGACCTGTTCAGGTTCGTGTCAGGCGGAGCCACCGATGCTCTGTCCATGTCTTCTTCGACGCAAGCCATAGACGCACGACCAAGCGCGCGCCAGATGCTCAACAAGGTGCCGGAGGTCACCTTGTGGTTCTGGGTGATCAAGATCCTGTGCACCACGGTCGGGGAGAGCTTCGCCGACTACATCAACGAGACCCTCGGCGTGGGCCTGGTGCCGACAGCGGTCATCTTCACGGTGGCCTTCGCCGTCGTGCTGACGATCCAGATGCGGCTACGGCGCTACGTGCCGGCGATCTACTGGCTCACCGTCGTCGTGGTCAGCGTCACCGGGACGCTCTACACCGACATCCTCACCGACAAGTACGCCGTGCCGCTGTGGCTCAGCACCACCGTGTTCTCGACGCTCCTCGCTGCGGTGTTCGGCATCTGGTACGCCCGCGAGCGCACCCTCTCCATCCACAGCATCGTCACCACGCCCCGTGAGTCCTTCTACTGGCTCACCGTGCTGGTCACCTTCGCGCTCGGGACCGCCACCGGCGACTGGACGCTCGAGCTCACCGGCTGGGGCCCCGGCAAGTCCGTCCTCCTTCCGTTGGCGCTGATCGTGATCATCACCGCCCTGTGGCGCTACGGCGCCAACTCGGTGCTCAGCTTCTGGCTCGCCTACATCCTGACCCGTCCGCTCGGAGCGAACATCGGAGACTGGTTCGTGACCCCGACCAGCGAGAAGGGCCTCGGCCTGGGCACCATGGTGACCAGCCTGATCTTCCTGGCCGCGATCCTGGCCACCGTCATCTACCTCTCGCTCTCCCGCGCCGACGTGATCGAAGGACGCGGCGAGCACACCGTGACCGGCGGACAACGGACACCCGCGCCGGACAGCCCGCGGCGCGAGCGCATCTCGCTGGCCACACTCGGAGCGGTCGCCATCGCGACCTGCGCCATCCTGGCCTACGCCAACAGCCAACCGCACGCGAGCGCGCTCGACGCGGAGGATGGCAAAGCTCCGTCCTGCTCGGGCAGCACATCCTCGCTCAGCCCGACCGAGGCACAGCAGCAGACCGCGTCTGCCTTCCCGGCCGGTGACGTCAGCCGCTTCCGCTCGATCTCCCAAGACACCCTGGCTCTCGTTCAGGCCGGCGACCAGTCCGGCGCGGCCTCGAGGATCACCGACCTCGAGACCGCCTGGGACGACGCCGAGTCGCGCCTCGTGGCCAAGGACTGCGTGACGTGGACCTACCTCGACCAGGAGATCGACGCCGCCTTGAGCGCGGTGCGCGCCTCGAACCCCGATCAGCATTCCGAGACCCAGGCTCTCAGCACGCTGGTCTCGACGCTCGGAGGTCCCGCGTGACGCGTCTGTGGACTGACGGCTCGACGCGTGGCGTCGGCCGACCGACCCCGAATCCCGAATCGACCTTCAGCGGACGTGTCATCAGGCACTTCGTCAGGCGGCACCGAGAACACTGAGGACGAGGCCACACGAGAACAGCCGCTGACCGGGTAAAAACCCTGGTCAGCGGCTGTTCTCAGTTGTGCGTGATGCTGGGTTCGAACCAGCGACCCCTTCGGTGTGAACGAAGTGCGCTACCACTGCGCCAATCACGCGTTGCGGGTGAAACATTAGCGCATGCGCTCGCCGGACCCACATTCGGGGATACGTGGGACGTAGGCTCCCAGGCATCGGCACGATCCCCAGAGGCAACCCGAAGGAGCGGCGATGCTCGCGTACGAACGGACCGGCAGCGGGGAGCCGCTGCTCCTGCTCCATGGCATCGGGCACCGCAGGCAGGCGTGGGCGGCGGTCCGGGCGATCGAGGGCGTGCGGCAGAGCGCCGACGAGCTGAGCAGCCTCATCCACGGCCAGGTACACCTAGGGATGATCGCCGGCTGCACGATCCCCGGCTTCCTCGACGCCGTCGCCACCTTCCACCGGCAGCATCCCGGCGTCAGCGTCGAGCTCGTCGAGGACGCCTCCGACCGCCTCCAGCGACGTACGCTCGCCGGGGAGCTCGACCTGGCGCTGATCTCGCACGCAGGTCCGGTCATCGCCGGCCTGGCCACGGACTCCGTCAGCGATGAGCGGCTGGCGGTGATCACCCCGGCCGGCCATCGCCTCGCCGGCGCACGACCTCGGCTCGCCGACCTCCACGAGGAGACGGTGCTGTGCATCCCGCCGGGCACGGGCGTACGGACCGCTCTGGAGCAGTCGTGCGCGCGGGCGGGCGTGGCGCCGAGGGTCGATCTGTCGGGGTCCAACCCGGAGACGCTGCTCGGGCTGACGGCCCGCGGGCTGGGCATCTGCGTGCTGGCCGAGTCGATGGCGGCCGGGACCGACCTGGTCGCGACGCCGATCGTGGACGCGGAGGTGCGCGCGGGGCTCGCGCTAGTGATCCGCGAGGGCGACCAGCAGCGCGCCACCCGGCGGCTCTACGACCTGCTTCAGGCCGGGCTGACCTGAGGGTGGCGCAGCCCGGGATGGTCCTCGGGCAGCGAGCCCCGCAGCACGAACCAGCTCACCAGCAGGCACAGCGCGACCAGCGGCCAGCTGAGCGCGACCCGGGCGATCGCCAGGGCGACCACGTCGCCGGACCACCACAGCGGGCCGAAGACGGCGACCCGGATGACGTACTGACAGACCCAGACCCAGCTCGCCAGCGAGTAGCCGCGCAGCAGCGCCGGGTCGCGCCGCCAGGCGCCGCGCTGACGCAGGATCAGGCCCACGACGACCCCCAGCAGCGGCCAGCGGAACGCGATGCTGACCACCCAGACCAGTGCGCTGGCCGCGTTGGCGGCGAGCTGGACCACGAAGAAGTCCTCCGCCCGGCCCGTACGCAGCGCGATCATCGCCGCGACCGCGACCCCCGCCACACCCAGCAGCACCGCGCGGGGCTTGCGGCCCTTGCGCCACTGCCAGACCGCTACGATCGCGGCCAGCCCGAGCGCCACCACGGTCGCGATCCACAGCTCCCCGCTGACCAGCCAGCCGGCCACGAACGCGACGGGCGGGACGGTCGCGTCGATCGCGCCCCGCGCGCCTCCCAGGAGGTCGGCGAGGGTCTCGGCGTCTTCGTTGCGGCGGTCGGTGGTCGTCACGCGAGTAAGGCTAGCCTTACTTGCAAAGGCGCGTGACGTCTCGGTCTGCGTAACTGACTTCTCGGGCGACGGGGGTGACGCCTCAGCCGACGGGAGTGACGCCTCGGCAGTGTTCACCGAGAGGGCAACCCGCGGACGTACCCCGGCCATCCGGTGCCGCTTTGCTCTGAGCGCCGCTGCTCGGGCACGCGGAGACGCCTTATCTCACGCGGAGGTTCCAACGTGTCACACGAGCATCACCACCACGACCACGGCCATACTCACCCCCACACTCACTCCCACGAGGTCGACGAGATCACCCTCGCCGCCTCCTCGGACGCGTCCGACAGCGACCTGCGTCCCGCCGAGGTCTCCCGGCGCAACCTGCTGCGCGCCGCCGGCATCGCCGGCGCCGTGACCGCCGGGATGGCCGGGATGACCGGCGTGACCCCGGCGATGGCCGAGACCGCCACCACCGCGACCGCGCGCACCGGCAACCGGGACACGATCCGGCACTGGCTCGCCGGCGACCACCACATCCACACCCAGCACAGCTCGGATGCGATGTACCGGGTCATCGACCAGGCGCAGCACGGCGCCGCGTACGGCCTGGACTGGCTGGTCATCACCGACCACGGCGGCGCGACCCACGCGAAGCTCGGCGTCGACCTGGTCAACCCCGACATCGTGGCCGCACGCAAGGTGCTCCGGGACACCCTGATCTTCCAGGGCCTGGAGTGGAACATCCCGGCCGCCGAGCACGGCACCGTCTTCGTCGCCCCGGGCGCCAACGAGGTCGCGGTGCTCAAGCAGTTCGAGAACGACTACGACGGCTCGGTCAAGGGCGCCAGCGGCAACTCCCCGGAGAACGAGGCGCTCGCCGTCGCCGGCATCCAGTGGCTCGGCAAGCAGGTCGACAAGCGCCGCGTCGCGGACGCGCTCTTCCTGGCCAACCACCCCGCCCGCAACGGTATCGACAGCCCCCACGAGGTGCGCGGCTGGCGCGACGCCGACCCGCGGATCGCGATCGGCTGGGAGGGCGCGCCCGGTCACCAGGCCGCAGGACTGCCTGCCGGCTACGGCCCCGGCAGCGCCCGCGGCTACTACGGCAACTCTGCCGGCCCGAACTCCTTCCCCGGCTACCCCGCCGAGTCCTACCGCTCCTGGGGCGGCTTCGACTGGTTCACCTCGACCGTCGGCGGTCTGTGGGACTCGCTGCTCGCCGAGGGCAAGCCCTGGTCGATCAGCGCCAACTCCGACTCCCACGTCAACTGGGGCACCACCTCGCGCCGTCCCGACGGCTCCGACTCGGCCTCCTTCAATGCCAACGGCCGCTACGGCGACCCGGTCTACGCCGGCTCCCTCAACACCACCGCCGGTGACTTCTGGCCGGGCTACTACAGCCGCACCCACGTCGGCGCCTCCGAGCGCAGCTACGGCGCGGTCATGAAGGGCCTGCGCAACGGCCGGGTCTGGGTCGACCACGGCGCGCTGGTGAAGTCGGTCGACGTCCGTGTCGTCTCGTCCGACGGTGGCTCGGAGAGCCTCGGCGGCACCCTGAAGGCGAAGAAGGGCAGCCGGGTCTCGCTGGTCGTCACCATCGCCGCCCAGGACGTCCCGAACTGGTCGCAGTTCGTGCCGAGCCTCAACCGGGTCGACGTGATCCGGGGCGCGGTCGACCCGACGTACGTCTCCGACCGCGACGCCTGGAAGGCGCCCGACACGAAGGTGATCGAGCAGACCGACACCTCGGGCCGCACCGGCACCTTTCAGCTGCGCTACGACCTCGGCCGGGTCGAGGAGGCGTTCTACGTGCGTGTCCGCGGCACCGACGCCCACCGGTCCCAGCCCGGCTACCTCGGCGCGGGCATCGACCCGGCCGGTCCCGCCATCGACGTCGTCGGCGACGCCGACCCGTGGGTCGACCTGTGGTTCTACACCAACCCGGTCTGGGTCGTCCCGACTCGATGACCACCCGACCCCTGGCTGTCGACGCCGACGCCCGGGACCTCGCCGCCGCCGAGCACCTCGTCCACCGTCTGGACGAGGTGCTCGGCGCGGAGCGGCCCGAGGATGCGTACGTCATCAGCACCCATGTCGTGCGCGAGCCGACCGCCCGCTTCGTCGCCGTCCTGGACTGGCCCGGCGGGCCGGCCGTCGAGGAGCTGACCGCGCTCCTGTCCGACCGGCTCCCCCAGGCGTACGTCACCCCCGACTCCCCCGCGATCGACGAGGCCGTCGCCCGCAACTCCGGGCGGCTGGCCCGCTACCCGGGACGCACCAGGATCGAGACCGTGACCACGGTCGCCGCGGTCGAGGCGGACAGCGTCGTCGACGTCGTCGAGGGACTGGCGGGGATCTCGCTCGACCCGACCGACACCCTCCATCTCACCGGTTTCGCGCGGCCGGTGTGGCGCGAGGGGCGCTGCGTACTCCTGGTGCAGCGCGCTGCCGCCGGTCTGGTGCCGTTCGAGGTCCGCCACCAGATCCCCTGCTGCTCGAACCACTGAGGTTCAGACCGACGCGGAGCCGCGCGGGAGCGGAGCCTCCCAGTGGCGCCACATCGCCATCAGCCGCCAGCCGGCGCAGACGAGGAAGGCGGCGGTCATCACCAGCGACTGCGGCAGCGTGAGGAACAGACCGAAGGCCACGATCGCCGCACCGGCGAAGGCGGGGATGGCGTAGAACACGCTGCGGCGCAGGATGATCGGCACCTGACCGGCGAGCACGTCGCGGATCACCCCGCCGCCCACGCCGGTGGCCAGCCCCATGATCGCGGCAGCGAGCGGGGAGAGCCCGAAGTCGAGCGCCTTGACGGCGCCGGCGATGACGAACAGCCCCAGACCCAGGGCGTCGAAGACGTTGATCATCGGCCCGAGCCGGCCCAGCGCGGGATGGAAGTAGAAGGTCAGCAGACCGGCCGCCATCGGCACCACGAGATAGCGCCAGTCGGAGAGCGCGGCGACCGGCGTCGCGCCGATGGCCATGTCCCGCAGGAAGCCGCCGCCGAGGCCGGTGACGCAGGCGAGCACGATCACGCCGAAGATGTCGAGCTCCTTGCGGACCGCCATCAGGCCGCCGGAGAGCGCGAAGACGAAGCACCCGACCAGGTCGAGCACGAGGAGGGTCAGCGTCTGTTCCACCGCCAAATGGTCGCCTCGTTCGCCCCAAAAACCCCAAATGCCACGACCACGCCGCACGGGCACCCAATACGATGCAGGTCTGTGGCGTAGGGTCGTCACAACCGTATCTAGAATTGAGAAGAGGATGTCAGCCGAAGGATTGCCCCTGACTCCGGGCCAGCTCGAAGAGCAGGCACCGGATGAGGCTGGACCCGTCCTTCTGCGGCTCATCTCGGTCAGTGACGATGGTTTACGCATGCTTCTCGTCGATGACGAGGACCGTGAATACACCGCCGACATCGACGACCGTCTCCGTGCAGCACTCGAGGCTGTGTCGACCCGCCGATCGGAGCAAACCGTGAACAAGACCCCGAGCAGCAGCCTGCGGCCCCGTGACATTCAGACCCGTATCCGTTCGGGCGAGAGTGCCGAGGAGGTCGCCGCTGTCGCCGGCACCACGGTCGAGAAGATCTTGGCCTTCGCCGGTCCCGTCCTCGCCGAGCGCGAGCACATGGCACAGCGCGCCCAGCAGGCTTCCGTGCGCCGTCGGCCCGGTGAGGCCGCCAGCACCGCCCGCACCCTGGGCGAGGCGGTCAGCGCCCACTTCCAGACGATGTACGTCGACCCCGAGTCGGTCAACTGGGACTCCTACCGGCGTCCCGACGGGCGCTGGAAGCTCACCGGTGAGTACGAGACGCCCGAGCGCTCCGGCATCGCCGAGCTGACCTACGACGCCCCCGGCAACTTCGTCGAGCTCGACAACGACGACGCCCGCTGGCTGACCGGCGAGAAGCTCGAGGCCCCGGCGCCCGAGCCGGAGCCGATCACCGACGACATGCTCGCCGCCCGGCGGCGCCGCGCCCAGAGCTCGACCCCGTCGAGCCCGGCCGCTCGGGCCCCGACGGCGCCCGCTCCGGCCACTCCTCCCCCGGCCGCCAAGCCGGTCAAGGAGGCCAGGCCGGCCAAGACCGCACAGGTCGACGTCGACACCCCGCTCGAGGCGTTCCTGGGCGACGAGGCCCCGACCGACAAGCAGGCGCCGGTCCCCGCCGAACCCGAGCTCGAGCCGACGGTCGTCGAGCCCGCGGCCGCCGAGGCTCCTGCCGAGTCCGAGCAGCCCGAAGAGGCTCAGCCGAAGCCCGCCAAGAAGTCGTCCGCGCGGCGCAAGCGCGCCTCGGTCCCGAGCTGGGACGAGATCATGTTCGGTGGCGGCAAGTCGGAGTGAACCGACTGGTGTGAACCCGTTCACGGACCGGCCATCGGCCGGTTCGTGTTACGTCGGCGACCCGACCCGACAGAGTCGGTAGCGGGTCGGGCGCAGTTCACGCGCCCCCGATGAAGTGAGTGGAGGCAAGCACTTCCACCCTTCTCGGAGGCCCCCGATGCCCCTGCCCGACTCGCTGAGCCGACGCTCCCTCCTCTCCACCACAGCCACCACCGGCTTCGCCGCATCCGCCGCCATGCTGCTCGGCACCGGTGCCATTCCCGCCGACGCGGTATCCGTCAAGGGCGCCACGACGCTCTCCGGCTACCCGTTCACCCTGGGCGTCGCCTCCGGCGACCCGCTCCCCAACTCCGTCGTCCTCTGGACCCGGCTCGCCCCCGAACCGCTCGCCCCGGACGGTCTCGGTGGCATGCCGCAGGAGCCGGTCAAGGTCCGCTGGCAGATCGCCGAGGACCCGCTCTTCCGCAAGGTGGTGAAGTCCGGCACCGTGACGGCCACCCCGAACTTCGGCCACTCGGTCCACCCCGAGGTCTGGGGCCTGCGTCCCGGTCGCGACTACTGGTACCGCTTCCTGGCCGCCGGCGAGGTCAGCCAGACCGGCCACACCCGGACCGCCCCTGCGTACGGCTCCTCGCTCTCGCGGATGAGCTTCGCCTTCGCCTCCTGCGCGCTCTACAGCCACGGCTTCTACACCGCCTACCGGCACCTGGCGGACGAGGACGTCGACGTCGTCTTCCACCTGGGCGACTACCTGTACGAGTCCGGCGTCACGCCCGAGAACAACTGGCGCAACACCCAGGTCTCCCCCGCCGTGGCCGGCGAGACGCTCGACCTTGCGCGCTACCGCCTGCAGTACGGCCTCTACAAGTCCGACCCGGACCTGATGGCCGCCCACCAGTCCCACGCGTTCGTGGTCGCACCCGACGACCACGAGGTCGAGAACAACTGGGCCGACGAGACCCCCGAGGAGCGCAGCCAGTCCCAGGGCGCGCTGTGGATGCCGCGGCGTACGGCTGCCTTCCAGGCCTACTACGAGCACCTGCCGTTCCGGGCCGGCTCGCTGCCGGACGGCCCGGACATGCAGATCTACCGGAGCCTGCGCTACGGCGACCTGGTCGACTTCAACGTGCTCGACACCCGCCAGTACCGCGACGACCAGGCCTACGGTGACGGCAGCGACCCGGCGAGCCCGGAGCTGACGCCGGACATCTATGACCCGTCACGCTCGATGATGGGCTTCGAGCAGGAGCGGTGGCTCCAGCGCAGCTGGCGGCAGTCCACCGCCCGCTGGCAGGTGCTCGCCAACCAGGCACCGATGGCCGAGACCGACCTCGACGAGACCGAGGCCAAGACCCTCTACATGGACCCGTGGGACGGCTACGTCGCCAACCGCAACCGGCTACTCGAGGGCGCCCGCACCAGCGGCGTCGAGAACCTGGTCGTCATCACCGGCGACCGGCACCACAACTACGCCAGCAACCTGCTGGCCGACTACGACGACCCCGAGTCGGCCGTCGTCGGCAGCGAGTTCGTCGGCACCTCCATCGCCAGCGGCGGCGACGGCGCCGACATGACCACCGGCGGCGAGAGCCTGCTCCGCGCCAACGACCACCTGAAGTTCTTCAACAGCCAGCGCGGCTACGTCCGCGTCACGGTCACGCCCGAGGTGCTCTCCAGCGACTTCCGGGTGGTGCCGTACGTCCAGCGCCCGGGCGCCCCGATCTCCACCCGCGCGACCTACGTCGTCGAGAACGGCCGTCCCGGCGTCCAGCTCGACACCAAGGGCACCCCCGTCGGAACCAGGTACGCCGACGTGCCCATGCCGACGCTCAACCACTGACCCCGCTGGTCGAACCGCGAGGCCACCGCTGGTCGAGCCCACCACCGCCACCGCCGGTCGAGCCCACCACCGCCACCGCTGGTCGAGCCCGCGAGCGCCAGCGAGCGGTGTCGAGACCAACACAGTCCTATCGAGCACCGACGGGACCGTGTTGGTCTCGACACGCTCGGCCGCAGGCGGCCTCGCGGCTCGACCAGCGGAACGATCAGCCGAACGGCAGCGGCTCGGGCACCAGGGAGACCGACTGGGCCCGGGCCGCGGTCAGACGGCGCCGGTGGTGCTGGCGGCAGAGGACCTCGTAGGAGACCGCGCTGGGGGCCTCGTCGGTGTCGCCCACGAGGACCTGGTCGCCCTCGGTGACCATGACGCCGTCCTCGACCCGGGCGTTGTGGGTGGCGCGCTTGCCGCACCAGCACAGCGCCTCGACCTGCAGCACCTCCGTACGGTCGGCGAGCTCGACCAGACGGGCGGCGCCGGGGAAGAGCCGGGTGCGGAAGTCGGTGAGGATGCCGAAGCAGAAGACGTCGATCTGCAGCTCGTCGGTGATCTTGGCCAGCGCCTCGATCTGCTCGGGTGTGTAGAACTGCGCTTCGTCACAGATGAGGTAGTCGATCCGGGCGCCGTGGGTCAGCGCGTCGACGGCGTGGCGCCAGAAGTCGAAGTCGTCGGTGACCTCGATCGCGTCGTGGGTCAGGCCCAGCCGCGAAGTGACTACCGCCTCGCCGGAGCGGTCGTGAGCGGTGAAGATCAGCCCCACTCTGCCGCGTGCAGCGTGATTGTGGTTGGTCTGCAGCGCGAGGGTCGACTTCCCCGCGTCCATCGTCCCGGTCCAGAAGGTCAGCTCAGCCACTCGCGGAAGCCTAGTGGGCTGCGCCCCGGCCCGTGGCAGGACCCTCGTGGCCGGACCGATTCCGTCGGTAGTGGCGCGCGACCCGTGCCCGGTTGCCGCAGCCCTCGGAGCACCACTCACGACGCGGGTGGTCGCGGACGAAGTAGAGGACGCAGCCGGGGCCGCCGCACGCCTTCAGCTCCTGGGGCGCGTCCTGAGCCAACACCTCGGAGCCTTCCAGCGCGACCAGGTTCAGCTCCCGCTGCAGACCGGATCCGTCGGAGAGCCAGTGGCGTACGAAGCCGCCCTGCGGGCCATGACGCAGGGCCGGCGCGCAGTGGGACGCGAACTCGTTGAGCACCGAGAGCGCCGCGTCGGTGCTGAGCCCCTCCGAGACGCTGTGCGGCCGGCCGTCGCCGGTCACCTCGGCGGCCAACCGGCGCAGGGCGTCCCGCAGCGCCCGGGCCCGGCCCAGATCGTGCTCGTCCAGGTCCTGGTGGCGGCCGAGCCCTGCCTCCTCGGCCCAGGCCCGCAGGTGCGCCACGCTCTCCAGGGAGTCGTGCACGGCCGTGCGGTCGGCCCAGATCGTGTTCATGAGGCGTACGGCCCGGGGCTGGGTCGGATACAGCACCGGCACCTGCAGCTCCACAGCCGTCTCCTCCTCCATCGTTCTAACGGTCAGTCTAGGGTTCAGCCGTTGCAACGCCCCCGCGGGCGATAGCCAGCTGGGCCTCGAGCTCGCTGATGCGCTCGGTCAGCTCGGCGACGGTGTGCCGGGCTGCCTGCAGGGGCACCAACTGCGGGATGTGCTGCTTGCAGTTCCAGTCGAAGGCCTCGACGTCGATCAGGATCCCGCGCTCGACCCGCGCGGGATGGCCGACCGGAGCGAGCGAGGCGACCAGCTCGGGATCGTCGTCGGGCTCGACGACCCGTGCGCGACCGAAGATCTTCATCCTGGCCTGCAGCTGGTAGTCGATCAGGAACAGCGAGACGCGGTCTTCGTGGTCGAGGTTCCCGCGGGTGATGTACTGACGGTTGCCCCGGAAGTCGGCGAACCCCAGCGTGGTCTCGTCGATCACCTTCAAGAACCCGGCCGGCCCGCCGCGGTGCTGGATGTAGGGCCACCGCGTCTCGCTGACCGTGGCCAGGAAGAAGCTGTCCCGCGAGGTGATGAACGTGGCCTCTCCCCTGCCGATCCGGTCCGGCACGCTCTCGCCCTCGATCATGCGTGCGTACGCGGCGGCGCTCCCGTGGATCGCCTGATGCTCCGCCACCAGCGGCGTGAACGCGACCTCCCCGTAGTGCCTGGTCATCGCCGGACCTCGACCCTGTGCTGACCCATGACAAACCCTTCCGCCGGACACCTACGTGTCACTAATGGATACGCAGGTTGTAACCATTAGAGGCGAGGTTCATTCCCCTAGGAGACCAGCAGCGGGATGAGCATCTCGTCGGGCGTCAGTGATCCGTGCAGCCCGACCAACGTCGTCTCGTAGTTGAACAGGCTCGTCGAGACCACCGCGTGCTCGCCGTGGGAGGCGACGATGACGTCGCCGAGCCGCGGCAGCACCGACGGGGTGACCGGTCCGAACCAGCCGCGCCGTATCGCGGTCTCCCGGGTCATCACCTCGGCCTTGTCCCCCAGCGTCTCCGACCAGGTCGCGACCACGTCCTCGACCGCGCCGCGCGAGCAGTAGAGATGCCGGAAGCGGGCCTCGCCACCGACCAGGGCGACACCGTGGCGCAGCTCGGGGAAGTCGTCGATGTCGGTGCGGGAGGTGGCCGGCGAGTCGACCATGCCGTGGTCGGCGAGCACCAGCAGGCGTACAGACGGGTCCAGGGCGTCACGCAGCTGCTCGGCCTCGGCGTCGATCATCGAGAGCTGCTGCAGCCACGGCGAGGAGGCGACGCCGTACTTGTGGCCGGTCCAGTCGAGGTCGCCGTCGTAGAGGTAGGTCAGCGACCCCGGCACCCGCGAGAGCGCGACCGCCGAGGCGATCCGTTCGCCGACCCGGTCGGCGCCGACGAACTCGGCGCCCCGGTGGGCAGCGATGGTCAACCCGGAGCCGCCGAAGGCCCGCTTGTTGATCACGGTGACCGGCACCCCGGCCTCGCCCAGCCGCTGGAAGACGGTCTGGTTGGGCTGCCACTCGACCGGGTCGACGTCCTTGCGCCACTGCAACGCGTTGAGCAGGTGCTCGGTGCCGGGGATCCGGGAGGTGTAGCCGACCAGCCCGTGCCCGCCCGGCGTCAGCCCGGTGCCGAACGAGGTCAGGCTCGTCGCCGTCGTCGACGGCACCCCGGCCGTGCCGGGCGCCTGGTCCTCGCTCAGCGAGGACAGGAACGGAGCCGCGTGCGCATAGCGCCGCAGCAGGTTGGTGCCCATCCCGTCGACCAGGAAGACGACGTACGCAGCCGCCGAGGGCAGCTCGAGACCGAGTCGCCCGTCGGGCGTGCCCAGCGGGACGTCCATGGCAGCGGCGACCGCCGGCAGGACATCACCCAGTGAGCGCTCCCCGTAGGCGGGGGCGAGAAACCCGGTCACCGAGTCCTACCGGTTGTGGGTGCGAGCCGAGAGCGATTCCGCGAAGGAGAGCAGGCGGGCGACCGAGTCGTGACCGTCGGCGGCAGCCGAGACGCGCAGCGAGAAGTCGTCAGGGGTGAGCACGCCGGTGTAGCCGTGGTCGGCGTCGCAGTTGGGATCGGAGCAGCCCGCGGGCTCCAGGTCGACCCGGTTGACGCCGCCCCAGCCGATGGTCATGACCACCTCGGCAGGCTTGCTCGACCCCTTGGTCGGGTTGGTGATCATTCGGGTCACGACCACGGAGTTGACCGAGTCGATGCGCACCGCCTCGGTCGAGGTGGAGGTGTAGGGCTCGGGCAGCAGGTCGTCGCCGGCGTGCTCGTCGGTGTGGGCCAGGATCAGCCGCGTCGGGGTCAGCACCAGCACGGAGAGGTGGCGGCGCACCTCGTCACGGTCGAACGTCGGCTCGTGGTGCAGGAAGAAGGAGGACACCTTCTCCCCCGCCACGGCGGAGGCGACACAGTCGGCCACCACCTCGGGGTAGTAGCCGGTGCGGTCGATCTCGGCGCGCAGGGCGTCGGCGCGGTCGAGATCATCTGTGCGGGTGCTCATGACCCCCATCCTTCCACGCGCCGCCACGGGCCGCCTAGCCAGGAAGGGTGTCGCCCACCGCAGGGTTGAGGCGGCGTACGAACCAGTCCGACCGCGGATCGGCGACCAGGTCGACCCTGGCACCGGCGGTGAGGACGGCGGATCCTTCGAGCCCGACGAGGACCAGCGAGAGGTCGAGGGAGGAGATCTGGGGCAGGTCGTTCTGCAGCTGGGCGACCCTGAGGACGAGCCGTTCGATCTCGTCGACGTCGACCATGTCACCGCCGCGGTAGCCGAAGAGCATCGGCGCGGCCTTGATCTCGCGCACCATCGAGGCGGCGTCGCGCTCGGACAGCGGCGGGATCCGGTAGGCCTTGTCGGCCACCAGCTCGGTGATCGGGCCGGCGATGCCGAAGGAGACCACGGGGCCGAACAGCGGGTCCTCCATCGAGCGGATCGCGACCGGGACCCCCGGGGGCGCCGTCCTCTGCACGGTGAACCCGCCGGTCTCGGGCGGGATCCGGCTGGTGATCAGCTCCCAGGCCTCGGTCATCTCGTCGACGTCGTCGATGTTGCGTACGACATGGGCCTGGTCGGGCCGCTCCCGGACGCTCTCGACGGTCGCCTTGAGGACGACGCCCCAGCCGAGGTCCTCCGCGGCGGCGATCGCCTCCTCGAGGGTGCTGACGCTGTGGGTGTTCCACAGCTTGATCCCGTAGGCGGCCAGCACCATGCGCAGGTCCTCGCGGCTCAGATCGCCGCCCGCCGGGCGCGCGGCGAGCACGTCGGTGACGATCTTGCGTGCCGTGCGCGGGTCGCACTCCTCGGTGCTGAGCCACGGGGTCTCGCCGTCGGCGGAGCGCAGCCACACGGCGTACTCCACGACCTTGGCCAGGGCGCGTACGGCCGACTCGACCGAGGAGTAGGACGGCACCGATCCGCGACCGGCGGTCGAGCCCGCCACGTCGGGGACACGCAGCAGCTCGGGGACACCCTCGGCGCCCAGGAAGCTGGTGACCAGCGGCTTGTCGGACTGCTCCCCCACCGCGGCGAGCACGTTGGCGATCTCCTCGCCGGAGACGTTGAGCGGCGGGATGTAGACCGAGATCACCGCGTCGACCTCGGGATCGTCGATGGCTGCGTCGAGCGCGTCCTCGAAGTCCTCGGCGCTCGGCTCGGTGGGGAGCGGGACCTGCTTGTTGACCTGGAGACCGGCCGAGACGGCGGCGTCGGCGGCCAGCAGACCCAGGGCGTCGGAGTTGCCGACGATGGCCACCCGCCGGCCACGCGGGAGCGGCTGGTGGGCGAGGAGCTGGGCGACGTCGAACATCTCGTCGAGGGTGTCGACCTGGATGATCCCGGCCTGGCGGAACATCGCGTCGACAGCCGCCGGCGGAGCGCTGATCTTGCGGACCGCATGACCCATCGGCACGCCCTGGGTGGTGCGGCCCGAGCGGACCGCGACGATCGGCTTGCGCAGCGAGACGCGGCGGGCGATGCGGGAGAACTTCCGCGGGTTACCGATCGACTCCAGGTACATCATCACGACCTCGGTCGAGACGTCCTCCTCCCAGTACTGCAGGAGGTCGTTGCCGGAGACGTCGGCTCGGTTTCCGGCGCTGACGAAGGTGGACAGGCCCAGGCCCCGGTTGTTGACCTTCTCCAGGATCGCCGAGCCGAGCGCGCCGGACTGGCAGAAGAAGCCCGCGCGGCCACGCGGCGGCATCGTCGGGGCGAGGCTGGCGTTGATCTTGACCTGCGGATCGGTGTTGATGACGCCGAGCGCGTTGGGCCCGATCAGCCGCAGGCCGTAGGAGCGGGACAGGTTGACCAGCCGCCGCTGTCGCTGGCGGCCCTCCTCACCGGTCTCGGCGAAGCCGCTGGAGATGACCACGAGCCCGTGCACGCCCTTGGCGGCGCAGTCGAGCACGACGTCCTGGACGGCGTCGGCGGGCACCGCGACGATCGCCACATCGACGTCGTCGGGGATGTCCTGGACGCTCTTGTACGCCGGCATGCCGCTGACCGCGGTGGAGCTCGGGTTGACCATGTAGACCCGGCCGGTGAAGTCACCGATCACCAGGTTGCGGACCAGCGCCTGGCCGACGGTCTCCTGCCTCCGGCTGGCGCCGATGACCGCGACCGAGCGCGGGTTGAAGAAGCGGTGGATCGAGGCGGACTCGGCCTCGTGCTCACGCAGGGCGAGCCGGCCGACCGCGGTGTCGGTGACGTCGATCCCGAACTGCAACGAGATGACACCGTCCTCGTAGACGCTGGCCACCTTGTAGCCCGCGTCGCGGAAGGTCTGGATCATCCGCGCGTTGTCGGGGAGCACGTCGGCGGTGAACTTGGTGACCCCGCGCTCACGCCCCGCCTGGGCGAGGTGCTCGAGCAGGATCTGCGCGATCCCGCGGCCCTGGTAGTCGTCCTCGACGAGGAAGGCGACCTCGGCCTCCCCGGGCCTGACCACGTCGTAGCGCCCGACCGCGATCATCCGGCCTCTGAGCGTGAGGATGAAGGCGACCCGGTCCTTGTGGTCGACCTCGGTGAAGCGCGCGACGTCGCGTGCGGACAGGTGCGGCATCGGCGAGAAGAACCGGTAGTACTTCGACTCGTCGCTGACCCGGTGGTCGTAGAAGTCGACCAGCAGGTCCTTGTCCGCCGAGCGGATCGGCCGGATGTGGGCCGTCCGCCCGTCGCGCAGCAGCACGTCCGCCTCCCAGTGGGAGGGGTACGGCGGGGTCTGCTGCGCGGTCACGAGAGAAATCTAGCGGGAGAGGCCAGCGTCTCGCGCGCAGCAGCCGCCGTCAGTGGCGTACGACGTTGGCGCGGTCGCGCTCGTTGAGCACGCGCCAGCCGTCGTAGTCCCAGTTCCGCGCCAACTTCTGGGCGTGCTTGGGAGCGTCGCCCTCATGGTTGCGGATGACGAGTTCACGCACGGCGAACTCCACCGCCTCCTGGGGCGTGGTCGCGCCGGAGATCCGCTGGATCTCCGCGAGCAGCTCGTTGTCGAGCTCGATCTGGGTGACAGCCATCTCCAAGCACCTCCATGTGCGTTGAACCGGTGACTCCTGGACGGATTGACCTATACAGCCAATGTACGCGGAAGTGCGGCGTACGGAAGGGGCACGCCAGCTGCCACCCCTCATTTCCTGACCGTTCGCCCAACTCGGGCGACCATGTCACCCGCCCCTCATAGCTTCGACGCCTCGGGAAATGCTCAGACGCTCCGCACACGCGGCGCGTGGTCTTGTCGTCTCAGGGAGCCCCGATGCCATCTCGTGCCGCCGTGCGGGCGCGCAGCCTCACCAAGATCTTCGGCGACGTCATCGCCCTCGAGGACGTGGATCTCGATGTGCCGACGGGACAGATCCACGGTCTGGTCGGCCCCAACGGGGCGGGAAAGACCACGCTGCTCGGTCTGCTGCTCGGCCTGTCGGTGGCCGACAGGGGGACGCTCGACATTCTCGGGGTGACCAGCGGGGACGTCCTCTCGGTCGCCCACGGGGTCGCCGGTTTCGTCGACTCCCCCGGCTCCTACCCCGGTCTCACCGCCCGTCAGAACCTCACCTCGCTGGCATCGCTGCGCGGCGAGCGGTACGGCGCCTCGGGCATCGACGACCTGCTGGACCGCGTCGGTCTCGGCGAGGTCGCCGACGACAACGTACGCGGCTTCTCCCTCGGCATGCGCCAGCGCCTCGGCCTCGCCGCAGCCCTGCTCGGCAGGCCGCAGCTGCTGATCCTCGACGAGCCGGCCAACGGCCTGGACCCCGTCGGCAAGCGTCTGGTCCACCAGGTCCTCACCGACCTCGCCGACTCGGGCGCCACGGTCGTCCTGTCGAGCCATCGCATGGACGACCTGGCCGCGCTGTGCGACGAGGTGACCCTGCTGTCCACCGGCCGGGTGGTGTTCTCCGGCCCGGTCTCCAAGCTCGAGGCCGAGAGCGGCGAGCTCGACTACCGCCTGGTCACCAGCGACCCGACCGAGGCCCGCAGGATCGCCGAGGATGAGACGGGCCTCACCCTCGTCACGGGCCGCAAGGCGGTCGGTGACCAGGCCGCCCTGGTCGTACGGGGCCACGAGTCCGCGATCGACGACCTGGTCCGGCGCCTGGTCGGCGCCGGCACGGCCATCCGCGAGCTAGGCCCGGTCGTGCCTCCGCTGGAGGCCGCGTTCCTCGCTCTCACCGGTGCCGACACCGACACCCACGCCGGCACCCGCTCCCAGGATCAGGAGATCGCCCGATGACCACCGCCACCCTCGACGGGCCACGCCTGGCCGAGCCGGTCAGCCTCCGGCGCGGCTACCGCTTCGAGATGGTGAAGCTGCTGTCCCAGTGGCGCCTGCGCGTGGTGTTCCTCGCCTGCCTGCTGGCCCCGACGATCTACACCGCGGTGGTGAGCCGGCAGACGACCCTGCCCGCCGACGCCGTCTACGGCCGGCTGATGAACCAGTCCGGCTGGGCCGGCTCGCTCACGATCCTGGTCTTCATGGGTACGCTCGCGCTGCCGCTGCTCACCTCCGTCGTCGCCGGTGACATCTTCGCGGCCGAGGACCGGCTCGGCACCTGGCGCCACCTGCTCATCGCCGTACGCTCGCCGCGGCGGATCTTCCTGGCCAAGACGCTCGCGGCGCTCACCGTCACCCTGGTGCTGATCGGAGCGCTGGCCGTCTCCTCGGTGGTCGGTGGCGTACTCTCGGTCGGCGCCCACCCGCTGCCCGGCCTCGACGGACACCAGCTCTCCTCGGCGACGCTGGCACGCACCGTCACGCTGGCCTGGCTCAGCGTGCTCCCCCCGACGCTGGCGTTCTCGGCCGTCGGCCTGCTGGGCTCGGTGGCGCTCGGCCGCTCACCGCTGGGGCTGCTCATGCCGGTCGCCGTCGCCCTGGTGCTCGAAGGCATCCAGCTGCTCCCCATCCCGGTGAGCCTGCGGATGGCCCTGCCGATCAACGCCTTCCTCTCCTACCGCGGTCTGACCACCGAGCCCGAGCAGCTCTCGGCGATGTGGATCGGGGTCGTGGTCAGCCTGGCCTGGACGGTCCTGGCGACGTACCTGGCCTACCGGATCTTCACCCGCCGCGACTTCACCAACATCGCCTTCGACGGCAACACGAGGCGCTTCGCGCTGGTCGGCCTCGCTCCGCTGGTCACCCTGGCGCTGGTCTCGGCCTGCGTCATCGCCGCGGCGACCGGCGCCGTCGGCAACGGCGTCGAACGCCAGAAGCTGGAGTCGGCCCTCTCCACCTCCTTCTCGCACCTGTACGTCCTGCAGACCGAGCGGCTGCACCGACCCGCCGTCACCGAGGACGAGCTCGACGCCACCGCGGCCTGCGACAAGGGCGGGGAGCGGGTGGAGGACTCCGGCCCGGGCGCCGACTGGCGCTGCGTCGTGACCTGGACCCTTCCGGGCGCGACCTCGCAGGCCAACGCGATCTACCAGCTCGACGTGCTGCCCGACGGCCGGTTCACCGCCGACGGAGACGGCCCCAAGGAAGTCAACGGGTTCTTCCAGGTTCGCACCCCCACGGGCGACGCACCGAACCCGTTGTGGCAGTTCGACGGGCTCGTCGACCTGCTTGCTGAAGCGAAAGGACAGGAATGAACATCACGCGCAACCGCGTTGTGAAGCCGTCTCGGCGGCTCCCGTCACGAAGCCGTGCCGTCGCCGCACTCGCGAGCGGTCTCGCGCTCGCGGTCACCGGCGGCGTGGCGTACGGAACGACCGCCGGGTTCGGCGAGAACCTGGTCGGCCAGGAGTACCCCGACGGCCTGCAGATCTCGTCCAACCAGATCCTCAAGCCCCTCGGTGAGCGGCTGACGACCGAGTACGGCAAGTTCATGGGCTCGACGGTCAGCCCCGACGGGCGGTTCCTGGCGGCCACCGCCAACGACCGCTCGGTCTCGCTGCAGATCTTCGACCTGCAGACGTACGAGCTGATCTGGCGCGGCGGCACCGCTTCCGGTGTCGATGCGAGGCTCTCGGACAACACCGTCGGCCAGGAGGGCCCGCTCTACTCCCCCGACGGCAAGTTCCTGTTCATGCCGAACGCCAAGGGCATCACCAGGTTCCCGGTGAACGCGGACGGCAAGCCCGGCACCGGCACCAAGATCGCGCTCCCCGATGTCGACGGCAAACAGGCACTGACCGCCGGGATGACCTTCTCCCCCGACGGGTCCACGCTCTACGCCGCGGCCAACGGTCAGAACAAGGTCGTCGCGATCGACCCGGCCGACGGCACGGTCGGTCGGACCTGGCCCGTCGGCATCGCCCCGCGCCAGCTGAGGTTTGTCGGCACCAGGCTGTACGTCAGCGACGAGGGTGGCCTCCAGGCCAAGCCGGGCGAGGACACCATCGACTCCTACGGCACCGACGTGCCGGCCGATCCGCACAAGGGCACCTCGACGACCGGTGTGCTCAGCGTCATCGACACCGCCGACACCGGCACGCCCGTCGAGCAGATCGAGGTCGGCCTGCACCCGACCGACCTGCACTTGGAGGGCAAGACCCTCTACGTCGCGAACACGAACGACGACACGATCTCCGTCGTCGACACGACGACCGACAAGGTCGTCCAGACGATCTCCACCCGGGTCTGGCAGAGCTCGAAGGTGGGCTACGAGCCCAACGCCATCGCCGTCCAGGACGGACGCCTGCTGGTCAGCCTGGGCCGCACGAACGCGATCGCGGTCTACAAGCTGGGCCGGAGCGCACTCGACCCCGTCGGCTACGTGGGTCTGATCCCGACCGACTACTACCCCGAGGACGTCTTCCCGGTCGACGGCAGGATCGTGGTCGCGAACCGCCGCGGCATCGATGCCCGCGGCCCGGAGATCACCTTCAACAAGGGCCCCGAGGTCCCCGTCGTCAAGGGTCACGGCACCCACGGGACCACCGCCTCGCTGACCCGCTTCGAGCTGCCCGGCGACGCCGAGATCAAGGACACCTACACCCCCAGGGTCTACCAGCAGAACGGCTGGGGAGGCGCCGACTCCGACGTCAAGCACTCCGTCGCTGGCCGCGCCGCCGCGCCGGTCGCGGTGCCCAAGCGGATCGGTGACCCCTCGACGATCAAGCACGTCTTCATGCTGGTCAAGGAGAACCGCACCTACGACCAGATCCACGGCGACCAGCCGGAAGGCAACGGCGACCCCTCGCTCGCCCAGTTCGGCGAGGACGTCACCCCCAACATCCATGCGCTGTCTCGCCAGTTCGGCCTCTACGACAACACCTACGACATCGGCACCAACTCGGCCGAGGGTCACAACTGGATCATGCAGGGCGACAACCCCGAGTACACCGAGTCGAGCGCCGGCGAGTACGTCCGCAGCTACGACACCGAGGAAGACGTCCTGGGCCACCAGCGCTCGGGCTTCCTGTGGACCGCGATCCAGGACGCCGGCCACTCGGCGCGCAACTTCGGCGAGTTCATCTACACCACCGGCAAGCCGTCCGGCACCTGGCAGCAGTACTACTGCGCGACCAAGTCGGTCCAGGAGGGTGGCGACCCCGCCCAGCTGACCAGCCCGGAGCTCAAGGGGAACTACGGCTCGCCGATCCCCTCGCTCAACGACATCACGGTGCCGACTGCGCCGCCGTTCGACATGCAGATCCCCGATCTGTACCGCGCCGAGATCTGGAAGCAGGACTTCCGCAAGAACGGCCCGTCCGACCTCAACATGATCTGGCTCTCCGACGACCACACCGGCGGCCCGGTCTCGTCCCGGTCGAACGTGGCCAGCGGTGACCTCGCCGTCGGCCGGATCGTCGAGGAGATCTCGCACAGCAAGTACTGGAAGAACTCCGCGATCTTCGTGGTCCAGGACGACTCCCAGAACGGCGCCGACCACGTCGACGGCCACCGGGCCCCGATCCAGGTGATCAGCCCGTACGCCGCCCACGGCAAGACGGTCTCGACCTACTACTCGCAGATCAACATGGTTCGCACCATCGAGCAGATCCTCGGCGCCGAGCCGCTGAACCAGAAGGTCGCCGCGGCGACCCCGATGTTCGACGCGTTCCAGGTCAAGCCGGACCTCACCCCCTTCAAGGCGCTCCCGAACCGGATCTCGCTGACCGAGGGCATCAAGACACCGCCCGAGTGCGGTCTCGACGAGCCCACCGGCCCGCAGGCCGTGGCCACGCGGAGCACCCCCGAGGCGTACGTCTCCTACTCCGAGGAGTGGCAGAAGTGGGCGAGCAAGCAGCGGCTGACCACGAAGGGAAGCCGCTCGGCCGAGCCCGACTACGCCAACCCCGAGCAGATGAACCGCTTCACCTGGTACGACGCCCACCACTGGCAGCTGCCCTACCCGGGCGACAAGAAGATCTACCTGCCCGAGGAGGTGCCCGGCGCGGCGCTTCCTGGCAGCGAGGTCGACTGATCGGCTGACCGCAGCAGCACGACGGCCCGCCGGGGAGACCCGGTGGGCCGTCTGGCGTGCGGGGGCGATCCCTCGACCGATTCGGGTCCGATCGGCGAGCCCGATGTCGGGTTCGCACAGGGATTCGAGACAATGCCCCTTATGGCACGCGGCAAGACCAAGCAGGACGTACCCGACGACTTCGAGGAGCACATCCTCGACACCGACATCGGGGACGAGATGCGGTCCTCATTCCTGGAGTACTCCTACTCCGTCATCTACTCCCGGGCACTGCCCGACGCCCGCGACGGTCTCAAGCCCGTGCAGCGGCGGATCCTCTACACGATGAACGACATGGGCGTACGTCCCGACCGCGGCCACGTGAAGTGTGCCCGCATCGTCGGTGAGGTGATGGGCAAGCTGCACCCACACGGCGACGGCGCGATCTACGACGCCCTGGTCCGGATGGCGCAGCCGTGGGCGATGCGGCTGCCGATGATCGACGGGCACGGCAACTTCGGCTCCCCCGGCGGTGACGACCCGGCCGCCGCCATGCGTTACACCGAGGCCCGGATGGGCCCGGCGGCGCAGGCGATGACCGATGACATCAAGGAAGACACGGTCGACTTCCGGCCCAACTACGACTCGCGGGAGATGGAGCCGAGCGTGCTCCCCGCGGCGATCCCCAACCTGCTGGTCAACGGCGCCACGGGCATCGCGGTCGGCATGGCCACCAACATGGCCCCGCACAACCTGGTCGAGGTCATCGCCGCCGCCCGCCACCTGATCAAGCACCCCGGCGCCGAGCTCGACACGCTGATGAAGTTCATCCCCGGCCCCGACCTCCCCACCGGCGGCACCATCGTCGGCCTCGACGGGATCCGGGATGCGTACGAGACCGGCCGTGGCTCCTTCAAGATCCGCGCGACCACGCGGATCGAGCCGTTCGGGCGCCGCAAGGGCATCGTGATCACCGAGCTGCCGTTCAACATCGGCACCGAGAAGATCATCGAGCGTGTCAAGACGCTGGTGCAGTCCAAGAAGATCCAGGGCATCGCCGACCTCAAGGACCTCACCGACCGCGAGCACGGCACCCGCCTCGTCATCGAGGTCAAGAACGGGTTCGTGCCCGAGGCCGTCCTCGAGCAGCTCTACAAGATGACGCCGCTGGAGGACTCCTTCGGCATCAACAACGTCGCGCTCGTCGACGGGCAGCCGCGCACGCTCGGCCTCAAGGAGCTGCTCGAGGTCTTCCTCGGACACCGCTACGACGTCGTCCGGCGCCGTTCGCAGTTCCGCCGCGACAAGGCCGCCGACCGGCTCCACCTCGTCGACGGGCTGCTGATCGCGATCCTCGACATCGACGAGGTCATCCAGCTGATCCGCTCCTCCGACAACGCCGGCGAGGCCAAGGAGCGGCTGATCTCGGTCTTCGACCTGAGCCAGCCGCAGGCGGAGTACATCCTCGACATGGCACTGCGCCGGCTGACGAAGTTCTCCAAGATCGAGCTGGAGAAGGAGCGCGACGAGCTCCGCTCGACGATCGAGTACCTCGACTCGATCCTCGGCGACGACGAGATGCTGCGGAAGGTCGTCTCCGACGAGCTCGGCGAGGTGGCCAAGACGTTCGGTACGCCGCGGCGCACCGTGCTGCTCGCCTCCGCCGGCACCCCGGCGCTCGAGGCGATGAGCCTCGAGGTCGCCGACGACCCGTGCTTCGCGCTGCTGTCCTCGACCGGCCTCCTGGCCCGCTCCTCGGACGCCGAGCCCTTCTCGACGGGCTCGGCGCGCGCCAACCACGACGTCATCGTCTCGGTGGTCCCGGCGACCGCGCGCGGCCAGATCGGCGTGCTCACCTCCCGGGGCCGTCTCGTACGTCTCGGGGTGCTCGACCTGCCGGCGATGCCGCCGACCCACGGCGACCCCAACCTGTCCGGCGGTCTACCGCTCTCCGCGCTGCTCTCGCTGGAGTCCGACGAGCGTGCGCTGGCGCTCACCACGCTGGCCACCGACGGTCCGGGCATCGCGCTCGGCACCCGCCTCGGTGTCGTGAAGCGGGTCAACCCCGAGGTGCTGCTCAACAAGGACGAGTGGGAGGTCATCAAGCTCGCCGACGGCGACGAGGTGGTCGGCGCGGCCCAGCTGCGCACCGGCACCGAGTCGCTGGTCTTCGTCACCTCCGACGCCCAGCTCCTCCACTTCCCGGCCGATGTGGTCCGTCCCCAGGGCCGCAGCGCCGGCGGGATGGCCGGCGTCCGGATGGCCCACGGGTCCAAGGTCGTCTTCTTCGGCGTCGTCTCCCCCGACGCGCCCGAGGGCGCCGCGGTCGTGACCGTCGCCGGGTCTTCGAGCGCTCTGCCCGGGACCGAGACCGGATCGGTGAAGACCACGCCGTTCAGCGAGTACCCGGCCAAGGGCCGGGCCACCGGCGGCGTACGCGCGCACCGTTACCTCAAGGGAGAGGACTCGATCGTCTTCGCCTGGGTCGGCGCCGCTCCCCCGCTCGCCGCGGCCGCCTCCGGGGCGCCCATCGACCTGCCCGAGATCGACCCGCGCCGTGACGGCTCGGGGATCCCGATCGAGCAGCCCGTCGACGCCGTCTCCGGACCCGTCGCGCACACGTTCCCGGTCTCTGCCGGGTAGGTGGATGCTCACCGAGGTAACTCGGTCGACGCGCGCTTCCCTCGCGGAGTTCCCCGAGGGAAGCGGATGCTCACCGAGGTACCTCGGTGAGCATCCCGACCGTCGGCGCAGCACGACCGACGTCGAGCAGCAGCACCCCACGACCACGGACCACGTCAGCCACCGTCTCGGCCTCGGCGCCGCCGTCGTCCTCGTCGGTGCCATCGCCGTCCTTCTCGCCCTCCTCACCCGCCGCATCCTGGCCCGCGACGTAGCCGTCACTGCCTGATCCAGACGCCGACTCTCCGTGCGGAGGAGATCATCGACCGGCATCGCGGGTACCGGGTCACTCCGCCACCGAGGGAGAGAGCCTGCCATGACACCTGCGGTCATGCCTGTTGTCAACGCGACCGGAGGGCGGACCATCCGCCGCGAGCCTAGGATCTTCGGCTGATGTCCCGTCCGAGTGTGACCACGCGCGCCCGGACGACGGCCATGCCCACCACGGGGCGAGCGGCTCGCCTCCGCGCACGAGTCAGCCGGCTTCCGTGGGGTCAGGCCCTGACGACGGCGGTCGCGGGAGCCATCGCCTTCTGGGTCGGTGCGGTGTTCCCAGGACCGGCAGGCGAGTTCCCTTACTACGCGCCCTTCGGGGCCGTGGTGGCGATGTCCTCGACCGTGCTGGGCTCGGTTCGCAAGTCCGTCCAGAGCATCGTCAGCATCTGGCTGGGCTCCGCCATCGCGCTGGCCATCGGGGCGGTCCGCGCGCCCGAGCCCGCGACGGTGGCGCTGGTGATCGGGTTGGGAACGATCGCGGGAACCTGGAGCTGGCTCGACGACACGGGTCACTGGGTCCCGACAGCAGCCCTGTTCGTGCTCATCATCGGAACCGGCGATCCCGTGGCGTTCGTGAGTGCCTTCGGCGGCCTCACCCTGATCGGGGCCGGGATCGGGGTCCTGATGTCGATGCTCTTCCCGCAGCTGCCGCTCGCGCCAGCGGAGCGGGCGACAGGCGCTGTCCGTCGGAAGGTGCTCGGCCAGCTACGGCGGCTGGCGCATGCTCTGCAACGAGACAAGCCACCGACGGAGAATCAATGGAGCGACTTCCTGGCACAGCTGGAGCCGGCCCTGCAGAGGATGCGTGCCGCGAGACAGCTCGTCCTCGATGCCTCCCGCGCCAACATGCGGCGGGAAAGCTACCGATACCGCTTGGAAAGACAGCTCGAGCAGGCAGCGAGCCTCGAGCGGGTCTGCCTCCTGGTCGAGGAGCTCACCCAGCTCCTGGAAGAGGAGGAACGGGAGGGGAACGATCAGGTCGGTCTGGGCCCGGAGCTGCGTCCGGCCACGGCGCGGGCTCTGCTTGCGCTCGCGGATCTGGTGGAGTCCGGAGACCGGCACATCGCCGACCCGGAGGCCAAGGCGGTCGCCCAGGATGCCCTGGCGGCGCTCGTCGACCAGATCCGGGACGTACGTGGGGGCGAATCCCCGGATGACGATCTCTTCACCGCCGGCAGCATCGTCACCACCATCCGGCGATGCCTGGAGACTCCGCGTCCGGTTCACCGATGAGGCCACCTGGGCAGCACGAGGGTTGCGGGGCGTGGCATTCTGAGCCGCATGCCACTGAGCCTGCCACGCCTCGCCTTCGCTCTCGTCGCCCTTCTGGCCGCGCTTCTCGTGATGACCTCCTGCGGCGACGAGGACCCGACCAAGGGACGTACGCCGAAGCAGGTGCTCGCGGCAGCGCAGAAGCACCTCGACGAGACGAGCGGGATCAACTTCTCGATCGCCTCCGACGACCTGCCCGAGGGCATCACGACGCTGAAGGCGGCGACCGGGACGCTGACCCGCCAGCCCGCGTTCCAGGGCAAGCTGACCGTGCCGGTGATGGGCGCCGAGGCGCAGGTCGAGGTGGTCTCGGTGGACGGCGTCGTCTACGCGAAGCTGCCGTTCACGACGGCGTTCCAGGAGCTCGACCCGGCCGACTACGGCGTACCCGACCCGGCCGCGCTGATCGCGCCGGAGACCGGCATCTCCTCGCTGCTCGCCGCGACCGAGGACGTGAAGATCGGCAAGTCGGTGCGCGGTGGCCAGAACAACGACGAGATCCTCTCGACCTACACCGGCACCCTCCCGGACGCCGTGGTCCAGAAGATCCTGGCCGGCGCGAGCGGCGACTTCGACGTCACCTACATCCTCAACGACTCCGACGAGCTCACCGAGGCCACCATCACGGGCCACTTCAGCGGTGAGGGCGAGGCGGCCTACTCCTACACGATCGACGTGACCGAGTACGGCGTCGAGAAGGAGATCGCCAAGCCGTGAGGGCGGTCCTCTGGCTGGCGGCCGTCGCAGTCGCCTTCGCCGCCGCGGACACCTACGTCGTGGTGCTGGCGCTGCCGGACATGATGGCCGGCGTCGGGCTCTCGATCGAGGAGCTGCAGCGGGCCGCGCCGCTGATCTCCGGGTTCCTGCTGGGCTATGTCGCGGTGCTGCCGCTGATCGGACGCCTCGCCGACCTCCTCGGGCACCTGCCGGTGCTCGTCGGCGGACTGGTCGTCTTCGCCTTCGGCTCGTTCCTGACGGCGCTCTCGTGGGACCTGGCCGCGATGGTGGTCGGCAGGTTCTTCCAGGGGCTGGGCGGCGGCGCGCTGGTGCCGGCGACCCTCGCGCTGGTCGCGGCGCTCTACCCTGCCGAGCGCCGTGGGGTTCCGCTCGGGCTGGTCTCGGCGGTCCAGGAGCTCGGCTCGGTGCTCGGGCCGCTCATCGGAGCGGCCGTCCTCGCCGTCGCGGACTGGCGGGCGATCTTCGCGCTCAACCTCGTGGTCGGGGTCGTGCTGGCGATGGCGATCCGGCGACTGGGCCGCTCGGACAACACCGCCGTCCGGGGTCGCACCCGGCCTGACCTGATCGCCCTGCTGCTGTTGCTCGTCGCAGGTGTCGCCTTCGTCCTCCTGGCGATCGAGCCGACCGCTCTGGTCCAAGACCTGACCTGGGGTGCGCTCTACGTGCCCGCTATCGGCTCGTCACGCTGGCTCACGCCGCTCGGCCTGGCCACGATCATCGCCACGCTGACCTTCCTGCTGAAGTGCGGCCTGCGGCCGGGCGTACGCCGCGTGCTCGGCCGGATCACCGCCGAGGTCGACCTCCTCGGGGCGCTGCTGCTCTCCTTCGCCCTGGCCGGGGTGATCCTGGCCTTCGCGACCGCCGACCCCGAGGTGGCGGTCTTCTCCGAGCAGGGCGTCTGGTACCTCGTCGCCGGCGGGCTGGCGCTGCTCGGCTTCGTCTTCCACCTGCGCCGGGCGCAGGACCCGATCGTGCCCCGCGGCGCGTTCGCCCGGACGCCGGCGTGGGGCTCGGTGCTGATCTCGTTCTTCGTCGGCGCCGCGCTGGTCGCGGCGCTGATCGATGTGCCGCTCTTCGCCCGCACCACGATCTACGGCGACAGCCAGCTCAAGGCGGCCCTGGTGCTGCTCGAGTTCCTGGTCGCGCTGCCGGTGGGGGCGGTCGCGGGTGGGTTCCTCACCCGGCGACTGCCCGCGGGCGTGATCGCGGGTGGCGGGATGCTGCTGGCCGCGGTGGCGTTCGTGCTCATGGCCCGCTGGGACGCCGACGCGCTGCGCTCGCTGTCGGCGACCGTCGTGCTCGTCGCCGGCGGCCTCGGCTTCGGCCTCGCCCTGGCGCCGGTCAACGCGGCGATCCTGGCCACGACCGAGCAGTCGATGCACGGCCTGACCACGTCGTTCACGGTCGTGGCGCGCATGGTCGGCATGCTGGTCGGGATCTCGGCACTGACCACGATCGGCCTGCGCAGCTACTACGCCGCCCAGGCCGACCTGCCGTCGCTGTCGTCGGTGTGCACCGGCGGCGGCATGTGCGAGGAGTATCAGGACCTGCTCATCGGCGCCGCCATCGCCCAGGAGCACACCGTCTTCGCCGGCGCCGCGGTCTGCGCCGGGATCGCCGCCCTGCTCTCCCTCGTACTGCTGCGCGGCGCGCCCACCCGGGCACTCTCGCCCAGCGAGACCGTCACGGCGCTGTAGGGGTCACCTCGACGTACTCCGGGCGGGTGGAGCCCATCCGCTCGTGGGTCCTGTTCCGACGCCCGGCGGACCGCTCGACGACGCCGAGGGCGGCACCGAGACCGAAGGCCGGCATGTTGCCGTAGAGCGTCTCGACCTGGTCGGCGGGGACCCGATAGGTCTCGTGCCAGATCCCGACGTCGCCGGTCGAGGCAGCGTGCCGGTTGAAGGCGGCCCAGGCGGGAGCGTGCGTGCGGGACGGGTCCTTGGCGAACCGCCCTAGATCCTCGACGCGGCGCCAGTACTGCACCGTCAGCAGCACCCTTCCCGACCAGTAGCTGCGCGCAGCGAGCATCCCCAGCTCCGGGTTCCGGGCTAGCTCCGCAAGCATCCGCGGCATCCCGACGAACGCCGGGAACCAGCTACGCACCTTGTGCCAGCGGTGGATGCGCATCCCGATCAGGAACACGACGACCTCCTCGGTGCCGACGTCCGCGACGCTGTGCCCGGGCGTGACGCCGTCCGGAACGTTCTCAGGGGCCTCTCGATAGCCCCGGGCGATCTTGGACATCCCCGTCCTCCTGGCTGGATAGCGACAGTATCTAGTCTAAGATAGTGCTCCTATCCAGCACCGCTGTCAACCAGTTCGCGGAGGAACGATGCGGATCTCCGAGCTAGCAGACTCGACCGGCGTGAGCGTCGCGACGATCAAGTACTACGTACGCGAGGGTCTCCTCTCCCCCGGCAGAAAGCTCTCCGAGCGCCTGGCCGACTACGACGACCAGCACGTACGCCGCCTGCGCCTGCTCCGCGTGCTGCGCGATGTCGGTGCCGTGCCCGTCGGCGCGCTCAAGGCGCTCGTCGACGCGACCCAGGACCGCACCGCCTCGGTGCACGACATGTTCGGCAAGGCCTGCGACGCGCTCCGCATCGAGACGACCGTGCCCACGGCCGGCGGCGATCACACCCGCGACCTCGCCGACCGGATCCTCGCCCAGGCGGGATGGACCGAGGTCAGGGCCGATGCCCCCGAGCGTGACCACCTCGCCGGCATCATCGGGGTGATCCTCGACAGCGGTCTGCCCACCGACCCCGAGGGCGCGGCGACCTACCTCCCCCTCGTCGATGCGATCGCTGCGTACGAGCTCGATCAGATCGACGACACCCAGGACCGCGAGGCGATGATGGAGCAGATGGTCCTGGGGCAGGTCGTCCTCGGGGAGTTCCTGCTCTGCCTGCGTCGCCTGGCCCACGAGCATCACAGCGCCCTGCGGTTCGCAGAACGCCGCTGACTCACCCGACCCGGACCCGGAGCCGGGTGAGAGCGCGTCGCCTCAGGAGCCGCTGGCGACCCGGTCGCTCACGCCCGTGACACCGAACGCATGGGCACAGTGGGCGCAGCAGAACATGTGCTGCTCGTTCTGCACCCCGTGCCCGAGGATGCGGGCCCCGCAGTTGACGCACACGGGCGCGATCACCGCCACGGCACACTCGATCGAGTCGAAGACGTGGTGCTCGCCCGAAGCCGTCGTCACCTCGAAGCTCTCGTCGTAGTCGTTGCCGCACGTGGCGCACTTACCCATGTCGTTCCTTTCGTCTTCGCTTCACGCTGGACGCCACCCGGCCCGGGGCCCCGAAGGGCACCGGGCCGCATGGTGTCTATGTGAAGATGCTGACCCCACCGGGGCCGACCAACAGGCCGACGATGATGAGGACTGCGCCCCAAAGGATTTGGCCTCGGACCAGCGCCAAGATGCCGCCGATGACCAGGACTGCCGCGATCAGCCAGAGAAGTAGTGCCATGTGGATCTCACCTCTGTGTGTAGTTGTTGCGGGGGATGCTCGGACCTTGTCGTCCGAGCGGCTACGGAGCAGGGGCTTTGCTTGTCGGCACCCTGCACGGAGTTGGCCTGCGGATCACTCCTCATGATTTCTCTTGTTCGTACACTCCTCCCGGTACCCAGTTCGCGCGGCTGTAAACCCTCCTTACGGCAAACCTTCAGGAGAGCGCGAACCTCTCCCACGAGCGGTGCGCGGCGAGGAGGTCGGGAAGCTCGGCCGCGGCCGTCGAGGCGGACTCCTCGGCCTTGACCCCCGGCGCGGGGACCGCGATCCCGGCCGTCGTGATGACCTCGGCTCCGTGACCTTACCCAGCTCGAAGGCGTACGCGGCGACGATGTGCTGCTTCTCGACCGGTGTCATCGAGAGCCAGAAGAGCCGCGCCTGGCTGTAGTGGTCGTCGAACGAGGCCGGCTGCGTACGCTGCTTGGTCGTCTCGGGCACCGTCACCGGGTTGTCCAGGAACGCTCCCTGCGGGTCGCCTGCCAGGAACGGGCAGCCGCCGTCGAGCGAGTTGGGGTGGTAGGGCGCGACGCCGCCGTGAATCTCGTCCTGGTGGAACCCGTCGCGCAGCATGTCGTTGACCGGCGCGTGCGGCCGGTTGATCGGGATCTGGTTGAAGTTCGGCCCGCCGAGCCTGGTCAGCTGGGTGTCGACGTAGGAGAAGAGCCGCGCCTGCATCACGGAGTCGTCGGTGACGTCGATGCCGGGCACCAGGTTGCCGACGTGGAAGGCGACCTGCTCGGTCTCGGCGAAGTAGTTGGTGGGGTTCCGGTCGAGGACCAGGCGACCGATCCTCTGGACCGGCGCGATCTCCTCGGGAACCAGCTTGGTCGGGTCGAGCAGGTCGATCCCCTCGTACGTCTGCTCCGGGGTGTCCGGGAAGACCTGGATGCCCAGCTCCCACTCGGGGTGGGCACCGGCCTCGATCGCGTCGGCGAGGTCGCGGCGGTGGAAGTCCGGGTCGAAGCCGCCGAGCATCTGGGCCTCCTCCCAGAGCAGACCGTGGACGCCGAGCTTCGGCTTCCAGTGGAACTTGACCAGGCTCGTCCTCCCCTCGGCATTGACGAGCCGGAAGGTGTGGACGCCGAAGCCCTCCATCATCCGGTAGGAGCGCGGGATGCCGCGGTCGGACATGTTCCAGATCGTGTGGTGCTGGGCCTCGGTGTGCAACGAGACGAAGTCCCAGAAGGTGTCGTGGGCCGACTGGGCCTGCGGGATCTCGCGGTCGGGGTGCGGCTTGCCGGCGTGGATGACGTCGGGGAACTTGATCCCGTCCTGGATGAAGAAGACCGGGATGTTGTTGCCGACGAGGTCGAAGGTGCCCTCCTCGGTGTAGAACTTCGTGGAGAACCGCACGAAGACCGGCGTCTCCCGGCCCTCGGCGAGGAAACCGGCGCTGGTCACGGTCTCGGCCGTTCCGTACGCCGTGAACGTGCCGTGCGCACCGGCTCCGCGGGCATGGACGACGCGTTCGGGAATCCGCTCGTGGTCGAAGTGGGTGATCTTCTCGCGCAGGTGGTGGTCCTGGAGCAAGGTCGGGCCGCGCTCGCCCGCCTTGAGGGACCTGTCGGTCTCGCGCAGGCGCACACCGCCCGAGGTGGTCAGCCACTCGGTCTGCTCAGGGGCGCCGGGGCTCGGCGTGTCGGTCATAGCGGTCCTTCGGTCGGGGACAGAGCTCGCTCCCGTACCCCGCTCCGACGCCTCACATGCCCAGAACCCGCCCGCGCCCCGCTCTCACGCGGCGCTGCCGGTGGCGACCCACCGGAACACGTCGTCCCACTCGTCGAGGAACCTCTCCAGGCCGTAGCGCCGTCTCGCGTGCCGGCGCCCGATGAGCCCGGCCTCCTCGGCGACGTCGGGATCCTTCATCAGGTGGCGTACGGCCGGGACGATCTCGTCGCGGCGGGTGGTGACGAAGCCGGCCTCGTGCGGCACCGCGAGCGGGGTCTCGGTCGTGGCCAGGGCGACGACCGGCATGCCCAGATGCATCGCCTCGATCAGGGAGAGACCCAGCGAGGTCCAGCGATTGAGGTGGACGTACACGCGACGCCGCGGAAGATGGTCGTGCAGGTCGAGCTGGGTCAGGTTCTCGTACGTCCGCAGCCCCCGGTGCGCGGGCAGGTGCTCGACGCGCATGCCGAAGACGTCGGCGCCGACGCCTTCGGCCAGCACCGGGATCAGGTCGGCGCCCACCGCGCGGCCGCGGCGTACCGGATCGTTGACGACCATCCCGGGGCGCTCGATGTCGCCGGTGTAGCGGCGGCCGGGGTCGACGATGCCGTGCTCGATCACGGTCGTCGGGGTGCCGTCGCAGTCCCAGAGAAGGTCGTTGAAGCCGGTCACATGCACGATCGGGACGCCTCTGCCCGCCATCGGGTGACGGGCGTCGGGGACTGCGCCGGCGGGAGTGTTGTGCTCCAGGTAGACGGCCGGCAGGTCGCGACCGGGACGCCGCCCGCCGAGCCACTGCTCGGCCAGCTCGACCTCGTGCGGACGCTGCAGGACGACGAGGTCGACCTCCTCCTCGGCGAGGGCCTCGCTGCTCACCTCACGGGCGGCCGCGGGCCAGTCCCAGGTGCGGGCGCGGCCGAGACCGTCGGGCCCGCGGTCGGGGGTGACCGGGACGAGGTAGTCGTGGCGACCGTGCACGAACGCCGTGGTCCAGGAGCCGTGCACGTGCCAGATCAGGATTCTCATCTCCTGTCGGTTCCCGGAAGCCCCTTCGGTGATGCAAGTAGGCAGGTCAAGTTCCCCGGCGAGCGGCTCAAAGCGTCTCGCCCGGGGTACCCAGAACACGTCGCATCCCGCTCCGGTCCGGAAGGGAGCACAGCTGAAGGTCCTCGGGGTAGCCATCGCGGCGGGGTTGAGCGCTTCCCACCCGAAAGGGTGACTGCGGTGTCCAGGGCCCACACCCGTCGGGGTGAAACTCACGGCGAAACCGTTTGAAGGCGGTCGAGCCGGGCACTACCTAGACATGACGACGACGACTTTCGAGACAGACCTACCCCGGGCCCAGCGACAGCGTCTGACCTCAGAGCTGTTGGCGGAGGCGCAGACCGCGGAAGGTGAGGAGCAGGATCGCGTCCTCGAAGAGGTGATCCTGCTGAACGCAGCGGTGGCCCGCTCGATCGCTCACCGCTACACCGGCCGTGGCATCCCCCGTGCGGACCTGGAGCAGGTGGCGTACACCGCCTTGGTCCGTGCTGCGAAGAGCTTCCACCCCGATCGTGCCGACGACTTCCTGACCTATGCCGTGCCCACGATCCGTGGTGAGGTGAAGCGCTGGTTCCGTGACCACGGCTGGACGGTGCGCCCGCCGCGGCCCATCCAGGAGCTGCAGAGCACGCTGCTGCGGATCGGCTCGGAGCGCGGCAACCTGCCCACCTCCGAGCTGGCCGAGATCGCCCACGTGCCGGAGCAGAAGGTACGCGAGGCCCTCGATGCCCGTGGCTGCTTCACCCCCACCTCGCTCGACGCCCCCCTTCGCGCCACCGACGCGCAGTCCTCGGTGGAGGCGACCATCGGCGACATGCTGCCTGCGGTCGACGGCGGACTCGCCGACTGCGAGACCCGACTGGCCCTCGAGCAGGCGATCCGCGGGCTGTGCCCGCGTGACCAGCGCGTCGTCCGCCTGCGCTTCATCGAGGACCGTAGCCAGGCAGAGATCGGCGAGATCATCGGCGTCACCCAGACCCAGGTCTCCCGGATCCTGACCCGGATCATCGACGACCTGCGTGAACAGCTCGACGACGAAGAGATCGCCGCATGACCCGTACCCACGACGGGTACGGGACGACGAAAGCCGACCCCGACACAAGGAGATCTGGCATGACGTACTCAACGATCACCGGCGAGCGCGCCAAGAACGCTCAGCGCTCGCTGTGGAACGGCACGACGCCCAAGACCAAGTGGCAGGAGTCGTCCTGGGGCAAGCGGATCACGGCGATCGCCGCGTTCCTCACCCCGGTCGTGATGGCCGTCGCCACCACCGTCATCCGCAAGAAGGGCACCGACGCGCTCCTGCGAAAGTTCAAGGCAGGTGACAAGAAGTGAGGACGAAACGAAACCTCTTCACCTTCGCCCTCGGCGGAGTAGCCGGCTACGTCGTCGGCCGCTACCCCGCCGCGACCTACGAGAAGCTGCGCGACGGAGCCGGCGTCACCGTAGGCATGGCCCGCGAGCGGATCGGCATCATGTCGGAGAGCTTCCCGATCGGCCGGCCCGGTTACCACCGAGCTCCCGCCGCTCAGCCTTCGGAGCCCGCTGACGGTCCCCTGGACCGGACCTCCACGGCCTACGTCTCCCGCCCGCACCCGTAACCCCTCGCAAGCTCGGCTCTCTTGGGGGGTTCGCCGCCGACCCTTGCTTCGATTGTTTCTCGATCACGCACCGCGTCAAGGACGGGCTTCGCCCGCCGGCTTCGCCGGTGGCCTGCGGCCATCCTTGACCCGGCACCCGATCGAGAAAGATTTCGCCTGTATCGGGCCGGCGGCGAGGGTGTGGCGCAGCGGATTCAGTTGGGTACGGGCTCGGGGCTGTGGCTGGCGTCCACTGGAAGCTCGAGGTCTCGATCGGGTGGGCACAACGGGACGATGCCCCACGCAACCGAGCACTTCCCCACACGCAGGAAGGTTCCCCACGCTTCGGAGCAGGGAGGACCGCCGTGCGGGTGGGGAAGTCTCCGCGCCGGTGGGGAACACCCACGAAACGGGCCGGTGTGGGGCTGACTGACCGGGATGAATCAGAACTCTGACGGATGTCAGGAGCGGCGGGTGAACCGGATCGTGCCATCCGGTAGTCGCTCATGAACATAGGCCGGGTTGTGCGCCAACCGGTGATGATGCGGACACAACAACGCCCCGTCCTTCAGATCGGTCTTCCCGCCGTCGGCCCAGGGGTCGAGGTGGTGGGCGTCGCACCACTCCGGTGGCATGTCACACCCCTCGGCCTGGCAGCACTTCTGCTGCAGCCGGAGTGCCTTGCGCTGGATGGGCTGGAAGAACCGGCTGGCGCGGCCGGCGTCGAGGACCTCACCCTCACCGCCGAGGGCCCAGGGGATGATGGTGGCGTTGCACGCCATCCGCCGGGCCTCGGCCGCGCTGATCACCGCGCCGTTGGTCTCGTCATACCCCAGCGTCGCGACCCCGAGGTCCTTACGGAGCTCCTCGAGCGTGATCACCACGTTGATGGTGGTGGCATCACCACCATGACGGGGCAGGGCGGCGGGGTCGATGGTCTCCAGCAGCCGGGTGAACCCCTGGCCCATGAGTCGTTCCCACGGCGGCAACGGGCTGCCTTTGGCGACGAGCTGTTGTTTGCGGGGTTGGGCGTAGGCCTCGACGAGTCGTTTGAACCGCATCCCGATCGAGACCGGCAACACGCCCTCGAACCCGATGGTGCCGTCGTGGTTGTCCCACACCCGCAGCGCGGTCCTCTGCTGGGCGCGTTGTTCCTCGGCCAGGAGGGCTTGGGCTTCGGCGTCCTCGAACCGGACCGGATCGATCTCGACCAGGACCCGCTTCCCCGCGATCCGCAACTGGTTCGCGGTCAACTCACCGGCGTAGCCGACCAGCAGCTTCTCCGCGAGGATCAGGTGCCCGCCGCTGGCGACCGGATCGGCGTCGATCTTGTCCAACGCCTTGGTGATCACCCGGGCCTTGTCCAGAGACACGACACCCTCGGCGAGGCCGGCGGCGACCAGGTCGTACTTGGCGACCCTGGTGGCGAGTTTGATCTGGGAGCGGGCCACACCCCTGTCGACCGACAACTCAGCGCGCATCCACGCGGACGCGTCCTTGGCGCCGGTCTCCTCGGCGATGTCACCCGCCGTGGCGAGGACCCGCAGCTTCAGTGCGGCCTGCTGGGCTTGGAGTTTCTCCAGGCGTTCGAGCAGGTCCTTCTTCTGCTCGGTGCGCCAATAGACCGGGTCACTCGCGAGCAGGTCGTGGAGGGCGGTCTCGATAGCCTGCAAGGCAGCGTCGTTCGCGTCGCCGGGGTTGGTGCCCCAGTGGTCGATGTCGCGGCCGAGACTCATCGGATGCCTCTTTCAGAGGTGTGTTGTGATGGGTCTGATTCTACGCCTCAACCACTTCCCTGGCTATCTATTTCCCCAGGTCAGACACTATTTTCGCGGTGAGCGAACGGCGTCGCTTCTGTGGATGGTAAGTGGCCCGAAGGGCCACCCCTCACACCCCAGCAACACCACCTGTCCCAAGGAAGAATGCGCTGCGCCACACCCGGGCCGCCGCCCCGATAGCCAGCCAAGTTTTTTCTCGACGGGCGCCGGTGTCCAGGACCGCGAAGCGGCCGGC